>CAIZQU010000027.1 GCA_903935205.1 uncultured cyanobacterium | reverse complement strand
GATCGCCTCCATGGCGACCCTGGCCTTGAACTCGGGACTGTGGGTGCGGCGCTTGCTCATCGGTGGGAGCCCCTTTCAGGGGCGGTGCCCCGCCTCAGAGGTTAACGATGGGGGCTGTCCAGAAAAGCCAGACCACCTCAAACCCTCAGATGCCGGCCGTCCGCCGTTGCTGATAGGCATACACCCCACCAGCCCCCAGCACCAGGCTGAAGGCGCCGGCCGCCGCCAGCACCACCAGGAGCTGGGCCAGCAGCAACACCATCCCCAGGGCCGAAAACCCGACGATCTTCAGCTTGGCCTTGATCAACAGGGTGAGCAGCAGCGCCACCGTGGCCTTCAGGGCCAGGATCCGGGCGGCGCTGAAGGGGCAGAGGGGAAGGAGCAGCATCGGTTGCCAGGGTCGCTGCCGCCATGCTGCTGGCCCCTGCGCCGAAGCGTGGATGCCGCCGCGGCTCAGCGGACCTCGACCAGAGCCCCATGGGCGCTGCCGCGGAAGTCGACCGGTTCGGGCAGACCCTTCTGCAGCGCCTTCTGCCGCGCCAGGCGGTGATTCAGGTCGGCGGGGTAGAAGCGCACCGGTTTGCCGGCCTGGCGGGCGGCGAGCAGCTCATCGCGGGCGACGTCGCCGCCGCCGATCGCCACCAGGGCCGTGCTGTTGGCCACGATCGCCGCCGAGGTGGGGGACAGTTGATCGCTGCCCGGCAGGTTGCCGCCCCAGGTCCGATCCTTCACCACAAACACCAGATCCACACAGGGCGAGAGCGCCACACCCCCATCGCGGGCCAGGGAGGAGACGATGCCGATCGTGTTGAAGCCCTTCCGCTTGGCGATGGCATACACGGCGCCGATCCCCTCTGCGGTGGCACCGATGTTGATCAGGGTTCGCCGCGGATCCTGGCCGTCCAGCACCGCCTCGGCCCGTTGGCGCAGTGCATCGGGGTCGTTGTAGCCGGCACCGGAGTAGCCCAGGAAGGTCAGCACCTGCATCCCCCTGCCCCGCACAAAGGACTGGATCTCCGCCGCCGTGGCATCCCGCACCTGCTGGGGACGGCTGCAGCCAGCGGTGGCGACGCCGCCAGCGGCCCCTGGCCTCACCCCGGCGGCGCCCTGGCCCCGGGCGCTGACCGGGCTCAACGCCAGTCCAGCGGCGAGCAACAGCGCAAGGCCCAGCGGTGCAGAACCGTTATCCATCTTCGCCTGACCATCCAGACCACAGCTAGCACCGCCCACAGCCGCCCTCCTCAGGTCGCGTCGATCCGATCGAACAGCAGCCAGCTGAAACCATCGATCTCGCCGCGAACCCGGTGATCCTCCAGGTGCAGGCTGCGATCCCTATACCAGAGCTGATCCGGGTAGAGAAGCATCGAGAAGTCGGCGTAGACCCAGCCGCTTTGCGGGTGCTGATACCGGCAGGCGCAGGGCCGCATCTCGCCCCGCCAGCGCCCATGCTCCGCCTCCCAGCGGAAGAACAGATCGCAGCCGGCCTCATGGCGGAAGTCGGCGGCCTCCAGCCTCGCCACAGCGGCAGGATCGATCGGGTCGCGGTCGTAGGCCGGACCCTGCCGAAAGAAGAGCTGCTGCGCCCGCGGCTGGTCCTCCTCCAGCACCAGCGCCACCACCCTCTGGCGGTGGGCCAGGTCCGGTTGGCTGGCCCACATCTCCTCGAAGAACAGCACCCAGGGGCCCAGCTGGGGCGCCTCCAGACGCACCACCTCCATCCGACGCCGCTCCCGGGTCAGTTCCGGGGCCGCCGGTCCGCCCCGGGCCAGGTTGGCGGCCACCTGGCGATCGTTGCTCCAGCGGCCGATCCAGCATTCGGCGATTGCGGCCAGGGGCTGCGGGCTGGGGTCGGCCATCGCCGGAACTGGAAGGAAGGGGCAGGCAGCCATCCAACTCCCATCCGATCGGCGGGGCGGTGTCGAATGGGGCCTTACGCCAGAACGAGGGGTCGACCGCGCGGCGGATCATCGAGGTCCATGGCCGCCGGGCCGACCGTGCCGCCAATGGCCTGAGCCGATGGCCTGGCCTGCTGGTCGGCGCCATCTGCCGGGGCTTTGCTGGTGCGGCTGCGGCGTCGCTCCCCTGCCGCCGCTGCCCAGGCCCTGGGGCCGGGGCCGGGCGTCTGTGGGGCCGGTTGGCGGCGGTCGCCAGCACCTTCATCCCTGGCGTGGGGCCGCCCGTGAGGGTGCCGATGGGGGGCCGCCCAGGTGGTGGAAGAGACGAGGGGCCAGACCGGCCAGGGCCAGCACAGGGGTGGCCGCGGTGCTGATCGGCAGCACCGACAGGTCGCAGTCGTACAGGCCCGAACCATCGCGCAGCTTGAGATGCCGATCGACAACGCACCGGTCGCTGACGGTGGCGAGGCGGTTGGCCGTCCAGGGCCTCCCCAGCCTGCCGCAGGCGTGGTGCACCGTGCCCCGGCCGAAGGGCCACCGCTGGCCAGGGCCGGCACCATCGGCGGCGCTGAGAAGCTGCAGACCATTGACTACGGCAGAGACGCGATCACGCGTTTGATTGAGTAGCACAAACAAGGATGACGGACGATGATGGAGGCCGGCCATCGCCGGCCGTGGCAACGGCAGGAGATCATCGAGGATGGCGCCCCACTTGCAAGCGCACCCCGCCGCCGATGATCAGCCGATCATCAACAACATGCCGCCCAGCGCAGCCTGGCAGTCGCCCGCCGTTGTGCGTCACCGGAAGCTGCCGGCGGCAGCTGGAGCTGCGCCACCCCCCGCCCCGGACGAGACGATGGCGAAAGGTTGGCGATGCGGCCTGCCCCTGCCCCTGCCCTTGTGGCCCTGAGTAGGGCCCGGCTTGAGGTGCTGCGCCGCAGCAGGGCGAGGCCAAGGCCAAGGCGATCGGCTGGTCGACAGGGTTGGTGACAGGTCTGGCGGCCAGTCAGCCTGCCTGTAAGCCAGCCTGTAAGCCAGCCTGTAAGCCAGCCTGTAAGCCGTTAGCAAACTGCAGACACAGATGACCAGATGAACAACGATCCCTGGCTCGATAGCTCCATTCATGCCTCTCGATGTTAAGAATTCGGCGCTGCCCTTTTCGCTGGTTCTGTTGGTTGCTATTGATTGGGTCATCCATGGCTGCTTGCGCCCTCCCGGTGCAGTCATGCCCATGGATCGCTCGCCCGTGGCCAAGCATCATCGCCAGCATCATTGCCAGTGAGTTCCATGACAGGACCTACTCCTCCAAGGCTCAGCAGTGCCGGTCCCCTCGACCCCTTGCATGGATTCCCCCTCTGGTTCGCTGATGGGTCAGGCCTACGCCTGGAGTTGGTGCTGGAGCCTGATCCCCTCGCACCTGCGGTGGGCGATCGACCCCAGCCCCAGCTGCCCCTGCGCTTCCCCGATAATTTTCCGGATGAAGCCTTCTATTTCTTCGCGGAATCCCGGATACCGGTAGCCGCCACCGGCCAGCCGGGTGGTGAGGCCAAGGTTCTCTTTTGTTTGGAGGCCGCTTTCGGGGGTAGCGGTGATCCCGCCGCAGGCCAGCAGATCGTATTTTCCCGGATTCGGGTGCGGATGAAGGGTGTGAACCCCCTGGGTCGTTATACCGTGGTTCATCCCTACGGCAAGCTGGTTGATCTCGAGGCTGATGAGCGGGGCCGTGTTGACTACACAGAGGATCTCGGCATTGCTGAAGGCGATCCAACCAGGGTTCTCATCTCAGGCCAGGTGGCGCCCTTCCTGCGTCCTCTGATTGATCCACAGAACGGTTACATCAGCGATGGTGTCACAGCGGTGCGGATCCAGCCAGGACCCCATCGTGAACAAGGAACGGCGGTGGATTACGTCAAGATCATTGGGCCCCAGATCCGCGATGGCACCGCCCGCGTTGGCAGTTCGGCCGCGCTGCAGAATCCCGATGAGGCCCTCAGCTCGCTGTTCACGCTTCAGGGTCGGTTGGCCCGGCGTGCCGGTGTGCGGCTTCGGCGCGCCACCTATGCCAGGCTCGACAACGGTCGGTTCCTTCTTACGATCCAGGCGGAATCGTGGCCGGGGATGGATCTGCGTTATAGCTCTCCGTTCTCCCATGTCCGTCTTGTCGAGAGCAAGGGGCTCTACAGCGCCATCGTCGAGAGCGATCAACTCCCGCCATCGGCTCAGCTGCTGAATGCCACGGATCAGCCCGTCACCAGCATTCCCATACGATTTGAACCGCTGCTTGAAGTCTTTGACGGTGTCTATAATCGCCAGCAGGATGAGCTCAGATTCAAGATTCGCAGTTCCGATCCTAATCAGCCGGTGGCGATTCCCAGCCTCGCCATCAGCGATCTCAATGCGTTCAGTGGCAGCACACCAATCGAGAGTGAAGCGTTTGTCTCGATCATCATCCCGGCGCCAAGCCAGCTACCTGCAGAGCTGATATTCGAGGTCGTCGTCGATCCGCAGATGGATCCCTGTCGCTGGCGTTTTCCCATCGCGGTCCAGGGCAGTGTCGATGGCAACCAGCCCGTTGAAGCCATCATCAAGCCTCTGGCAGCCGCGTTGGCTGGCGAACCTCTGCTCCTCGATGGCAGCGGCTCAAGGGGGGCTGCAAGCTTCCAGTGGTCATCCGTGGATCCGAATGCCGCCGTGACCCTGGCCACCCCTGATCAGATGACCTGTGATTTCACGGCAAGCCAACCCGGCAGTTATGACATCCAGCTGGAGGTTACGGGGCCGGCAGGGGGAAGCGATGCCCAGCCAATCACGATCAATGTGGTGCCACCTGCTCCGGAAGAGCTATCCGTACAACTCTGTGAGTACCGCACGGCAAAACGGCAATATCTGATTCGTGGTCGCCTGGAAACGGATCGCGCCAGTACCGTGATCCGCGCCAGCCTGATGGGCCAGGAGATCGACACGATCACCACAGCCCCGGGAGAATGGGAGATCCGCCAGACCCTGGCCAGCGATTCCCAGGCTCTGAGGCCCAATGATGTCGGCAGACGTCTAAGAATCAAAAGCCGCGATGCCGAGGCTACGCCTCTGCTGATCATTCGTAACTAGTCATCCCTAGCTAGTCATCCGTAATTAATTAGGAGCATCATGACTGCCTATTCCCCCTCTGTTCTCAAAGGCTCATTTCTGGAGTTCTGTGATTGTTTTACCATCTGTCCCTGCTGGGTCAACGAAACACCCGATGAAGATCACTGCAGTGCTCTCTACGTCTGGAGATTCGACGAAGAAAGCCGATTGGATGGATATTCGTTGGCTGATAAGTCGATCGCTGCCGCCTCGTACCATGCCCGTCAACGCGGTACTCAATCGGCTTTTTTTGTTGACGATACCCTCGATATCATCGTCCAGCAGAGGCTGCTGGACCTATTCATCAACGCCAGCTCTGGCGATGCGGAGCCGAACGATCTCTTCAATCGTTCCGGGCTCGATGGCCTGCAGCGCCTGATGGGTTCAGTGGTGCAAACTGGCACCGCCCACTTTGACTGGCAGCCACCGGGTTCCAGGCCCCCTGGCTCCTCCCGCAGCTCGGATCGCCATTCCGTTTCCCTGACCATCGAGGGAACGCTGCTGGCCAGTGCTGAGTACCGCGATGCCTACATGAACAGGAACCGTGCCGGCGAGCCTCGCTCCAAACCCTTGAGGCTGAAGGATACGGCATTGCACGATGAGCTCGCCTTGGTTGGCAAGGTTGTTGTCCAGGATGTCGGCCGATTTGAGCTTGCTGTTGCCGCCCTGCCGGGCCCTGGCTTCGTCTATTCCGGCCGTGCCGGCATGAGCTCCCGTTTTGACTACACGCGACCGCAGCATTGATGACCAAAACCCTCCACCTCTCCAGGCTTGCTGCGGCTGTTCTAGTGCCCAGTTCGATCGCCTGGGTTGTGATGATCCTTCAGCACAGTCCATGGTTCACCGTTTTGCCCTTGCCCCTGCAGGTCAGCCATGCCGATCCATGGCTATCGGCGGGATGGCTGCTGAGTTGGTTGATCATGATCGTGGCGATGATGCTGCCTCCGGCCCTGCCATTCTTCAGAGCCGTCGGCCGGCTTGTCCGAGGTCGATCCGGGGAGCTTTGGTTAGCGGCCCTGGCGGCCCTGCTTTTCGTTTCGGCCTGGATGGTTGCCGGTCTTCTTCTCTCCCTGCTGAGCCTGCTGATCAGCCATGGCCTGGCTCTGAACCCATGGCTCCATGCCAGGCAGCCCCTGTTGGCCGGTCTGGCTGTGTTGGCGGCCGGGGTTTACCAGCTATCGCCGTTGAAACAATCCTGTCTGACCGCCTGTCGCAGTCCAACCGGATTGATGCTGGTGCACTGGCGGCCGGATCAGCCAGTCAGCAGCTTGGCATCGGTGGCGCTGCGCTACAGCCTGGTCTGCATCGGTTGCTGTTGGCCGCTGATGGCGATCACATTATTGGTGGGCAGTTTATTGCTACCTGTGATGGTCATCGTCTCGCTGCTCATGCTCTGCGAGCGACTGCTTCCCTCCGTTCGCAAGTTGATTCCGATCCAGGCCGGCTTCGCCTTCGCGCTGGCTGTTCTGCTTTTTGCCGATTCAGGAGTGAACTCTGGACGCAACTCAGGCGATGCCACCTCGCCCCTTGCGCCTGATCCAGTGACCCCGCATCAAACCCACGACCACCTGCATCTCCATCATCACCACCAACACGGTCAGGCTCGATGAACCACTCCTCTTCTGAACGGACTTATCACGTCATCGCCATGTCGATGCCGATCGTGTACACCCTGGAAGGGGACCACGATCCAGACGGTCTTCTCTACACGCTTCAGCCGATCAGCGTGTTGCTGCGCTGGGCGCGGGAGCGCTGGCGGGATGAGGACAAGCTATTGCCTCGGCTGCACAGCAAACGTCAGCGCATCAGTCTCGTAGTCGATGGACTCGAGCGCCTTGAGCTGATGATCACTCGTCTGCAGGGCGGATCGCGCCAGGAACGCCAGTTGCTGCTGGCCATGCTGCAGCGTGAGCAGCTGGATGCGGATGATCTGTTGGTTCCGCTGGATGAGCGCCAGGCTGATCGCAACCCGGCCCATGGCTGCGAGAGCTCCAGGCTGCGCAGCATGCGTCTGAATCTTTCCAAGCAGATCGAGGATGTTCAGTTTGCCCTGCGGGAGCTGAATGCATCCGCTGGTCTCACCAGCTGGCTGGATCCCGAACCCCGCGAACCAAGCCTCGATGGCCTGGAAGATCGAGCACCGCTCCGTCTTGTCAGCCTGAGTGTGCAGCAGCGCAGCCAGCTGCGCCAGTACTGGCAGGTCCAGGGAGAGCTGCTTGATGCGGCGATCGAGCAGTGGTTTCAACGCTGCGAGTTCGATCCCCTTCGTTCTTTTGAGCGAGCACTCTTCAATCTTTCAAGCCAATCCTCGATTCCCCAGAATTGGGTGAAAAAGCTTCTGCTCAATGACCATCAGCCGAGCAGTGATCGCGGCAGGCCCTTCGATCGCTTCAACCCGATGAAGCCGATCCCTGCCGTCAGACCGTTGGTCCTGCGTTGCAACCTTGGCGAAAGTATCACGATTCAGTTCCAGAACTCCCTGTCTGAGCGGGCGGTTGGTTTTCATCTGCAGGGCCCTGGTCTATCCCGTATTTTTCGACAGGCTGATGAGCCGATTGGCGACTTCTCTCAGGATCAGATTCCGGCGTGGCAGCATCCCCCTCTCGGCCATGGTGTGCGCTTTGCCGATGGTGGCCTGATCGGTGGCAACGAAGACAGCCGGGTTCCTCCCGGCGGTGATGCCGTGCATTGGTATCGCTATGAAGCTACCGAGCAGGGTGTCTGGCCGATCAATGATCTGGCCGATGTGCGCGGCAATGAACGTGGCAGCAATGCCCACGGCCTTTTTGGGGCCCTGCTGGTCGAACCCGCCAACAGCCGCTGGTTCCATCCAGAAGATCTGCGGGAGCAGGGCAGCGGCGAGCCAGGCGAGGATCTTTCCGCCGCATCCAATTATCCCTGGTGCAACTTCCTCGACCTCGATATTTATGCTGATGGCGAGGATATCGATGATCCTCTTCACTCTGACTTTATCGATTTCCACTCCGACAATATTCCCCGTAGCTTCCGTGAATTCACCGTTTTCATTCATGATCAGCCCGAAGTGCATTCCGGTCTGCATACCACCGGAGAGCACACGGTCATGCCCCTCTCCTATCGTGCCGAACCGATGCATCATCGGCTCCCGCACCGCATGCGCGCCTATGTCGAGGCCAGCCGCCATCGTCCCCTCCCCGAGGGAGAGGGCGTTGATCGATCGGCATTCATGTGGACCTTGGGCCAGGAGCTCGATGAACAGTTCTGGACGGCACGGACCTCAACCGGTGACTGGCTGGAGCGTGTGGCCGGCGAGGAGCAACACCATAGTTCCTGGCTCTTCGGGGATCCTGTCACCCATGTCCAGCGGGCCTATCGAGGGGATCCCTGTCGGGTCAGGCTGGTTCATGCCGGCGTCAAGGAAACACACATCTACCACCTTCACGTTCATCAGTGGCGGGCGGTAGCTGCCGATACGGCACAGCCATCGACCACCGATCCGGTTGACAAGGGATCCCAGCTGCTCGATTCGATCACAATCTCACCCCAGTGTGCGATGACGATCGATCCGCTCTACGGATCCGGCAGTCGACAGCACTCGGTTGGTGACATCATCTGGCATTGTCATCTCTATCCTCATTTTCACCACGGCATGTGGGGATTATGGCGCAGCTACGACCGCCTTATCGATGGCCGTAGGGCCTATCCGGATGGCAGCTACTGTCCGCCGCTCAATCCGTTGCCCGGCCGCAGGCCGCCCGATCCAGAATGGCAGTTGCCCGGCTTTCCCTGGTTCATCGATGGCGTCTTTCCGATGAAGTCGCCACCGCCGCCGCTCGGCGATCACCTTCCTGTCAACGGGCGTCGCGCTTTGCTGCGCATGCCCCGTGCCAGCGTCCTTGAATGGGCAGCGATGCCCGAGCCCTGCCGGCATGGAGAACAGCCAGGCAGCCAGTTTCTTGATCTTGATCAGTTGGCCCGGCGCTGGAATGCCAAGGCCGATCTGCCGCCACCGCGTAAGCTCTCCTATGAGATCGAAGTGCTATCTCGGCCGGCGCAATACAACGTCGATGGCTGGCATGATCCCCGCTGCCATTACTATCGACTGCTCAAGGTTGACTGCTCACAATGGTCGGATCAACTTCAAGGCTATGAACTCATTGAGAGCCTAACCTTTGACCCGCAGGATGATAGAAACCCCGGCCCTCTCTTCCCCAGGGCAAACCATGGTGACATTGTTGAGTGGCGTCATCACAACAACCTATCCTCATTCCCAGCCGACCATTTTGACCATGGACAACTGCCTGTCGAGTGCGGGCTTCACGTCCATTTGGTCAAGTTCGATCCCCTCTCGGCCGATGGCTCGGCCACCGGCTGGAACTACCTCTCTGGCGCCAGTTGCCGCGAGGCCGTCGGACCCGACGGGCCTGGCGAGCTACGCACCGTCAGCCTGCATCGCTGGATCGTCGATGAAGAGTTTGGACCCTGCTTCTTTCATGATCATCTACTCGCCAATTTCCGGCAGAAGCACGGTCTGTTTGCCGCTCTGATCGCTGAGCCCTTCGGGGCGCAGTGGACCTGTGCTGACGATCAGAGTCGTCGCGCCTGGGGCGAGGCGGAAGCAGTGATCGTGCCCCCGAATCGCCCGGGTCTGCCTCCCTACCGGGAGGCCTGCCTGGCGATCGCTGACTTCATCCCGTTGCTCGACCAGCACGGGGAACCTCTGAACCCGCCTTCCGAGCTCTCCGGTGATGATGATCCGGGCTCGATGGGTGTCAATTATCGCTCCGCACCTCTGACCTTCCGCGGCCCCGATCCCTCGCAATGGTTCAGCTCGGCGGTGCGAAGCCGCCCAAATTTCGACGGCAGTCGCGGTGATCCCGATACCCCGATCATCCGTACTTATCCAGGCGAGCGGCTGCGGTTGCGACTGATCCAGGGCTCCCATGAAGAGCAGCATGGCTTCTGTATTCATGGCATGCGCTGGCGCCGCGATTGGGGAAATCCTAGTTCGACGCTTGTGAATCAACAGACCTTGGGAATTTCTGAGGCCTTCACGCTGGACATCAACCCCGCCGATGCCTCCCCCTATGGAACAGGCGATCATCTCTGGCATTTTTGTGCCATCGATGATCTCTGGCTCGGTTGCTGGGGTTTGCTGCGCAGTCTCAATCCAACTCCCCAGAACTACTCCCGTTTCTCGCCATTGCCGCAGCTCTTGACCCACCAGGAGCCAGCTGCTGTCGCCAACCATCACCTACGGGCGTCCGGCTCCCCGGTACGTACCTATGTGGTCGTCGCCCGCCGTGTCGAACATCGCTATAGCGGTGATCACCTCACCGATCCCTGGGGACTCACCTATTCCGTTGTCGCCTATCCGGATGTTGACACGATCAACCGCGATCGGTGCGTTGCCATCGATTCAGAATCGCGCTCCTCTGCCGATCGAGCTCAACGGGGTCTGTGGCCTCCCATTGATCCCGACTGGATCCCCGATACGCAGGCCCCCCTGGTCTTGCGGGTCCAGCGTGGTGAGTGGCTGCGCCTGATTCTGATCAACGATCTGCTCCCCCCTTTCGATGGTGACGATGAGGGCCTGGTGGATGGGCTTCCCCGTTTTGGCGTCGAACCATCTCCTGCCCGTCTTCCCCTCGACGAGCTTGATCGTTTCGGCCTGCCGACGGGGCGTACCGTCAGCCCCAGGGTCTCCATTCATGCCAGCCTGCTGAGCTATGACGTGGCCGCCCATGACGGCAGCTATGTCGGCCACAATCCTGACGGCACCGTCGCCCCCCGTCCCCAGGGGATGGACCATGGCCCTGGCCATGGCGGGCTGGATGGAGGGGGTGGTGCTGTGGTGCAGCGATCTGGTCACCATGGCGGTGCCAACTGGCGCGAATACCTCTGGTATGCCGATGAGCATCTCGCCCCGGACTCCTGTCTCCAGGGTCCCGGCAGTGTTTGTTATCTGCATGATATGGCCGATATTCGTAATCATCGCCACCATGGTCTGATCGGCGCCGTGATCGTGGAGTCTCCCGATGCCACGCCCCACGCCGTGGTTTCAGAGCCAACAGCTCCCGCCGGCGACGCCGGGTTTCCCATCGATGCCTGGACCTCTCTGAATGCTGAGATTCGTGGTCCCCATGGCCAAGCAGTGGCCTATGAAACCTGCGTCTTTGTTCAAGATGGCTTGCGCTTCTTCGCGTCTGGCAACCCATTGCTGCCCATTCCAGATGTGAATCCTGGTGGCGATCCTGAAGACAGTGGCCAGAAGGCCATCAATTACCGCAGTCATCCGGTTTTTCAGGGCCGCGTCTCCAGCCAATCCACCACCACCTTCCCCCTCACCTCGGTTCCCGAGGGCAGTACCGTCTGGTTGCGTCTGATTGGCGCTAATGACAAGCCTCGCCAATACGGCTTCACGGTCCATGGCTGTCGTTGGCCCCAGGCGGCCTATGTTCCAGGATCGGCTCTGGTGAGCAGCATCAATGGATTGTCACCCTGTCGTGTTGAAACTCTGGTCTTTCCACTGCCCTATCCCGGGGACTACGCGATCCGGGCTGGGAATTTCCTCTGGGCCGCTGAACAGGGTGTTTGGAGCATGATCCGTGCTCGCCCCAGGACTGAAGTTGTCCACTATGATGCCGCTACCTACGATCCTATTTAACGGGGGGTTGGAATCGGAGCAGTCAACGACTCGACGCCATCAAGAATTTCTTTCAGGATATTAATCCTTCCAGCCGATCACCATCCAAGTTTCAAATCTGCTTCCACGAACTATGAGCGACCTCCCAATTCTCTTCGACAAGCCAATTCCCGAATCCCAGGTCAGCGCGCCCTATCAACGTTACACACATCCACTTCTTGGCACTGTTTTCATCACCTCGGGTTTCATGGAGCCCGCGGGTCACGGCTATAAACGCTCCCCTCGTAAGGCCATCTATGCCGACGGCTCGATTCAGTCCATCGCACCCGGGCACTACAACATCGGTATTGATTACTCACGGGGCTTTGGCGCCACTGTGATTTGTCATTATTCAGGTGTTGTGGCCCATGCTGGCTTTGAATCAGGCTATGGACATCGCATCCATATTCGGCTTGATCTTCCCTTCATCTATCAAGGACGCAGCCATGTGTGCTATCAAGCCTACGGCCATTGTCTGAAGTTACTGCGGGGAGTGGGCCAGCGCGTCAGCCAAGGCGATGCGATCGCCATCGAAGCAGGCCATGGCAGCAGCGGTCCGAACGACTATCCTTCTCATGTCGACCTCGATACCTATTGCGTGATCGACGATGAAACCTACCACATCAACCCAGATCTTCTCGCCACCAGCGTCAATCCCGACGATATGATTCTGCCCGTGACACTGTTACGCAAGGGATCTCGCGGTGATGCGGTGCGTTGGCTGCAGATCCAGCTGGGAATCGACGCCGATGGCGTGTTCGGTGACGACACCCTCAGGGCCGTCCTTGACTACCAGCGGCAACAGGGCGATCTGGAGGTCGATGGTCTCGCCGGTGAACTCACAGCCACCAGGCTCGGTCTTGTTGAATACGCACTTTTCCCCAAACAGGCCGGCACAGCTTTTTCAGCTCTGTCCGATCCAGATGCAGTCAACTTTGAATTCACTCACACCGATCCACCCACACCGCTGCTTGCCAACTGGCTGCAGGATCACGGTGATCACTGGAAATTTGAATTGAAGCAAAAGCGTCAAGAGCGCCATAACTGGTATGTCTTGAAGAAGCATGTCAGTGTGGTCAGGGGCTATAGCTCACCAATCGAAGATCGCGATGACGTCATTACGCTTGGTGATCTCGCCCAGATTTCTAGTCAGGTTGTCGCGGCTACTCAGGGTCGCTGGAATCTCGCCCTGGAGGTCTGCCCCACCAGCGGTTGTTCTATGGCTACAGCCAGCCCTGAGGGCCTGACGGAGGCAGGTGTTGCAGCAAGCCATGAGATCATGCGTCGTGATCTCCTGCAACTGAATGACCAGAGACGTGAGAATCTTCGTCGTGCCGGTTCTCGCTTCCAGGTTCCTGTTGAGGTGATTCTGGCGATCGCCAGCCGTGAAAGTCACCTCGGCGCTGTCCTTGGTGCGTTTGGAAGTGATCCTGGCTGGGGTGACAATAACCAAGCCTGGGGAATCATGCAGGTTGATAGGCGCTATCATTCTTTGCGGGGACTTGATGATCCATTTTCTCAGGCGCACATCGAGCAGGCTCTCGCTATCTTTGCTTCCTATCGCGATGCCATCATCAACAGCCATCCCGACTGGGCTGATGAGTATGTGCTCAAGGGTGCTTGTGTTGCTTACAACTCAGGTGTGAACAATGTGCAAACCATCGCGGGCATGAACCAAGGCACCACCCACAACGACTACGGTGACGATGTCATCGCCCGCGCCCAATTCTGTTGTGGCATGGTCTGAGCCACTGCCCCGCTTCACCTGGGGCCATCCCCTCCGGCGTTGTGGCGGGGTGGCTCTTTGCTGGCTGCTTCTGTTCAGTTCCATCCAGCCCTCGCTGGCCCTGGCGCCACCATCCACGCCATCGGCGCCGCAGCCGCTCCCATCCAGCGACTCCAGCCCCAACCTGGCCCGAGGTCTTGTTTTTTTGCGCGTTCTCGGTCCCTCGGCTGCGATTCGCCACTACGGCCTCTCCGGCTCCATCACGGTTCTGCAGGCCGTGATGCTCGATGATCCCGCCCGAACGCCCCAACCGCTGATCATCGAACAGCTTGTGCTCAACGGCCATCCCTGGCTGCTGTTGACCAGGCAGTTATCGATTCGCCATCGTGAGCCAAGGTCCCGCTATCACAGCATTCAAACCCTGCAGATACTCAGCGCTGAACGCCTATCAGCACCGCTCCAGTTGATCGCCAGTCTGCCTGAGCAGTCGTTGTGCCGAGTGCCTGGCCTGAGCGATGCAACGGTTGTGGCGATTCGCTCCCCTGGCCCGCGCGATTCGGAGATTGCAGACTTTCAGGACCTGCTCAAGGCCTGGCGCGTCGACCGGCGCAGCCTGCGCCTTCTGCCGCTTGACCCCACCACGGTTCGCTGTCGCAACCCTGCCCAGGGTGTTCCCTAGGAGGCTGTCGCCCCTGGCTGGATATCCACCACATCCCTGGGGCGATTCCTTCCCTGCTCGAACAAGGGGCTCACGTGGATTGGTCCGCATCGACATTGTGGCGCTCTGCCAATG
The DNA here is from genome assembly GCA_903935205.1 of uncultured cyanobacterium. GTDB lineage: Bacteria > Cyanobacteriota > Cyanobacteriia > PCC-6307 > Cyanobiaceae > Cyanobium. The sequence continues at coordinate 34,837 of CAIZQU010000027.1, read as the reverse complement.
GACGCCATGATCGCGCCACCACAGATCTCGTGATGATGGTGCTCAGGTGTCCTTGATGCCCTGTGCCTTTGAGGGTGATGCTGTCATCGGCCCCCGATCCGGTCTGTCTAGCTTCGGGACCTGCCCTGCCGTCCCATGGGCCACAGGCTGCCAGGCCCCATTCGCCGATTGCATGGACCCAGCAGCTGGACTCTGGCAGGCTTCGGAGCGGGCCTGTCAGCACCCTGCGCCGCCGCCCCGCGCAAGCCCCTTGGCCTGCCAACCGCTGATGCCTCCGGTGCGGATGGCCTGGGCTTCCCTATCAGCGTCCCGCTGCCGCCTGTTGTCCCGCTGGTCGCCCCCCTCTCCACTCGCCACCTAGGGTCCCTCCAGCCTCCGGATTCCACGGTGACCGCAACCCTCCCCGCCCGCTCCAGCGCTGGCGACTCCGCCCAGACGGCCTGGGACGTGATCGTGATCGGCAGCGGCATCGGCGGTCTGGTCACGGCCAGTCAGCTGGCGGCCAAGGGGGCAACGGTGCTGGTGCTCGAGCGATACCTGATCCCCGGCGGAAGCGGCGGCAGCTTTCGGCGGGAGGGCTACACGTTTGATGTCGGAGCCTCGATGATCTTTGGCTTCGGGGAGAAGGGCCATACCAATCTGCTGACCCGCGCTCTGGCTGATGTGGGCCAGCGGTGCGCCACCGTGCCCGATCCGGCCCAGCTCGCCTACCACCTGCCCGGCGGCCTGGAGTTGGCGGTGGATCGCGATTACGAGCGCTTCCTCGCCGATCTCACCGCCCTTTTCCCTCACGAGGCCAAAGGGATCCGCGCCTTCTACGACACCTGCTGGCAGGTGTTCCGTTGCCTCGATGCGATGCCGCTGCTGTCACTGGAGGACCCGGCCTACCTGGCCAAGGTGTTCTTTCGGGCGCCCCTGGCCTGCCTCGGGCTGGCCCGTTGGCTGCCCTTCAATGTCGGTGATGTGGCCCGCGCGCACATCCGCGATGAGCGCCTGCTGCGCTTCATCGACATGGAGTGCTTCTGCTGGAGCGTGATGCCAGCGGATCGCACCCCGATGATCAATGCCGGCATGGTGTTCTCCGATCGCCATGCGGGCGGCATCAACTATCCGCGGGGTGGTGTCGGCACGATCGCCGAGAAGCTGGTGGCCGGATTGGAAGCCCACGGCGGCGCCATCCGCTACAAGGCCCGGGTGGTGGAGGTGCTGATCGAGGGGGAGGGGGGCGATGGTCGGGCTGTTGGGGTGAAACTGGCCAGCGGCGAAACCCTGCGGGCCCGACGGGTGGTGAGCAACGCCACCCGCTGGGACACCTTCGCCGGTGTTCCTGGAGGCGAGGGCGCCGTGGCCCGACCCCTGGTCGATGGGGCCCATACCCCGAAGGCTGAGCAGACCTGGCGGCGCCGCTATCGCCCCTCTCCCTCCTTCCTCTCGCTCCATCTCGGCATCGATGCCGCCGTGGTTCCCGAGGGCTTCCACTGCCACCATCTGCTGCTGGAGGACTGGGGGGCGATGGAGGCGGAGCAGGGGGTGGTGTTCGTGTCGATGCCGACCCTGCTGGATCCCTCCCTGGCGCCGGCGGGTCGCCACATCCTGCACACCTTCACCCCCAGCAGCATCGAGGCCTGGAAGCACCTCTCCCCGGCTGATTACCGGGCCAGAAAGGAGGCTGACGCCGATCGCCTGATCGCTCGCCTGGAGGCGATCCTGCCCGGCCTGGCCGGCGCCATCCGCCATCGGGAGGTGGGCACCCCCCGCAGCCACCGCCGCTTCCTCGGCCGCATGGGCGGCAGCTACGGTCCGATTCCGGCCCTGCGGCTGCCGGGCCTGCTGCCGATGCCCTTCAATCGCACGGGGGTGCGGGGCCTCTACTGCGTGGGTGATTCCTGTTTCCCCGGCCAGGGGCTCAATGCGGTGGCCTTCAGCGGTTTCGCCTGCGCCCATCGCATCGGTGCCGACCTGGGGCTCAATCCCTGGGCGCTGCCCGACTGAACCATCCGCCCGATGCGTCCTGAGCTCGAATCCACGGCCCAGCCTCCGGCGTCCATAGGGTGATTAACCCTTCGACGCGCTGTCGCCCGATGGCCATTCCCCCCCTGCCTCCCTCCAGGGACCTGGCCCGCTACTTCGAGGCCCGCGGCGAGCTGGCCAAGCCCTGGAATCTCCACCTGCTGCGGCTGGCCAAGCTGCAGGAGAGCCGCGAGGAGATGGATCCCCAGGAGTATTTCGAGCGTCTTCAGCAGGCCCATGCCGACCTGATGCGGCTTGGCGAATTCTGGAAGGGGCGCGAGGCGGAGGTGTTCGCTGGCCGCTACACGCCGCCGACCCTGCTCGAACCCCTGCCCGGCTCCCCCGACGATCGCTGAGCGCCGTGACCCCATCCCCCACAGCCGAGTCCACCCATGGGATGGCTCCGCTGATTCGCTTCACCCTGCTGGCCCTTTATCTGGCCCTGGTGCTGCCGTTGCCGGTGCTCGCTCCCCCCGGGCTGCGGCCTTCCCTGGCCCTGGCGGTGCCCCTGGGACTGGTGCTGGTGCTGGCGATCACCAGCGAGCGGGTGGTCATCGGAGCGGATGGGGTGCGGGTGGAGCACCCGGCCTGGTGCCGCTGGCTGCTGCGTCGCGGCTGGCAGCTGGACTGGTCGGCGATGACCGGTCTGACGCCGGTGGGCACCAGCCAGGGCGGTCGGGTCTTTTACGTGCGCGACCAGAACGGCGGCGCCTACCTGTTGCCGCAGCGGATCGCCAGGTTCGAGACCTTCCTGGCCCATTTCAGCCAGCGCTCCGGTCTTTCCACAGCCGGTGTGGGTCGGATCAGCCCTCCCTGGACCTACCGACTGCTGGCCCTGCTCTGCGGTCTGTTGCTCGCGGGGGAGCTGGTGGTCGGCCTGCTGCGGCTGCAGGCCCCTCTGGCCACGACCCTCTGAGCTGGATGCGGCGCCGCAGGACTGCACCCACGGCTGAGGGACCCTCGGCAGCGGACCTGCGTCAGCGGGATTTGTTCGGCTTTCGGCCGCCACCGCCTCCTGGTCTTCGATCGTCCCAGCCACCGCTCGGGTCGCCGCCCTGCGGATAGCCGCCGCCGTAGAAACCGGGGCCATAACCACCGCGGCGGATGCTCTCGAGCGAGAGGGTGGTGCGCCCACCCCCCGGGCAGACGCCGATCCGCTCCAGGGTGACCAGCCCGTTGGGGCAGGCGTTGAGCTCAGTGGTGCTGTTGCGACTCCTGTCGCCGCTGCAGTAGAGCTCCTCGCGGATCTCCTCGAAGTTGCGGATGCGGGTGCTGCGGTTGATCGCCACCTGCAGGCTGGCGCTGCCCCGATCCACCATTCGGTTCTGGAGGCGCTGGCGCACCAGGTAGCTGAAGTTGTTCAGCCCCGGCGCCAGGGTGAGGGCGCTGCCGCGCTGTCCCTGGCCGAGGACCGCGCTGAAGCTCTGGGAGCTGGGCCGGCGTTCGTCGTATTCACGGTCGGTGTAGCCGCCGGTGGTCTGGTTCTGGAGCAGGAGGCGCTGATAGGGCGCCGGAGGCGCCGCCGCCAGGAAGGAGAGGTTGCGCAGCTCCGGTTGCTGATCCCCGGGACAATCCCCGACATAGGTGATCTGCTCGAGCTGCACCATGGCCACGCTGCGACCGCCCAGCAGGAAGAAACCGGTGGCTGGGGGCTCTCCACTCCCCGGCGCTTTGGTCTGGCTCGGCGCCCCGGCGGCAGGATCCCGGGAAACCGCCTGGGCCATCAGGGGCGTCCCATGGGTCCACAACGGGATCAGGACGAGCATCGGAGCGAAGCGCAGCGGCATGACAGGGGAACGCCAGACGGTGGGGTTCAAATCCACCCCATGCTGAACCGGCTGCCCGCAGGAGTCAGTTCAAGGCGGCGATCCGGGTGGAAGCGGTGCTGTCGCTGCTGGCATCGCTGGCCTCGTCCTGATGAGGAAGGGTGTCGAGACTGAAGCGATAGCCCTGCTGGCGCATCGTTTCGATGCCGCCACCCTCGCCCAGGCCGGCCTGTTCGAGCTTGCGTCGCAGGGTGAGCACCTGGGTGTCGACGGAGCGGGGTCCGCCACTGAAGGGGGGCCAGGCCATCCGCAGCAGCTCCTGGCGGCTGCGCACCACCCCTGGAGGCATCAACAGGGCACAGAGCAGGGCAAATTCCCGCGGGCTGAGCTCAACGGGCTGGTCCCGCAGGGTGACCTGGCGGAGCAGCAGATGCACTTCCAGCGGTCCGACGCAGACCCGTTCCTGCAGGCCGCTGCCGCTGCGTCGCAGCAGGGTGCGGCACCGGGCCGCCAGCTCTTCGAGGCCGAAGGGTTTGCGGAGCACATCGTCGGCACCGCCGTCGAGGAGGGACACCACCGGCTCCGAACCGGAGCGGGCGGTGAGCACCATCACCGGACAGCGCAGCTGGGCGGCGAGCCTCAGGGCGGAGGTTTCCTCAAGCAGTTCGGCGCTGACGAGCAGGTCCGGGGATTGGTCTTGGCAGATTTCCAGGGCTTCGCGGGCTGTGGCGACGGCGGCGGCGAGGTGGCCGTCCTGACGTAGCCGTTGGGCCAGGACGGTTCGCAGGGTGGCGTGGGGATCAACAACCAGGACTCTGTGGGCCTGGCCTCCGGAGTCGCTGGGGGTGGCCTCTCGCATGCCTCTCGCCGATGTGGAACTCTTCGGGATCGCGGGGATCAACCCGCACACTCGTTGATGAGCGCACCCTAACGGGTATGTAAAGGATTAACGCGTATCAGGCGATGCCTTTCAAACCGTCCCTAATCAGGGCGGCCCTCCGCACGTCAGCCCCTCCACACCAACGGTCGGGGACGTCACAATGGTGCATCGGGTCCCCACCCCCTCCATGACCGTTCTGCAGCATCCGGACGCCATCCGCCATTTCCAGTCCCTCTGCGATGCCTGCCAGGAGCTGGCCAGCCGGTATCACGGTCCGTCGGAGCTGCGGCTCTACGCCGATGGCTACCTCCATGCCCTCCGGCGCACGGCGGTGCTCGACCCTCTGAACCAGCGCCGCCTCGAGGAACTGATCGACCGCTGGATCCTCGATCCCTCGAGTTTCCTGGGCCCCGATGGGGACCCCCGCACCCTCTACGAGCGCGAGACCGGTCGTTACTGAGCGCACCGCCGCTGCCGCTGCTGCCATCGGACCTGTGCCACCGCACCGTTCCCATCGACCGCGCCCATCGCCACCGTTTGGCCCAGTGCAAGCGCTGAGGTGGAAGCGCTCTGATCAAAGCCCTCAGGCCCAAGCCCTCAGGCCCACTCAGCCCCAACCCATCCCCGAAGACCCGCGCCTGGAAGAGCCAGGCGTTGGTTCTGCCGGCTTGATCTGCCCGAAAGCCCCGGAGTCCCTGAAAGCTCGGGGATCAGCCGGGGCTTGTTGACGAGAGGGCCGGGCCTGCCTGGGCAGGACCAGCGGTCCAGCCGCCCTGGGCATCCAGATGCTGGACCGCTGACAGACCCGGGCCGGGTCAGGAGGCGAGCGCAACGGCCAGCTTTTCGCGCAGTTCGCCTGAGTTGTACATCTCCAGCAAAATATCTGAACCGCCGATGAACTCGCCGTTCACATAAACCTGGGGAATCGTTGGCCAATCGCTGAACTCCTTGATCCCCTGGCGGATCTCCATGTCGCTCAGCACGTCAAAGCTGTCGAAGGGAACACCGAGGGTGGTGAGGATCTGGACGACGTTGTTGCTGAAGCCGCACTGGGGCATCAGCTTGCTGCCCTTCATGAACACATACACGGGGCTGCTGGCGATCAGGGCCTCGATCCGTTGCTGGGTGGTGGGATCCATGGGTGGAGGTGGTGCGGGGGAGGAAGGGGTTGGGCGCTGGTCGGCGGCCCAGGGGGTTCAGGCGGGGATGGCGGTCTGCACCGCCAGGGCGTGGATCGCCTCGCTGGCCAGCTCGCTGCGCAGGGCCCCGTAGACCAGCTGGTGCTGCTTCACCCGGGCCAGGCCGGCAAAGACCCCCGAAACGACCCGCACCTGCAGATGATCACCGCCACCGGTGAGATCCTCCACCTCGACCTGGGCGTCCGGGATGGCGCGACGGATGGCTTCGCGGACCTGATCCGGGTGGACCATGGGGGTTGGGGGAGGGAGCGGGCAGCGGGAATCTAGGGGCAGTCGGGGCGGGTCGGCCGTCCCCGGGGGCTGCGCTCAGTTCGGGGCCGCGCCGCCGTACCAGGGGGTCGAGACGAAGCCCAGCTCCAGCAGCTGCTGGTAGGCCTTGCGCCCCTGATCACTGGTGGGGGACATCACCTTGACCACCTCCACCAGCAGCGGCACGGCCACCTCCGGTTGCCCCTGACGCCGGAACAGGGCCGCCAGGCGCAGGTTGGCCTGCACCATCGTCTCAAGGGTCAGGCGGGCCTTGTCATCCATCTCCCGGGGGATGCGGGCATCGAGGCCGCGGAAGGCGCCGCTGAGGTCGCGGTAGAAACCCAGCAGTCGCCGGCTGGCATCGCGGGCCAGGTCGTAATTGCGGCGGGCCTCCGCCAGGTTGCCGGCGGCAGCGGCGGCATCACCGCGGGCGATCAGGGCCTGCATCCCCTTGGCATCAAACACCCCTCCCGGGGCGCTGAGCGGAACGGCCGCCTCCTGGGCGGCAGCCCTTCCCATCCACAGGGAGGGGGCGGTGGGGCCCAGCAGGGCCATGCCGCAGCCCGCGGTGACAAGCCAGGCCGCCACCACACTCGGCAGCCCTGGACGGCTCTGCCGTTCCGCTGGTGACAGGCCCGCTGCGAAGGGGCGGACCGGGGTGGCGGAGGGCCTGGGCACGGCGGAGCCAGTGGGGAATCTGAACTTTACGGGCCACCCCGCAGCGGGTCCGGCGGGTCGGGCAGGGGGCGGTTCACCAGCCGCCTGGCCTGGCGCTCCGCGTCGGCCATGGCCTCAGCCAGGGCTGTGGTGAAGCGGCGACCGGCCTCCCGCCCCTCTCCCTCCACCCAGAGGGGCGGCGCGATCTGCACCGCTGCCCGGTCCCCGGCTCGGGGCACCGGATGGCCATAGGCGATGCCGACCGGCAGCACCCGCACCTCCACCCCCTGGCTGCGGGCCAGTTGGGCCAATCTCGCCAGCCCCTGATGCAGGCGCAGGGGGTCGTCCTGGCGGTGGATGCGCCCCTCGGGGAACACCACCAGCTGTTCGCCCCGCCCGAGCAGCTCCACCGCCAGCCGCAGGCTGGAGAGGGTGGGCCGCCCCTGGTCGACCGGAAAGCAGCCGAGGCGATGCAGAAACCAGCCCTGCAGACCCTGCATCTCATCGAGGGTGACCATGAAGCGGCAGTCGCGGCCGGTGATGCGGCGGCCGGCGGCATGGGGCAGCAGCAGGGCATCCCAGCGGGCCCGATGGGTGGGCGCCAGCAGCACCGCACCCTCGCGCCTGAGGTGTTCCCTGCCCTGGACCGCCACTCCGTTGAAGAAGGCGGGCAGGGCCAGGTCCTGGGTGGCCACCATCGCCAGGGGCGACAGCCAGGGGCTGATGCCGTTGCAGACGCGCCGCTCCCGGGCGCTGAGCAGCTCGGCACCCTCCCTGGAAGGCGGTCGGGGGGGATCCGCTGCCGCCATCCGGATCGCCTCCGGTGCCACCTGCTGGACCTGGCCTGCCACCACCACCGAAATTGCATAGGGAATCGAACCAACCGTAGGGAGCGCGGCTGACGGTGCAGCGGCGGGGCGGGCAGTTGGCCCTTCGGCCGATACGGTTCTTCCACCTTTTCCTTCCTGCTGCGGCAGGTGTGGCGCCATGGCCAGCCTCGGGGTGAACATCGATCACATCGCCAATGTCCGCCAGGCCCGGCGCACGGTCGAACCGGATCCCGTCACCCATGCCCTGCTGGCGGAGCTCGGTGGGGCCGATGGCATCACCGTGCATCTGCGCGAGGACCGGCGCCATATTCAGGATCGGGATGTGGACCTGCTGCGCCAGACCGTGCGCACCCGTCTCAACCTGGAAATGGCGGCCACCGCCGCGATGGAGGCGATCGCCCGCAGGGTCCGCCCGGCCATGGTGACCCTGGTGCCCGAGCGGCGCGAGGAGGTGACCACCGAGGGGGGGCTGGATGTGGCCTCCCAGGTGGCTCCCCTGGCGGCGCTGGTCCGACGCCTTGAGGATGAGGGGATCGGCGTGAGCCTGTTCGTCGATCCCGATCCCGCCCAGCTCGATGCCTGCTGCGCCATCGGCGCCCGCTGGGTGGAACTGCACACCGGTCGCTATGCCGAAGCCCGTTGGGACGAACAGCCCAGCGAGCTGGCCCGCCTGATCGAGGGGGCGGTGACCGCCCGCCAGCTGGGTCTGCGGGTCAATGCCGGCCACGGCCTGACCTACGCCAACGTCGAGCCGGTGGCGGCCATCGAAGGGATGGAGGAACTCAACATCGGCCACACGATCGTGGCCCGAGCTCTGGCGGTGGGTCTGAAGGAGGCGGTGCGGGAAATGAAGACGCTGATTCAGAATCCCCGCCGCGATCCCCTCTTCGGCAGCCGCCTCCCATGAGCACCTACCACTTCATCGCCGCCAGCGAGGCTTTCCTGACCGTGGAGGAGCCCCTGGCGGAGGTGCTGCGGGAGCGCGAGCGCCACTACGGCGACCAGGGCAAGACCATCGATTTCTGGCTGCTGCGGCGTCCCCGCTTCCTTGAGGCGCCCGAGCTGGCGGCCCTGGCGGCCTCGGTGCCGCGGCCGGCGGCGGCGGTGGTCTCCACCGACGAGAAGTTCATCACCTTCCTCAAACTGCGCCTGGAGTTCGTGGCCCGCGGCAGCTTCGAGGCCCCCTCCGCCTCCATTGCCGACGCCCTGGCCGTGGCCGGCTGAGGAGCCTGTTGCGCGTAGGTCGACAGGCCAGGCCCTGAACCATGACGGACCCGAAGCGGCGACTATCGCGGCCTCATCCTGAGACAAAGGGCATCCAGGACATCTCTGCACCGTCATCGCAAGATCTGCTGCCGTGCCATCCATCTGCCCTTTGGCACGGCGCCGCAATCGCAAGGCGGATGAGATCGATGGGAGATCCTGTTCCGTTGTGTCGCGGGATCTCCCCAGGGATTTGGAGCCGATGCGGCTACGCGCAACAGGCTCCTGAGGTCCCGGCGGTCAGCGGGCCCTCACCGGCCCTGACAGGCTCCAGCCCTGACAGGCTTCGGCCCTGACAGGCTTCGGCCCTGACAGGCTTCAACCTGACAGCTTCAAAAGGAGACCGCGGCTCCGCCCGGAGCCAGCGGAGCGCCGGGAGCTGGGGTTCAGAACAAACCCAGGAAGCGACGCCGCGGCTCCTGGGGGGCCTGAGGTTCCACGGGGACCACCGCGCTGGTGTCATCTCCGCTGACCGGAGGGCTGGTGCCTCGCCCGGGACGGCCCTGTCCGCCATCCTGCTGATAGCGGGGCTTGTTGTCGCCGATCGTCAGCAGGGCTTCCTTGTTCTTCCACCAGATCCAATCGCGGATCGGGGGCGTCTCCAGCAGATCGCGGCGGCTCAGGCCGAGGCTGAGCTTGCGGGAGGCATCGAGCAGCACCTCGAGCATCGCCTCACCATCGCTGCAGCGGGCCAGGGCCTCATTGGTGCGCTTGGCCCCGTTCAGGGCCTTGACCAGCAGCGCCACCCGCTGCGCCACCGGTCGTGATGACGGATCCATGGCCACCGCTTCCGCTCGTGGCACCGTATCAGCTGCATCCAGGGCCATGAGGGTGACTCCGTGCCGGTTTCGCCGGTTCGGGGACCAAGCCGTGAGCAGGGGCTGACAGAAGGGCGCACCACCCGCAAGACTGTCGATGCAGCCCCCACCTGATGACGCCCCCTCCCAGCCCCGCGACCGATGGTTACCACCATTGGATCATCGGGGACGTCCACGGTTGTTCCGAGACCCTCGAGGCCTTGCTGGCTCGGCTTCCAGAACGGGACAAGCTGATTTTCTGCGGTGATGTGATCAACCGTGGACCCCGCATCCTTCAGGCGATGGAACGGGTCTGGTCCCTGGTCGAGTCCGGTCGGGCGGTGTGGTTGCGAGGCAACCATGAGCAGTCCCTCCTCGAGGATCTGCGGGGGGAGGGCTGGCTGGCCTGGCGCCATCTGGCCGGCTGCGACACCTACCGCCAGCTCGGTGATCGCTGCTGCCGCGCCTGGACGGACCGACTGGCCGCCCTGCCCACCGCCTTCTGGGGCACCGGCTGGGTCGCCACCCATGCCGGTTTCGATCCGATCGGCTGGCAGCCCCATCTTTCGATCCGCCAAGCCTTCTGGGAGGCCTACGACGGCCGCTTCGGCGATGTGATCGTCGGCCACACCCCAGGCCAGCGGGTGCGACGGGTGGGTCGGGGCCAGGCCATCGTGCTGATCGATACCGGCGCCTGCTACGGCGGGCGCCTCACCGCTTACTGCCCCGAGACCGCTCTCTCGATCCACGCCGACGGTCCCCGGCCTGCCGGTCCCGCCTTCCTGCCGGCGCGGCTCACCAGCATCGGCTGAGGGAGCACCTTGGGTCCGGCTTCCAACCCAGCCCCAGCCGTCTCCGCCACCACACGGCCGATCCGTGGCGGATTCCTGACCCCCGCTTCCCCAGGGGCAGCCCAGGATCCACGGGTGGCAAGCCGATGCTGAAGGTCTACCGAGGCAACCGCATCGAGCTCCTGGCCGCCGTGCTGGGTGCGGCCCTGCGCCTCGATCCCCCCGATCCGTTCACGCCGGTGGAGGTGGTGGTCAACACCTGGCCCACCAGCCGCTGGCTGGGGGAACGGCTGGCCGTGGAACTCGGCGGCATCGCCGCCAACCTGCGCTTCCCCTTTCCCGGCAGCAAGCTGCGGACCCTGGTGGAAGAGCTGCTTGCACCGGAAGCCTCCGCACCGGACCCCGCCGTCGATCCCTGGCGGGCCGAACGGCTGGTCTGGAGCGTGCTGCCCCTGTTGCCCGAACTGGCGGCCCATCCCAGGGCGGAATCCCTCGGCCAATGGCTTCAGGGGCGGGACCCGAGCCGCCAGCTGCGCCTGGACACCTGGACCCTGGCCCGGGCGATCGCCGATGCCTTCGATGATTACGCCCTGTACCGTCCGGATCTGCTGCGGGCCTGGGAGGAGGGCCGCGATCAGGAAAACGACAGCGAACCCCTGCCCACCAGCCAGCTCTGGCAGCCCCTGCTCTATCGAGCCCTGCGCCAACGGCTCGATGGCGAACCCTTCGGCCTGCGGGCGGAGCGGGCGATCGCCAGGCTGCGAACCCTTCCCCCCGATCCCGACGCTCCACCCCTGCGTTTGTTCGGCGTCAGCAGCCTGGCGCCGGTGCAGGTGCGGCTGCTGCAGGCCCTCTGCGGGCCGCGCCCGGTGGAGATCTACCTGCTCAGCCCCTGTCCCGATCTCTGGCGCCGTTGTGCCAGCCGCCGCCAGCGCCTCAGCGATTCCCTCGCCCTGGCTGAACCCCTCGACGCGGACTGGCTGCTGGAAGCCCAGGGTCTGGAAGCCCGGTTCGGGCGGCTGGGGGCCGAGTTCCAGCAGTTGCTTGAGGGAACCGGCGAGGACCAGATCGGCGACAGCCAGGACAGTGCCCTGTTTCTGCTCAACACCCCCGAACCCTGCGCCGAGGCAGCCCCCGATTCCGATAGCCCGGCCACGGCTCCCCTGCTCCATCAGCTCCAGGATCAGCTGGCCGCCGACCGTCCCGCCTCGGCCCTGCGGCTGGAGCCAGGCGACCACTCCCTGGAGTTTCATGCCTGCCCGGGCGATCTGCGCCAGGTGCAGATCGTGCGCGATCGCCTGCTGCAACTGCTCCACGACGATCCCAGCCTCGAACCGCGGGACATCCTGGTGATGACCCCCCAGGTGGATCGGCTGGCACCCCTGGTGGGGGCGGTCTTCGGCGACAGCGAAGCCACCGGCGTGGTGCTTCCCTGGCGTCTGACCGATCGCAGCCTCCAGGGGGAGGGCGGCATCGCCCTTGCCCTGCTGGCCCTGTTGCCCCTCGCCGGCGAGCGCCTGACCGCCAGCGGCCTGGAGGTGGTGCTGGCCTGCCCTGCCCTGCAGGAGCGCTTCGGGCTCAGCGCCGCCGAGACCGGCCGCCTCGGCTCCCTGCTGCAGAGGGTCGGCTTCCGCTGGGGCCTCGATGGCCGCGACCGCGGCGGCGATCCCACCCACTCGCTCGGATGGGCGATCGACCGGTTGTTGCTCGGCCTGGTGCTGCCGGAACAGCCAGGCCTGGCCCCGGGACAGGAGGCCCCCGTCGCCCCGGCCGCCAGTGGCGCGCCCCTGGAACTCACCGGCCGCTGGTTGCACCTGCTCACCCGCCTGCGCCACTGGCTGGCGGTGCTCGGCCGCCCCACCAGCGCCGATGGCTGGGCGGAGCGGCTGCGGGCTCTGCTCACCGACCTGTTCGCGGACGGCGGCGATGGTGCTGCCGAGCTGCCGACCCTGCTCGCCAGCATCGATGGCTGGCAGGAGCTGGCGGGTGGCACCGCCCTGGAGCTGGAGGCTCCGGTGGTGGCGGCGGTGCTGCGGGAGGCGCTCGCTGCTGACAGCGGCCGTTTCGGCCATCGCAGCGGCGCCCTGACGATCAGCGCCCTCGAACCGATGCGGGCCATCCCCCACCGGGTCGTGGTGCTGATGGGCCTCGATGCCGGCGTCTTCCCGCGCCCCGGGGGCCGGCCAGGTTTCCATCTGATGGAGCGTCGACGCCGGCTCGGCGATCCCCAGCCCTCCGACCAGGACCGCTATGTGCTGCTCGAAGCCCTGCTTTCAGCCCGCAGCCGGCTGCTGATCAGCTGGAAGAGTTGCGATGATCGCCATGGTGAGGCCCTGCAGCCGGCCACGCCGGTGCGTCAGTGGCTCGACTGGCTGGCGGCTGCCCTCGGCCCCGGGGCCGCCGACCTGCTGGTGGAGCATCCGGCCAGCCCCCTGGAGCGCGCCAACTTCCAGCCCCGTCACGGTCGCCCCCCCGCCAGCTGCGATCGCCGCCAGCTCGCCGCCCGCCGTCTGCTCGATCTTTCCCAGACCCGGGGCCAGCCGCCGCTGCAGCGCCGTCCCATGCCGCCGCATGCGGCGGCCGCCGATGCCGAGCGCCCCGGGCCGGTGGAGGATCCCTTCGCCGATCTGCGGGCCTGGCTGATGGAGCCCCAGCGCCACTGGCTGGCGGGCCTGGGCCTTCGCCCCGCCGAATGGGATCGAAGCCTGGAGGATCTCGAGCCCCTGAGCCTGGGTGAACGGGAGCGGGCGGCGTTGCTGCGGGCCATCGAGGGCGACCCCCAGGCCCCTCGGGCGGAGGAGGACTGGCTGCACAGCTGCCGGGGTCAGGGGCTGCTGCCCCCCCGCAATGCGGCCGCCCTGGAGGCCCGCCGACTGGAGCAGCGTCGGCGCAGCCTCGAAGAACAGGCCCTCGCCCTCGGCTCACCCTGGAGCGGCGACCTGGCCTGGGGACCCTGGCGGGCCAGCCAGCGCTGGCAGGGCGGCGCCGTGCTGGTGCTGCACCTCGGCAAAGCCGATGCCCCCCACCATCTGGACCTCTGGCTGCAGCTGCTGCTGGCCTGCGCCGCCGCTCCCGATCCCGGCCGGGCCCCCGGTCGCGGGGTGCTGTTGGCCCGCGACAGCGGCGATCGCTTCAGCACCCTGACCCTCCAGGCGCCAGATCCAGGCTGGGCGCGGGAGGAGTTGACACGGCTCGGCGCGCTGCGAGAACGCTGGCGGTTGAGTTGCAGCCCGGTGCCACCCCGCACCGGCTGGAGCTGGTGGGAGCGGGAGCGGGGCCGGACGGGTTCGGGGCTGGAGGTCGCCCGCCAGCGCTGGGAGGGGGATCCCCAGCGACCCGGAGAACGGAGCCGGCCTGAGATGGTGGCCTGCTTCGGCGGCGACCTGCCGGTGGCCGAACTGCTCAGCGGTGCCTTCGCCGAGCTGGCTGCCGACCTGTTCGAGGCCCCGTTGGCGGCTGCCGATCAGGACGGGGCCAGGCCATCCCCACGGCGGAGGGGCGGCGGATGAAGCCCTTCGAGGCCAACGCCTTCCCCCTCGATCCAGGCATCCGCCTGCTCGAAGCCAGCGCCGGCACCGGCAAGACCTTCGCCCTGTCCCACCTGGTGCTGCGGCTGGTGGCCGAACGGGGCTGGGCCCTGCGCGAGCTGCTCGTGGTCACCTTCACCGAAGCCGCCGTGGCCGAGCTGCGCGATCGGATCGCCCGCCGCCTCCAGCAGGCCCTCACCCTGCTGGAGGCCACCTCCGCGGTTCGCCAGGAGCTGGCTGAGGCCAGCTGGTCCATCGCGGCTCCGCCAGGGGCGACCAGTGTCCCGGATCCTGGGGCCGGGGTCGATCCAACCCTGCGCGGCTGGCTCGCCGCCTGGATCGCAGACCAACCGCCGGATCAGGTCGCCCTGCTGCGGGGACGCCTGCTCCTGGCCCTCGAGGAGCTCGATGCCGCCGACATCACCACCATCCACGGCTTCTGCGCCCGTACCCTCCAACGCCAAGCCCTGGAGGCCGGCCGGCCGGCCGAGCTGCGGGTCGAATCCCAGAGCGATGGCCTGGTCGAGCAGGTCGTTCACGACTACTGGCAACAGCAGGTGCTCGCCCTGCCCGTCGACCTGCTGGCGGGCCTGCAGGCGGCCCGGCTGTCGCCCGAGCTGCTGGTGGGTCTGCTCGCCAGCCTCGATGGTGACCCGGCCCTGGCCCTCGATCCCCTCCCCGCCGACCTCGCGGCCGGCGAGCCGCTGCCCCAGGTCCTGCCGGCCTCCTTCGAGGGGCGCTGGCGCCGCTTCCTGGATCGCTGGCAGGCCGATGGGGCCGCCCTGGAGGCCGATTTCTGCGCCGCCGCCGCCAGCTGGAAACAGGCGGCCGCCGGCATCAGCAAGGTCTCCACCACGCCCTATGCGGCAAGGCCCCGCAAGGACCGGGTGGCCGAACTCGATGCCTGGATCGCCCAACAGCCGGCCGCAGGGTGCTACGAGGCGGTGCGAGCCCAGGAGTTGCTGAGCGGTTACTTCCACCCAGGCCCCTTCGCCAAGCTGGCGCGGCGCTACGAGGCTGAGCAGGGGGCCGGTGAGCGGCTGCCCCGGGAGTCCCTGCTGCGGGCGATCGCGGCCCTGGTGGATGGCCCGGCCGAGGTGGTGCTGCTGCACGCCTGCCACTGGGGCCGCGCCGAACTGGCCCGGCGGCGGGAGCGTCGGGGAGTGGTCAGCTTTGCGGGACTGCTCGAGCAGCTGGATCCCGGCCTCGATCAGGCCCAGCCCTCGCCGTTGCTGGAGGCGGTCGGCCAGCGCTACCGGGCCGCGCTGGTCGATGAGTTCCAGGACACGGACCCGATCCAGTGGCGGATCCTGCGCCGGGCCTTCGGGCAGGGGCAGCATGTCCTGGTGCTGGTGGGTGATCCCAAGCAGGCGATCTACCGCTTCCGCGGGGGTGATCTGGCCACCTACCGCCGCGCCGCCCAGGCGGCTGGCGACTGCTTCGATCTGCTCGAGAATCGCCGCTCCACCGCGGCCCTGGTGCAGGCCTGCAATGCCCTGATGGCCCCGGGACTGCTCCGCTCCGCTCTGCCGGTGCCGCCGGTGCAGGCCCGCGCCAACCGCTCCGGGCCGACGGGAGCGCCGATCGATCTGCTCTGGCTCGGTCCCCCCGATCCGGACGCTGCTGCCCTCCCCAGCCGCAGTGAGCTGGAGGTGCGGCTGCCCGAGGGGATCGCCGCTTACCTCGTCCAGACCCTCGGCGAGGGGTTGCGGCTGCAGGGTCCGCAGGGGGAGCGTCCCCTGGAGCCGGACGACTGTTGCCTGCTGGTGAGCAACCACCGCCAGGCCGAGCAGCTGCGTCAGGCCCTGGAGCGCTGCGGCATCCCCTCGCGCCTGGTGAGCCGCGCCGATGTCTTCGCCACGGCGGGAGCCACGGCCCTGCAGCGTTTTCTCGATGCCCTCGCCGATCCGGCCGACCTCAACCGTCTGCGTCTGCTGGCCGCCTCTCCCCTGCAGGGGTGGAGTGCCGCCACCATCGCCGCCACCGGTTCGGCCGGCTGGAGCACCCTGGCGGGTCGGCTCGAAGGCCTGGCCCGCCAGCTGCGTCGCCGCGGCCTGCTGGGGCTGCTTGGAGACTGGCTGGCGGCCGACACCCTCGCCTCCCTGGCCTGGGGTGGTCGGTTGCTGGCGGATCTGCAGCAGGTGGCGGAGCTGGTGCAGGAGCGGATTCACGCCGAGCAGCTCGATGCCGCCGCCGCCGCCGACTGGTTGCGACGGCTGCGGCTGGCCGAGGAGCGGCTGGTGCCGGAGGAGCATCAGGCCCAGAGCGATCGGCGCGACGGTGCCGTGGCGGTGGTCACGATCCACCGCAGCAAGGGTCTGGAGTTCCCGCTGGTGATCTGCCCCTATCTCTGGCAATCGGCGGGCGGCGGCGGCCGGGGTCCGGCGCGGATCGGCCGCCGCTGGCAGCCCGATCCTGCCGCCAGGCCCCATCTCGATCTGCATCTCAGCACCGCCTGGGGTCGGGGTCACCAGGCCCAGCGCCAGCACCGCCTGGCGGAAGAGGAGGAGCGGGAGCGCCTGGCCTACGTGGCGATCACCCGGGCCTGCCATCGACTGGTGCTGGCCTGGGGCCCGGCCGCCGGCCAGCAGGCCGCTCCCCTGCTTCCCTGGCTGTTTGCCGGTGATCCCCTGGCAGACCTGGAGGATGACCACCTCGCCTCCCTACCGCCGGCCCGCTGGCGGGAGCGGTTGGCAGCGGAGATCGCCAACCGTGGACTGCCGATCCGTCTGCTCGATCCGCCAGAGCGGGGTGCCGCGCCGCCGCGTCCCGAACCCAGCGGCGAACCCCTGGCCACCGGACCGGTGCCCCGCCGCAGCCTCGACAGCCGCTGGGGCCGCAGCAGTTACAGCAGCTGGACCCACAGCAGCCATGGTTCCCTCGATCCCCTGGTCCTGGACTCGGGGCGCGACACCGCCGATCCCGCCCTTCCCCAGGCCATGGCGATCGGGTCCATCCCTCAGGCGAGCGGCCAGGGGCAGCCGCAGCGGGCCCCATCCGAACCAATGCCGCCCGATTCGCCCAGGCCTGATTCGCCCAGGCCTGAACCGGCTCAGGCCCTGCCTGGCCGACCGGACTCCGATTCGGCCGCTCTGGACGCCGCCGCGGCGAATGGTTCCGAGCTGGCGCCCCCTGGGCTGGGCTGGCCCGATCAGGGTCCCCTGGGCCGCTTCCCGCGCGGCGCCACCGCCGGCGACTGCCTGCATCGCATCCTGGAGCGGGTCGAGCTGAGCGAGAGCCTGTGGCTGGGCGAGGCCCCCGCCCTGGTGGAACGGGAGCTGCGGCGCGCCGGCCTGGATCAGGAGCCGATCGAGCCGTTGCTGGAGGGGCTTGAGCTGATGCGCACCACACCCTTCGGCGGGGCCCTGGGGGGTCTGCGGGTTGCCGATCTGCCCCGCGGGCGGCGGCTCCATGAGATGAACTTCGATCTGACCCTGGCCCCTGTCCGGGCCGCCGACCTCGCCGAGGCCTTCGCGGCCCATCCCGGTGGCCTGTTCGCTGCCGGGTACGCCGCCAGCCTGGCCCGGTTGCCGATCGACAGCAGCGGCTTCCTCACCGGTTCGATCGATCTGGTCTTCCGAGCCGATGCCGGCGGCGATGGCGATGGCGATGGCCGCTGGTGGGTGCTCGACTGGAAGAGCAACTGGCTGGGGCGACGGGATGGGGAAGGGCGGCCGCTGGCCTGCGGTCCCCGCTATTACGACCAAGAATCGATGGCCCGGTTGATGGCCGCCAGCCACTACCCCCTCCAGGCCCACCTCTATCTCGTGGCCCTGCACCGCTACCTGGGCTGGCGCCTTCCGGGCTACGCGCCGGAGCGGGATCTGGGCGGCTACGCCTATGTGTTTCTCAGGGGTACGCCCGGTCCGCTGGCGATGGGGGGCGCCCCTGGGCCGGTTCCCGGCATGGTGGTGGAGCGCCCCCCCCTGGGGCGGATCCTGGCCCTCGATCGCGCCCTGGCCGGCGGCGGCGGCGCCCCGGGCATCCCGGCCGCCGCCGCGGCCCTCGATGCCGGCGTCTCCAGCGATCCCCCCGCTGGCGGGGATCCCCTCGCCAGCCCCCGTCCCGGGCCCTCCGGAGCCCGTCGCCGTGGCGGTCGCCAGGCCGGGGGTGCGAGCTGATGGCGGCCCCAGGGCGCGAGCGTGAGCGGCCAGGCTGGCTGGAACCGCTGCAGGCGGCCCTGGCCGAGGCCCTGCCCCGGCTTTACGGCCTCCCCCCCGACCCGGAGGTAGGCCGCCAGATCGCCGCCCTGGTCGATGGTCTGGAACGGGGTCAGCTCGCCCTGACCCTGCCGGAGGAACAGGCCGCTGCCCTGGCCCTGAGCCCCCTGCTCCGGGGGAGCGATGCTCCGCTGGTGCTGGAGGCCGGCCAGCTGGGCTGGCGCCGCTGGCACAGCCTGCGCCAGCAGGTGCTTGCGGAGCTCCTGGAACGGGCCCGGGGGCTGCCCAGCGCGGCGGATCCGGATGCCCCCAGCGGGACCATCCCGGGGGCCCCCGTCGCCACGGACGACGACCGGCTCGATTCCCGCCAGAAGCAGGCGGTGGCTGCGGTGTTGCAACACCGGCTGGTGCTGCTCCAGGGCGGACCAGGCACCGGCAAGACCAGCACCGTGGCCGCGATGCTGGCGGCCGTGCTCGAGCGGCAGCCCGCCGCCCGCCTGCACCTGGCCGCCCCCACCGGCAAAGCGGCCGCCCGACTCAGGGCCGCCACCGGCGGCCGCCATCCGTGCAGCACCCTCCATCGCCTGCTCGAGAGCCGCGGCGATCGGTTCGCGCGCCATCGCCGCCATCCCCTGGCCCTCGACCTGCTGGTGGTGGATGAGGTGTCGATGGTGGATCTGGAGCTGATGGCGGCCCTGCTGGAGGCGCTTCCCGCTGGCGCCACCCTGGTGCTGGTGGGCGATCCGGCCCAACTGCCACCGATCGCCCCCGGTGCGGTGCTGCTCGATCTGCAGGATCCGGCCCTGCGCCAGGCCCTCGGCCCGGCGGCGGTCACCCTCGCCACCACGTATCGCAATGATGGTGCGATCGCGGCGGTGGCCGCCGCCCTGCGCGCCGGACTGGACGATCGCCGGGAGGAACTGGATCCCCTGGCTCTGTTGCAGCCCCGGCTGGAGGCCCTGACCCCCGGCGACAACCTGAGTTGGCGCCGTGAACCCCTGGGGCCGCTGCCCGCCGCCGTGCGGCGGCGTCTGGAGGAGCAACTGGCGGCCCTGGCGGCGGCGGCGGCGGGCTGCCGGCCCGGCCGGTGCCAGGGATGGCGGGAGCTGCTGGCCCTGCGCGAGCGGTTGCTGGTGCTCTCGCCCCGGCGCAGCGGTCCCTGGGGCATCGACACCCTGCACAGGGTGCTGTTGGGGGAGGCGGCGGCGCTGCCCGCCCTCTGGCCCGAGGGCCTGCCGGTGCTGTGCAGCCGCAATCTGCCGGACCTGGGCCTGGCCAATGGCGATGTGGGCGTGCTGGTGGGCCAGCCCGGGGATGCCGATCGCCTGGTTCTGTTCGATGGCGAGGAGCCCCTCTGGATCCACCCCGCCCAGCTGAGCAGCGCCGCCGAGCCCGCCCTGGCGCTCACCGTGCACAAGGCCCAGGGGAGCGAGGCGGCTGAGCTGATCGTGCTGATGGCCGAAGAGCGGCCGGATCCCCGGCTGCTGTATACGGCCCTCACCCGCGCCCGGAAGCGGGCCCTGCTGGTGGTGGGCGCCGCGTCCTGAGGGCGGCGCCCAGGGAGTCTTGCGAGTCCCCGATGACCTGGCCAGACTGAGGGTCCGGCCCCTGGTCCCGCGGCCATCTCAACCGCCGCGGCCCACCCACCATGACCGCCTCCGGTACCCCTGCCCCCAGCTCCACCACCCCCCCCGCACCGTCGCGGCACCCGGGGGGGGGCTCCAGCCCTGCCCCAACCGCACCGCTCCCTGGGCCATCGCCCGCGGCCGCGGCCGGCGCCCCGGCGGCTTCAGCCCGCGCCAGGATCAGCCCAGTGCCGGTCTCGCCCCTGGGCGTTGAGAGGGTCCACCGGCCCTGGGGGTGGTACGAAACCCTGATCCCCCCTGCCAGCGACGGCGGCGGCTATGCCGTCAAACGGCTCTGGCTGGAGCCCCTGGGCCGGATCAGCCTGCAGCGCCATCGCCAGCGCTGCGAGCACTGGGTGGTGGTGGCCGGATCGGGATGGCTCGATTGCGGCGAGGAGCGGATCGAGGCCTTCCCTGGCCGCACCCTGGAGGTGCCCCAGGGCGCCATGCACCGGGCCAGCGCGGCTGCGGAGGGGCTGCTGATCATCGAGGTGCAGCGCGGCAGCGTGCTGCGCGAAGACGACATCGAGCGCTTCGCTGATGACTACGGACGGACAGGGACGGAGCCAGGCTGATCATCTGATAACATTTTTCAACACCCTTTGATCAAGGGCAAGGCAGCCTTGCCTGCGTTCCAACCGTCTCACGGTTCCAGCCTTCACGGTTGATGTGGCGCAGGACTACCAACGGGGCGCTGCCGGCCTGCGGAGAAGGATTCACCCAGGCCCGAACTTGACCCTGTCTACTTTTGGCGGCACCCATGCTGGTGCCCAGGCTTCTGCTGCGCTGATCGAGGAGCTGTCTGCGACCCTTCAGCCCGTCGCCGAGGTCTGCGCACCAGCTTCAGCCCCCTCCTCCGACGTGCTGCTCAGCAGCGATTCCCAGGAGGTTCTTTCGCCTCCCGGTGAGAGCGCCACGGCCGACCAGGTCAGTGAAAGCCCCGCTGTCCCTGGCCTCCAGTCCGTGGCGTCCGGCAGCGCGACCCTGGCGGCCGACGCCATCCCCTCCACGGTTGTGATGGCCGAAAGCCCCGCTGCAGAAGCGGCCGTCGAGGCCTTCAGCCCCGCCCCTGGCGCCAGCCCGGAGGCTGGCAGCCCCTTGCCCGCCACCGCTGCGATGGTCGAAACCCCTCACGCCGACACGGCCCTTGAGGGGGAGGCTGCCGAGGCCGTACCAGGCCTGGCCAGGGCCGCTGCCGCCGCCGAGCTGTCCGCGGCCCCAGCCAGCGATGCGTCGACTGCCCATGCCGCCGCGGCCGAGGACGCTGACGCTGCCGAGGAGGAGTCGCCGATGGTCGCTGCCAGCAGCGGCTTCGCCGCCTTCGGGCTGAGCGAACCCCTGCTGGCGGGATTGGAGGCGATCGGTTTCCGCGAACCCTCCCCGATCCAGAAGGCCGCGATCCCCGAGCTGCTGCTCGGCCGCGACCTGGTCGGCCAGGCCCAGACCGGCACCGGCAAGACCGCAGCCTTCGGCCTCCCCCTGCTGGAGCGGATCGATCCCGACCAGCGCAGCCCTCAGGTTCTGGTGCTGACCCCCACCCGTGAACTGGCTCTGCAGGTGGCGGAGGCGATCAGCTCCTACGCCTCCCGACTGCGTGGGGTGCGGGTGCTCGCCATCTATGGCGGCGCCGATTTCCGCGAACAGATCCAGCAGCTGCGCCGCGGGGTCCAGATCGTGGTCGGCACCCCGGGCCGCGTCATGGATCACATGCGCCAGTCCACCCTCGATCTGTCGGGGCTGCGCTCCCTGGTGCTGGATGAAGCCGACGAGATGCTGCGGATGGGCTTCATCGACGATGTCGAATGGGTGCTGGAGCAGCTCCCCGAGCAGCGTCAGGTGGTGCTCTTCTCCGCCACCATGCCTGCGGAGATCCGCCGCATCTCCCAGCGCTATCTGCGCCAACCCGCCGAGATCACGATCCGGCCGAAGGCCGCCGACAGCCGTCGCATCCGTCAGCGCTTCCTGATGGTCAACGCTCCCCAGAAGCTGGAGGCGCTCGAGCGGGTGCTCGAGGCTGAACGCAGCGAGGGCACGATCATCTTTGCCCGCACCAAGGCGATCACCCTCAGCGTTGCCGAGTCTCTGGAGCAGCGCGGCCACGAGGTGGCGGTGCTGAATGGCGATGTGCCCCAGGCCCAGCGGGAGCGCACGATCGAGCGCCTGCGGGATGGCCGGATCGATGTGCTCGTCGCCACCGATGTGGCCGCCCGCGGCCTTGATGTTGAGCGGGTCAGCCTGGTGATCAACTACGACATCCCCTTTGACGCCGAGGCCTACGTCCACCGCATCGGCCGCACCGGCCGCGCCGGCCGCAGCGGTGACGCGATCCTGTTCATCACCCCCCGGGAGCGTCGCTTCATCGGAGGACTGGAGCGGGCCACCGCCCAGGCGATCGAACCGATGGAGGTTCCCTCCAACGCGGTGATCAATCAGCACCGCCTCGACCTGCTCCACCAGCGCCTCAGCACGGCCCTCACCACCCCCTCCGGCAGCGAGCGGGAGCGCGCCCTGCTCGCCGAGATCGTGCAGCGGGTGGCCCGCGAGCAGGGTGCGGATCCCGAGGCCCTGGCCCTGGCGGCCCTGCAGCTCAGCCTGCGCGGCGCTCCCCTGTTGCTGGAGGGCCCAGAGACCTTCCACACCCCGCGAGCGGTCCGTGAAGGCGGAGCGGACCGCCCCCGCCAGATCACCACGGAGCGAGGTGCCCGTCGACCGGGCCCGGAGGATGGCCCCCCCGAGGCGCACATGGAGCGTTTTCGGATCGAGGTGGGCTGGCGCGATCGCATCAAGCCCGGCAACATCGTGGGTGCCATCGCCAACGAGGCCGGATTGAACGGACGGGCCATCGGCCGCATCCGCATCTTTGACAGCCACAGCACCGTCGATCTCCCCAAGGGAATGCCCGACGATGTCTTCTCCAGCCTCCAACGCCTGCGGGTGATGAACCGGGAGCTCAAGATTTCCCGTCTCAGCGCCTGACCGTTGATCCCATCCACACCTGCCCGCCATCAGCCCCGATGAGAACCGCTGCCCTAGTCCTGGCCTGCACGGCTGCCCTGGCGGTCACGGCCCCCAGAGCCATGGCGGCCGATCGGCTCGGGACGATCGTGCGGGCGGTGTGTCTGACAGCCTTCGAGAATGAACTGAGCCTCTCGGGCAAGGTCGCCCCTCCGGGGATGGCCGCCTTTGCCTGCTCCTGTGTGGAGCAGCAGATAATGGCCGGTGGTGGCATCGAATCGGCCCGCAATGCCTGCCGTCAGGCCACGGCCCGGCGCTATCCGATCTGACCACCCTCCTGGTTCTGGCCGGCGCCTGCCATCCAGAGGCCGATCTGCCCTGGCTATCGTCATGGCTTGGTCTGCCGGGATCGGCCACCGCCGCGGGGCAGATCGTTGGGTCTGGCCAGATTCACTGGCTGGTCTCCACTGGCATGGCTTCGCTGGCATGGCTCTGCTGGAGGTTCTCCGCTGGAACATCTCCGCTGCGAGATCTCCGTTGGAACATCCGCGTTCGCAGACCGGAGACGGGCCAGAGCCTGACCGGACAGGGCTTGTTGACACACCGCATCTGCCTGGAGCGAGGGATCCGTCTTCTTCGACAGGGCCGCGATCGCCTCGCCGCCATCGATCCGCGGGATCCTGGGACCGTGGGCTGAACCACCCTGGCCCCAGGAGATCGGGCCGCTGACCATCGGGGGCCGGGCAGGGAGCTGCCGCTGGATGGGCAGGCCCGGCGTCCTGCGGGGATGGGATGGTCAGGCGCAGAGGCCCGTCACATCCCCCGAGCTGACCACGGTCAATTCAGCACTGGAAAGCCGTTCCACCGAAGCGATCAGGGCGGCCTGAACCTCCACGGTTTCGCCGCTGATCAGACACTGCAGCATGTCAAAGCGATCCTGGGGGGCCAGCTCGCCGTCCTCGCGCCAGGCGAGGCTCCAGGGGACGGGGACCATCGTCATCGGTGGGGACCGCGCATGGGATCGCGGTGATCAGGGTTTGCTGACAATGGAGCAGTTTGCCCCATCGTGCGCAGCTTCTTCCGATTCGCTTCCCATCCGCTTCAAGCTTCTCCATGACCGCTGCGACCGCGCCCCCGGTGGGGGCGGGGCCCGGTTGTAGGCTTTGGCGGATTCCAAAGGCGTAAAGGCTTCCCTTCGGCTCGCTCAGCCGGCTGCGACCCCACAGGCCGCGACCTCTTCCAAGGCTCCGTCCCCTCCGGTCTTCTCCGTTCACTGGCTTTCCCTGGGTACCCAAGCAACAGACGAATCAGTTCCAGGCTCTTCAGTGAATGACCATCTACGTCGGCAACCTCTCGTTCCAGGCCGAACGCGAGGATCTGCTTGATCTCTTCAGCCAGTACGGCGAAATCCGCCAGTGCAGCCTCCCCCTCGACCGCGACACCGGCCGCAAGCGCGGTTTCGCCTTTGTCGAACTGATCGATGACGCCGCCGAGCAGAAGGCGATCGATGACCTCCAGGATGTGGAGTGGATGGGTCGCATGATCCGCGTCAACAAGGCCACCCCCCGTGAAGGCGGCGGTGGCGGCGGCGGCGGCGGTCGCACCTACGGCGGCGGCGGCAACCGCGGTGGCGGCGGTGGCGGCAACCGCGGCGGTGGTGGTGGCTACGGCGGTGGCGGTGGCGGCGGCTACGGCGGTGGTGGCGGCGGCGGCTACGGCGGTGGCGGTGGCGGCGGCAATCGCTGGTGACCAGCCTCCCCCGGCAATGACACGGACAGCGGGGCTTTCGCGGCTGATCAATCGGCTGCGGCCCCACCGCCGCCAGGTGCTCCTGGCGGCATGCTGTTCGGTGATCAACAAACTGCTCGACCTGGCTCCGCCCGTGCTGATCGGCCTGGCGGTCGATGTGGTCGTGCAGAGCCAGAACTCCTGGCTGGCTGGCTGGGGCATCCGTTCGGTGCCCGGCCAGCTCGGTCTGCTGGCGGTGTTGTCGTTCCTGATCTGGAGCGGTGAGTCGCTGTTCGAATACCTCTATGCCCTGCTCTGGCGCCATCTCGCCCAGACGGTTCAGCATGAATTGAGGCTCGATGGCTACGACCATCTCCAGCGGCTGGAGATGGCCTTCTTCGAGGCCGGTAGCAGTGGCCGCCTCCTGGCCGTGCTCAACGATGACATCAACCAGCTCGAGCGTTTCCTCGACCACGGTGCCAACGAGATTCTGCAGCTGATCACGACCGTGCTGGCGGTCGGCGCAGCCATGGTCTGGCTATCTCCGGGTGTGGCCGGTGTGGCGTTTCTGCCGATTCCGCTGATTCTCTGGGGTTCGCTCCTCTTTCAGCGGCGCCTGGCGCCACGCTATGGGGAAGTGCGCGAGCGAGCAGGCGATCTGGCCAGTCTGTTGGCCAATAATCTCGAAGGCATGCTCACCATCAAGAGCTACGCCACCGAGGCCTGGGAGAGCGGCCGGCTGGAGCGCCATAGCCAGGCCTATCGCCAGAGCAATAGTCGTGCGATTCGCCTCTCGGCGGCCTTTATTCCCCTGATCCGCTTCGCCATTCTTTTCGCTTTCCTGGCGATTCTTGTCATCGGTGGCCTCCAGGCTTGGCGCGGCTTGATCGCCGTCGGCACCTATAGCTTTCTCGTGTTCATCACCCAGCGCCTGCTCTGGCCGCTCACCACTCTCGGGCGCACCCTTGACGACTACCAGCGGGCGATGGCTTCCACCCATCGGGTCGAAGATCTGCTCGCGACCCCGATCGCCATTGCCAGCGGCCAGCGGCCCCTGCCCCTCTCGGCGGTGCGTGGCACCCTCCGCTTCGAGGGGGTCGGTTTCCGCTATGGCGGACGCGATCCCTTGCTGCGCGATTTCAACCTGGAGGTGCCGGCTGGATCAACCCTGGGCATCGTCGGTGCCACGGGATCAGGCAAGAGCACGATTGTCAAATTGCTGTTGCGCCTCTATGCCGTTGATGCTGGCCGGATCCTGCTTGATGGTCTGCCGATCGACAGCCTTCGCCTCGACGACCTGCGCCGAGCCATCGGTCTGGTCAGCCAGGAGGTCTTTCTCTTTCACGGCAGCGTGGCCGACAACATCGCCTACGGCAGTTTCGGGGCCCCGAGGGCGGCGATCGAGCGGGCGGCCATGCTGGCGGAGGCCGCGGCCTTCATTGAGGCCCTGCCCCAGGGTTACGACACCATCGTCGGCGAGCGGGGCCAGCGTCTTTCCGGTGGCCAGCGTCAGCGCATCGCCCTGGCCCGGGTGATTCTCAAGGATCCCCCGGTGCTGATCCTCGATGAGGCGACCGCAGCGGTCGATAACGAGACCGAGGCCGCCATCCAGCGCTCCCTCGAAGCGATCACTCGGCAGCGCACCACGCTGATGATCGCCCACCGTCTCAGCACGGTGCGCCATGCCGACCGCATCGTGGTCCTCGATCACGGTCGCATCATCGAAAGCGGTCGCCACGATGCCCTGCTGGAACAGGGTGGCGCCTACGCCGCCCTGTGGAGGGTGCAGACTGGCATCGCTCCCGGTGAGGTGCTCCAGCCATGACCAGGCCGCTGCCCGTCGTCCTGGCGGTTGCCCTGGGTCTGGTCGGCGGCCTGGCCCTCTCGGGCCCACTGTCGGCCCTGATCCGTGCCCCCGACTCCGCCGAGGGTCCGCCCCTTGGCTTGGCCAATCCCTTCGCCGGCTGGATGCAGGGGGTGTCCCAGGATCTGCTGGTGCTCGGTACCGACGAGGGAGGCGGCAACACCGACGTGATCACCCTGGTCCGGGTCGAGGGTGCCGCGACCCGCATCACCCAGATCCCCCGGGATGCCTACATCGAGTCGGAACGCTGGGGCCCCCGCAAGATCAACGCCCTCTACAGCCTTGGCGGTGTGGAGGAGATCAAGCGGGAGCTCTCTGAGCGGCTCAACCGTCCGATCCGGCACCACATGATCGTGAACCTCAGCTCCCTGCGCCGCATGGCCGATCTGCTGGGAGGCATCGAAGTCGATGTGCCCAAGCGGATGTTCTACGTCGACAACAGCCAGGGGCTGATGATCGATCTCCAACCCGGCCGCCAGCTCCTCAAGGGGCGCCAGTTGGAGGGATTCCTGCGTTTCCGCCACGATGAAGCCGGTGATCTGGGCCGCCTCGATCGTCAGCAGCAGGTGCTGCAGGCCCTGTTCCGCCGCCTGGGACGACCCGAGAACCTTGTGAGGCTCCCCTCGCTGCTGATGGCGACCAGCAAGGAGATCCGCACCGATCTCGGACCGATGGAGCTTGGCGCCCTGGTCACCGCCATGGGGGCCACCCATCTGGAGACCCATCGCCTGGATGGGCGTCCCGTGGACCGCGACGGCGTGAGTTATCTGGACATCGACTGGCCGGTTCAACCCGATGGCCCCCACCCGCTCGATGGGATCGATGCCGCAGCTCAGGTCGAGGCCAGCGGCCAGGCCGAGGCAGACACGGGCGATCGACCCTCCGATCCTGCCCTTGAACGCGAGCCTCAGGACCAGCAGGCGGCGGGTCGCTTCATCTTCTGAGAGGTTCAGCTCCGGCTGGCTTCCTCGCTCAGATCGACCATGGGTTCAGTCGGAGCCGAGCACGAAGCTGAAGCTCCCATGGACCGGAAACCGCGCGAAGCCGTCAGCAACACCGAGGCCGAAGTCGGGGCCAAGGGCGCAGCCATCGCCCAGCCTTCGCTCACCCCCGCCCTGCTGCAATCGCATGGCCAGGATCACGAAGGGGGGCGACGATGACGATGAAGTTGACGATGACGATCACGCTGGAGGTCAGGCCGGAAACCCAGGCCGGAAATCCAGGACTTGGTCTCGGTTCAGCTCGGCCCAGCCCAGGACACGGGCGCAGCAGAAACTGGCCTCAGATGCAGCCCGTCTGGGAGCCTGTGGCGCCTCGGTCGTCAATCGCGGCCTGCTGAGACACAGGCCATCAAGAACAGCTCAGCGCCTTGGTTTTGACATCTCTTGCTGCGTCAACGTACTGCCGAGTGCCATGGCGCCACGCCCGCGTTCGCGCAGCATCCCCAGATCCACGCTGATGGTCTCTTCGGCCGCGGCCTCGATCCAGTCGGGCAGGAATGGCTCCAGGTCTGACGCGCTCACGACGGGGCCGATTTGGGGTCTGCATCACCGTTGAGGCTGAGATGGCTGCGAGACCGGCCCCTCAGCCAGCGGGCGCATAGACGCTCTGGTCCCGTTCGGGGTAGGCCTGCTCAATATGGGCGAAGACGGCCTCACATTTCTGCTGGTAGAGCTCCGGTGTGTAGGCGCGAGGAAGGCCGATGTCGAGGGCTTCTTCAATGACCACCTTGATCTTGGCCCTGGCATCAAACTTCTGCTGCCAGTTGAGCACCAGCAGCTCCTTGATCCGCTCCACCAGCTCCCGGGCCGACTGCTTGACCTTGGCGCGATCGCTGTCCGAGAGATCCGGTGCGGACTGAAGCAGGATGTCGAACATCGCCAGCTCCTCCTCGCTGAGGTTCTCACGGATATGGCGCTGCTGCTCCTGGCTGAGCTGCAGACTGAGGGTCAGCAGCAGCTTGTAGACCTCCTCAACGCTGCGGCTGCCGGCGTTGTAGCTGGCGATCAGGGCCTCGAATGTCTTGCGGAAGTCGGCGCGGGTGGGGTTGAGCTGCACCATGCGGGCGAGGTGGGCCGCGATCAGGGCCTTGAGGTCCTCCAGCTCGGTCTTCTTGTTCTTCTTCTGCCTGAACTTGTCGGCCAGCGCCTGGAAGTCGATCTTGGAGAGATCGATGCTGGGCGGCCCCTGATCACGGATGGCGATGCCGGTGATCGACTGATCGAGCACCTGAGCGATCTGGCCCATCACGGCGCTGATGTCCGGTGGGTTGGGATGCTGCTTCTCACGAATCGAGGCAGCGATCGTGTTGAGCGCAGCCACAGAAGCAGCGAATTCCTGAGCAGCAGGATCCGGCTTGATCGCGGCAAAGAGAAGTTGAACCAGCCGTTGGTGCTCCTGGAAGCGCTTGAGCAGATCCTCCGGGGCGATCAGGGCCTCGCGGGCATCCTCAATCGCCTGCAGCCGGCCCATGCTCGCCGTGGGCAGGGCAGCCATGGCGGCAATATCCACCCCGTGATCGGCGCAGAAGCGACAGGCGTCGTCGAGAGCCTGCCGCAGCTGATCCACCAGCACGGATTTGTCCTGGGTGGGCTTGGCGCCGCCGCTGCGCCCGCCATAGAGGGCCAGGGCCTTCTCCAGGGAGGCGAACACATTGGCGTAGTCGACGATCAGGCCGCTGTGCTTGCCGGGGAAGACGCGGTTGGCCCTGGCGATCGTCTGCATCAGGGTGTGGTTGCGCATCGGCTTGTCGAGATAGAGCGTCGAGCAGCTCGGCGCATCGAAGCCGGTGAGCCACATGGCGCAGACGAACACCAGCCGCAGCGGATCGGCCGGATCCTTGAAGCGCTGATCCAGCGGCGGCTCGGACGTCGTGAGTCGGCGGCGGTGGGGTTCGATGTCGAGACCCAGGGCCGCCATGTCGGCGATCTCGTTCTGGGCGGCGGACACGATCACCGCCA
Organism: uncultured cyanobacterium; assembly: GCA_903935205.1. Taxonomy (GTDB): domain Bacteria; phylum Cyanobacteriota; class Cyanobacteriia; order PCC-6307; family Cyanobiaceae; genus Cyanobium. The sequence goes on along the minus strand of CAIZQU010000027.1, from coordinate 5,576 downwards.
TGTCGGTGCTAGTGAGGATGTGCAACCGCTCCCGCAATTCGTCTCCTTCCTCGCCCGAATCCGGCGGTAGCTGCTCCACCAGGGCGAGCACCCGCTCGCTTTCCTCCTGCCAATAGCGCTGCACCTTGTCGTGCATGCGCAGGGTGGTGGCCTTGTCGATCGAGATCGCCATCGCCTTGCCCATGAAGCCCCGGCCGAGGAAGTGGCGCACGATGTCGCGGGCGATCGTTTCGAGCCGGTCGTCCCTGGTGATGATGTGGTACTGCCGGCCCAGTTCCCGTTCGAGTTTCTTCTCCTCCTCGCCGTCGAGATCGGCGGCCTCGATCACCGCGTAGATGTCGTCGTTGAGATCGGGATTGATCAGCTGCAGCTCGGGCGTGCGGTTCTCGTAGAACAGCGGCACGGTGGCCCCGTCTTCCACCGCCTGCTGGAAGTCGTAGATCGACACGTAATCGCCGAACACCTCGCGGGTGCGCTCCTCGCCGTCGATCAGCGGCGTGCCGGTGAAGGCGGTGAACAGTGCTTTGGGCAGGGCCGTGCGCATGTTCAGGGCCAGGGTGTCGTACTGGCTGCGATGGGCCTCGTCGGTGATCACCACCACATCGGTGCGATCACACAGCATCTCGGGGATGCGGAACTTCTGGATCAGGGTGAACACGTAGCGATGGTTGCCGCGCAGGAGTGCTGCCAGCTGGACGCCGCTGCCGGCGTGGCACTGATCGCCCTCGGCCTGGGAGACCACCCCGGCGGCCTTGAACGTCTCGGCGATCTGCTCATCGAGATCGGTGCGGTCGGTGACGATCACGAAGGTCCAGTCGCCGGGGATCTTGCGCTGGATTTTCTGGCTGTAGAAGCCCATCGAGTAGCTCTTGCCGCTGCCCTGGGTCTGCCAGAACACGCCCGCCCGGCCATGGCTGCGTCGGCGGGCCTCGAGGGTGGCGGCGATGGCATTATTGACGCCGATGAACTGGTGGTTCTGGGCGATGATCTTGATCAGCCCACCTTTGCTGTCGCTGAACAGGATGAAGTTCTCGACGTAATCGAGGCAGCGCTTGGGCTGACAGACGCCGCGCAGCAACACCTCCAGCGACACCCGCCGAGGTTCGTCCTCGCTTTCGATTCGCTTCCACTCAAAGAACCGCTCCCAGTCGGCACTGAGCGAGCCGATGCGGCTGGCGGTGCCATTGGAGGCGATCAGGAAGGCATTGCTCCAGAACAGCTGCGGGATCGCGGCCTTGTAATGGCTGAGGTTGCCGTCGAAGGCCACGCGGGCCGAAACGCCGGGCTTCTTGAACTCGATCACGACCAGCGGCAGACCGTTGACGAAGCCGATCAGATCAGGAATGCAGGTGTAGAGATCCCCCTGGATGTTGAACTGGTTGACCGCAAGCCAGTCGTTCTCGCTGGGATGATCCCAGTCGACGACGCGCAGCCGCACCTTGCTCTGGCCGCCCCGTTCCAGGTCGGGCACGGACACCAGCACGCCGTCCTTGAGCAAGCGGTACACCTCGCGGTTGGCCGCCACCAGGCCCATGGCGGAGCGGTTGCGGCTGAGCGCCTCGATGGCGGCATTGATCGCTTCCGGGGGCTGGCCTGGATTGAGCCGCTCCAGGGCGGCCCGCAGACGCGGCAGCAACACCACCTCGCGGCGATCCCGGCGGCCGAGGCTGCCGCCCTCCGGCGCGAAGGTTTCCTCCAATCCGCAGGCGCTCTGCCAGCCCAGCTCAGCCAGCAGCGCCAGGGCGGGCTGCTCCACCAGGTGGTCTTCGTTGTAGGGGTTGGGGGTCATGGCAGCGGGGGGGCGTGCCAGAGGCTGGCGAGCGGCAGGGCCCAGAGGGGTCGGCCGGCATGAGATCCCATCGGCAGGGAATGGATGCCGTCGTAGAGGATCACGCCACCGAGGAAGCGATCACCGGCCTGACTGGCGAGGCGGCGCAGCCCTGCCCCATCGGCCGCCTGAACGCTGGCCGCAGCCTTCACCTCCACGCCCACAAGCTGACCAAGCCCATTGGCGATCACGACATCCACCTCCCGTTGATCCTTGTCGCGATACATGAAGAGTTCGTAGCTGTCTTCACTCCAGCTGGCCAGACGTAGCAATTCAGCATAGACATGGCACTCCAGAGCTGGACCAAAGGCGATGCGATGCGTCACGAGTCCAGCCAGCCTGAGGCCCAGGAGCGCACTCAACAGCCCGGAATCGACAAACTGGAGCTTGGGGGTCTTGACCACCCGCGCCAGACCATTGGCCGACCAGGCCGGCACACGCCGCACCAGGAAGAGCTGCTCCAGCAGGGTGATGTAGCGCGTCACCGTCTTGCCGTCGAGGCCGAGACGGGCAGCCAGCTGGGTGTAATTGCAGAGCTGGCCGCACACCTGAGCGAGCGCCGTGAGCAGCTGGGGAAGACTCTGCAACTTATCGACGGCGGCGATCTCGCGCACGTCGCGTTGAAGGATGGCGTTGAGATAGCTGCGCGCCCACGCCTGACGGCGGCTTTCGCTATTGCGATGCAACGCCTCGGGGTAGCCGCCGGTGAGCACCCGCTTCTCCAGGGCCTCGCCCACCTGGGCTGCTGCCTGATCGGGCGGTGGCGAGGGTGGCGCCGTGTCTCCCGCCAGGGCGGCAAAGAGGGCATCGATCCAGGCGCTGGGCTGGCCGGCCAGCTCGCAACCCGCAAGCGGCAGCAGGGACAGCACCTCAACGCGCCCGGCCAAGGAGTCGGCCACGCGGGGCAGGGCCATCACATCGGCCGAGCCGGTGAGCAGAAACCGGCCGGGGTGTCGTCGCTCGTCCACGGCCAGCTTGATCGCCAGCAGCAGTTCGGGGACCCTCTGCACCTCATCGATCACGGCCCCATCGAGGCGACGGATGAAGCCCTGGGGATCCTGCCGGGCAGCGGTGGCCGTGGTGGCGTCGTCGAGGGTGAGGTAGGGGCGCTGCTCGCCGGCGAACTGGCGCACCAGGGTGGTCTTGCCGCTCTGTCGAGGCCCGTTGAGCAGGACCACGGGCGTATCGGCCAGGCTTTCCTGCAGGCGTCTGACGATGCCGCGGGGCCAGACCGGCTGCGAGAGCATGGATCCGCGGCGGCTGATCCGGAGGCTAGCAGCGGCTGATCCGGAATCTGGAGCCGTCCAACTCGGAATCTGATGGCGGCTATGGCGGAATCGGCTAGCGGCTGGTCCGGAGCGGAATCGTCCAACAGGTTGTTGGACACTTGGCCTGCTGGGGTTTGTGCAAGCAGGCCTTGCACGATTGGTCAAAAGGGCCACCGGCTGTGGCCCTTTTGCTGGCATCAGGCGAGCCACTCCTGGGGGATCTCGCCCAGCGAGCGGAACTCCGGATCCTTGTGCACCAGCACGGCACCCTGCAGCTGGGCCGAGGCGGCGATCCAGGCATCCGCCACGGACAGGGGATGACAGGCCTTGATGGAAGCGGCCCGCTCGAGCAGCGCATCACTGCAGGAGACCCACTCGATCGGCAAGGACAGCAGCTGGGCATCCGCCAGGCGAGCACAGCGTTCGCCTTCGTCCTTCCAGACCCGGTAGAGGACCTCCATCCGGCTCATGAAGCAGACCAGGCACCGGCTCTCACCGCTCTGCGCCGCCTGCAGCAGGTCGGCCACCCGGTCCGCGCCGTCCTCGTCGTCGCGCAGGGCGAGCAGGGCGGAGGTGTCGAGCAGCCAGCGGGTTGTCATGGCGCCTCCTTCTGCCGATCGCTGATGCGATCCGCCAGCAGGCGGGCGGTGCCGCCACCGGCGCCGGAGCCGCGGAACGCCTGGATGGGATCCAGGGCCACCGGCACCACGCGGATCGAGCCGTCGCCATCGACGATCCACTCCAGGCGGGTGGAGGGGCCGAGCCCGAAGCGCTCGCGGATGGGGGCGGGCACCACGGTCTGGCCACGGGCGGTGATCGTGCTGCGCATGACGTGAATTACCAAAGTCTCCCAACTGTAATTCGGCGCATCGACTGGAGCATCGGGTGATGCCTAGCGTGATGCGAGCCCTGCTCGAAACCATGCGCACCACCGTGACGCTCGACGATGCGCTGCTGGCCAGGGCCGAGCAGCTGTGCGGTGACCTGGAGCGCAGCGCCCTGCTCAAGGAAGCCCTGCGGGCCCTGGTGCAGCGCGAGAGCGCCAGACGCCTGGCGGCACTGGGGGGCAGCGAACCTGAGCTGGAGCCGATCCCCCGCCGGCAGAGCGCGGCGTGATCCTGGTCGACACGTCTGTCTGGGTGGAGCATCTGCGCCGTGGCCTGCCCCGTCTCGCCACGCTCCTGCAGGACGGTGAGGTGCTGATCCATCCCTGGGTGATCGGCGAACTGGCCTGCGGCAACCTGCACAACCGATCCCAGGTGCTGGAGCTGTTGCAGGGCCTGCCAGCGGCGACAGTGGCCAGCGACGCGGAAGTGCTGCTGCTGATTGAGCGCGATCGGCTGATGGGCCGGGGGATTGGCTCTGTCGATGCGCACTTGTTGGCATCTGCGCGGTTGAGCCACTGCCGCCTGTGGACTCAGGATCCTTGCTTGGCAGCCGTAGCCCAGGAGCAAGGGCTGGGAGGAAGGCAACCCGAGCGGGAGTGAGCCCTCCTTGGCGGCTGCCAATCTGCAGCAGCCAAGCCAGGTCTGTCAGAACAGGCAGCCGTGCTCGCGGTTGGCGGTCTCCAGGCTCATGGCTCCAACCCCTCAAGCAACGCCGCGATCTCCTCGGGCCGTGGGAGTTGCCCTTTCAGTTCCTTGGGCAGTGTTCGGGTGATCTCGTAGGTCGCCACGCCGATGGGCTTGTTGGCATCGTGCAAGGCATACTCGACGATGGTCCGGCTCTTTTCCTTGCAGAGGATGATGCCGATGGACGGATTCTCATCCTCCTGCCGTACCTGCCGATCCAGGGCCGTCAGATAGAACTGCATCTTGCCCACGAACTCGGGTTGAAACTCGCCCACTTTCAGCTCGATGGCCACCAGACAGCGCAGCCGCCGGTGGAACAACAACAAATCCACGAAAAACTCCCGGCCGTCCACCTCTAGGCGATACTGGCTACCCATGAAGGCAAACAGGCCACCCATAGCCCGCAGGAACTCCTCGACCCTGGCGATCAGCGCCCTCTCCAGCTCGCGTTCGCTGTGGGCGGCGCCCAGTTCCAGGAAGTCAAAGGTGTAGTCGTCCTTCAAGGCTAGTTTTGCCTGTGCCCGTAGCGCGGGCGTCAGGGTCTGGTCGAAATTGGTCTGCCCCAGCAGGGTCTTCTCGTAGCTCTGATTCTCGATCTGGTGGATCAGCACATTCTTTGACCAGCCGAACTTGCGAGTCATGCGCAGGTAGAACTCCCGCTCCAGGGGGTCTTTGCACTTGCCCATGATGACCAGGTTGTGCGCCCAGGCGATTTCTCGCACCAGTGGTGCGAGTTTTTCATGCTGCCGGTAAAGTTCAAAGAAAGCCTTCATCCTCCGTACCCGTTCAGGGGGCGCGACGGCACCAATCGGCCACCGTTTCTGCCGAGCTCTTGACGGTAGGCCGATTCCCGTTCGAATCTCAGGCAGAGACTGCTTGCGATGAGCGCCGCGCCAGCTGGGATTCCAG
>CAIZQU010000026.1 GCA_903935205.1 uncultured cyanobacterium | reverse complement strand
CAAAACCCCGTATAAGGTCTATACTGAGAGCAAACCCTGTTCCTCCCGTCCAGAGTTAACGACGTCAGGGGCCAAATCTGTCCAATAAAAGGCACCCACCTCACAGCAGACCTCTCAACCTCAGATCACATCCATCCATTCCTCCTCATCCTCATCCTGGGGAGGGATCAAGCTCAGCGACACCGACACCAGGCCCCGATCCTGAACGGGCACGCGGTACTGGCGACGCAGGGACTCCTGCCCTGTCCAATGCCAGAACTCTTCGAGTTCCGGTGTGTTGTCGATCAGCCGGGTCAGCGCCCGAGCCGTGGCTTCCAATCGCGCCAGTTCATCGCGGCTGGAGGAAACAGCGAGAAAATCGCTGTCGATATGCAACGGCAGCGGATAGGCATCGCCCGCTGCCACCGGCCAGCGGTGCTGGTCGATTTCAGCGGCCAGCTTGCGGTGGATTGCATCCAGTGGTTCGTAGCTGATCGCCCGTTGAATCGGGAGCAGACCGCTGGGTAGCCGGCTGATGTCCGGTGTGCGCCGGGCCAGTTCGGTGAAACGTTGTTGATCCAGGCGCGATTCGAACAACAACACCCCATAGCTCTCCCCCGCCTGGCCGATCACACAGCCGCACCATTGATTCATCGCCAGCGCCCGGCTGGACACTTGCAGCAGGCACTGATCATCGGCAAACACCGTCCACGGTTCACGGCGGTAGAGATCCGCGCAGGCCGCAAAGAAGCTGCCCACCAGTTCAGAGGTGACATCGCCGCCGAGATAGCTCGTCATGCCCATGATCCCCTGCTCCTCCATCGGCGAATCCATGGCCGGCAAGGCCCGGATCACCGCCTCCAGCTCCGGCGATCGCCCCACCTTGGCGGGCACCCCAGGCAGCAGACGCCGCACCATCGTCAGCAGCAGCTCCTCACTCACCGTCACCTGCTGGGGCGTGGCGCCACCGCCGAAGCCGCTGGCCGGTTTGCCGATCGCCTGCAGCAGGGCCTGCTCCACCCCCGCCAACGGATCCTCGGGCGTCGCAACCCCATGGCCGATCACCAGCCCATGGCCATTGACCACCAAAGCCACCAACGGTCGGAACGGCGGTCGCACGCCATCGTTGATGAAGGCAGGCATGCTGGCGATGCCCACAGCCCAGTGCAGATGGGCCGGGATTGATCCGCCCCGGCGGGGCTGGCGGCTGGTCATGGTGTTGTCGACAGGGGTGGGAACCCGGAGGCGGCAAACCGCAGCCATCCTCCGGCAAGGATCTGGTGAGTCAACCGCTTGGTTGGACGGACCGTAGGTGCTTGACACGCCCCTGGCCATGGACGCCCATTGGATGTCTTCTCGGCAGACCCCGCAGCAGGGTTAGGCGGCCACGGCCTCAGGGGATGCCCCCAGCCAGCTCGCCGCCACCGCTTCCGGCCGGTCGATGTGGGGCAGATGGCCGCAACGCTCCAGCTCGCGGATCCGCTCGCCGAGCAGCATCTGGGCCGCGCGTTTCTGGGGGGCGCGCAGGATGCGGTCGTCCGCGCCCCAGAGCACCGCCAGGGGCTGGGGTGGCAGGGGGTCGCCGCAGCCGGCGAAGCCACCGGATCGGGCAAAGCGGGCCAGGGCAGGTCCCCAGCCGGGGCTTGCCAGATGCAACGAGGCGATCTCCAGCTCGGCCGGGCCCACGTCGGCCTGCGGATCGGCGAAGGCCGAGCGGCAGAGGCCGCGCCGCACCGATGGCAGGCCAAGAAAGCGCACCCCCAGCCCATCGAGCAGCGGCGGCAGGGGCATGGGCCGGCCGGTCAGTCCGGCCGGCGCCAGCAGCAGCAGCCGGCTGAAACGCTCCGGCTGGCGCCGGGCCAGACAGACCGCCACCGAACCACCCATCGAAGCACCGATCAACCCCAGCGGTTCCGCACCCCCACCCTGCTCCGTCAGCGCCTGCAGCAGTGCCTCCAGGTGGAGCAACACCGGCTCCGGACCCTGGGGCGCGCCGACCGGCCTTGGGGTGAAGCCAAAGCCATGGAGGTCCGGGATCAGTAGCCGGTGGTGGGGCGCCAGTAGCGGGGCGAGGCGGCGGAATTCCAGAAACGAGCTGTCGAAGCCATGGAGCAGCAGCAGCGGCGGCCCCTCCCCCAGCTCCGCCACCGGCCAGCGTCCCTCCAGGCCGGGCAGCGTCCACCAGCGCACCGCCGAGGCCAGCGACCGGCCGGCGGGATCGAGCAGATGGTCAGCGGCCCAGGCCACCAGCTGGTTGCCATCAGCCCCCGCTGGCGGACCACTCATGCCGCCACGCGCTCGCTGGTGGTGCTCACCAGGGCCATCAGCAGCTCGGCGGGCCCCACCGCAAACGGCAGGTGATGCAGATCGGAACCATCCCGGCAGGCGAAGCTGCAGACACGCTCGAGGTCCTCCAGGCTGGCGGCCCCCAGACCCAGATCGGCGAGGCTGAGGGGCAGGCCGAGGCTGCGGAAGAAGGGCAGCAGCTGTCGGCGTGCCTGGGCCGCCAGCTGGTTGCCACCCACCAGTTCCTCCAGCCGCAGCTGCACCAGGATCCCGAAGCCCACCTTCTCGCCATGGAGCTGGCCATGGCTGGCCTCCAGCTGGGTGAGGCCGTTGTGCACGGCATGGGCGGCCACCGTGCGGCAGCGGCTACCGCCCAGGCCACCGATCAGGCCGGCGCTGAGGGCGCTGGCCTCGGCCACCCGCACCCAGGCGGCTGAACCCGGATCGCGCAGCGCTTCCTCACCTTCCAGCAGCAGCTGATCCCGCAGGATCCGGGCCATCTGCACCGCCTGTTGCACCAGTCCGTCATCGCTGGCGCCGCTGCTCACCGACGCCTCGTACCACTTGGCCATCCCATCGGCGATGCCGCTGGCCAGGGTGCGGGGGGGTGCCTGTCTCACCAGGTCGTGGTCGAACACCAGCAGCTCCGGGCAGCGTTCCAGGGCCACATCACCCCGGAAGGCGCCAGCCGGTGAATAGAGATTGGCGAGGGCGGTCCAGCCGGCGCAGGTGGCGGCGCTGCTCGGCACGGTGGTGCAGGGCAGATTGAGGCGGTGGGCCAGAAGCTTGCCGGCGTCCAGCACCTTGCCGCCGCCGAGGGCCACCACACCATCGCAGCGCTCCTGTTGCAGCAAGGCCTCCAGGGGCTGGAGGTCCTCCTCGCAGCAGTCCCAACGCAGGGCCGCCGGCACCGCGACGCAGCCCTGGCGGGCCAGGCGCTGCTGCAGATCGCGGCGCAGGGGCTCGGTGGCGGTGCTGCGCCCCAGCAACAGGGGGCGGCGGTTCAGTCGCGCCAGGGGTTCCAGGGCCTGCTCCAGGGCCCCGGGTCCCCGCAGCACGGTGGCCGGGGCGATGCTGTGCTGAAGCGTGGAAGCCATGCAGCAATTTTAGAAAATGCCCCGCCGCGGTCGAGACCACGCCAGGAGCTGCTGACGCCATGGGTTGCCCAGCCGGAGGCTGCTCACCCTGAAGCGTCGGATCTCAGGCTGGAGCCATCGGCAGGGCCAACCAAAAGCCCCGCCAGATCTCGGGCGGGGCAAGAGGGTTCAGCTGCCGCCGAAGCCAGGATTGAGGTGTGGGCTGCGGAAGTTCCGCAGCCCACGGCTGATGGGGATGGACCACAAGGGATCCGGGAGGGGGGCATGGGGCCCCCCTGCTGGGGTCCTCAGGCGCCGGCGGTGGCCAGCTCGGGCAGGGCCGGCGCCGGCGACTGCTTGAGGATCACCACATTCTTCTCGGCGTTCACATCGACCAGGGCGGCATCGCCCTCACCGATCCGGCCGGAGAGGAATTCCTCCGCCAGGCTGTCCTCCAGCAGGCGCATCACGGCCCGCCGCAGCGGCCTGGCGCCATAGCTGGGGTTGTAACCCTCCTCCACCAGGCGTTCCTTGAAGGCCTCGGTGACCGAGAGGCGGATGCCCTTGTCCTCCATGCGGGCGAAGACCTCGCGCAGCATGATCTCGGCGATCTCCTTGACCTCATCGCGGCTGAGCTGACGGAAGACGATGATCTCGTCGAGACGGTTGAGGAATTCAGGACGGAAGTACTGCTTCAGCTCCTCGTTGACGAGGGAGCGAATGCGGTTGTAGTTGGTTTCCTCGGCATCGCCACCGCCGAACTCAAAGCCGAGGCCGCCGCCACCCTTCTCGATCACCTTCGAACCGATGTTCGAGGTCATGATGATCAGGGTGTTCTTGAAATCAACGGTGCGTCCCTTCGAATCGGTCAGCCGGCCGTCTTCCAGCAGCTGGAGCAGCAGGTTGAAGACATCGGGGTGAGCCTTCTCGATCTCATCGAACAGGACCACGGTGTAGGGCCGACGCCGCACCGCTTCGGTCAGCTGACCGCCCTCGTTGAAGCCCACATAGCCCGGAGGCGAACCGATCAGCTTGCTGACGGTGTGGCGCTCCATGAACTCCGACATGTCGAGGCGGATCATCGCCTCCTCGCTGCCGAAGAAGTAGGCGGCCAGGGCCTTGGTCAGCTCGGTCTTGCCCACCCCGGTGGGGCCGGAGAAGATGAAGCTGGCGATCGGCCGATTCGGGTTCTTCAGACCCACCCGGGCCCGGCGGATGGCGCGGGAGACGGCCTTGACGGCCTCGTCCTGGCCGATCAGCCGCTGGTGCAGGGTCTCCTCCATGTTCAGCAGCTTCACCGATTCGCTCTCGGTGAGCTTCTGCACCGGCACCCCCGTCCAGGCGGCGACGATCTGGGCGATGTCCTCCTCGGTGACCACCGGGCTGCGCTCCGCGTCGCCGGGTGTGGCCAGGGCCACGGGGGTGGCACTGACCTCGGCCGCCTCATCGGCGGCACCGCCCTCGACCGGCTCCTCGTCGCGGCGGGTCTGAAGGATGGTGCGGATCTGATCGCGCAGGGCCACCTCCTTATCGCGCAGTTCACCGGCCTTGGCGAAGTCCTGCTCGCGGACGGCGTCCTCCTTTTCCTTCTGGACACTGCGCAGCTGCTTATCCACCTCCTTGGCCGCCGGCGGCAGTTTGGAATTGAGCAGGCGCACCCGGCTGCCGGCCTCATCGATCAGGTCGATGGCCTTATCGGGCAGGAAGCGATCGGAGATGTAGCGATCGCCCAGGGTGGCGGCGGCCACCAGGGCCTCATCGGCGATCCGCAGGCGATGGTGCTGCTCATAGCGCTCCCTCAGGCCCCGCAGAATCTCGATGGTGTCGGTCACCGAAGGCTCGCCGACCATCACCGGCTGGAAGCGACGCTCCAACGCGGCATCGCGCTCGATGTGCTTGCGGTATTCATCCAGGGTGGTGGCGCCGATGCACTGCAGCTCGCCGCGAGCCAGGGCCGGCTTGAGGATGTTGGCGGCATCGATGGCCCCCTCGGCGGCGCCGGCGCCGATCAGGGTATGCACCTCATCGATCACCAGGATCACATTCCCGGCGGAGCGGATCTCCTCCATGATCTTCTTGAGGCGTTCCTCGAATTCACCCCGATATTTGGTGCCGGCCACCAGCAGACCGATATCGAGGGTCAGAACGCGCTTGTCCTCGAGGATGTCGGGCACATCACCCTGGGTGATGCGCTGGGCCAGGCCCTCGGCGATGGCCGTCTTGCCGACGCCGGGCTCGCCGATCAGGACCGGGTTGTTCTTGGTGCGGCGGCCGAGGATCTGAATCACCCGGTCGATCTCCGTCTGGCGGCCGACCACCGGGTCGAGCTTGGCCTCCGCGGCGAGCTGGGTGAGGTTGCTGCCGAATTCATCGAGGGTGGGGGTTTTGGTCGAACCCTTGCCGCCGCCGCCGGCCGCGACCTCGGCGGTCTCGCCGAGCATGCGGATCACCTGGGTGCGCACCTTGGCCAGGTCGACCCCAAGGTTTTCCAGCACCCGGGCGGCGACCCCCTCACCCTCGCGGATCAGACCGAGCAGCAGGTGCTCGGTGCCGATGTAGTTGTGCCCCAGCTGGCGGGCCTCCTCAAGGGAGAGCTCCAACACCCGTTTGGCCCGTGGCGTGAAAGGGATCTCGACCGCCACGAAGCCCGAGCCCCGGCCGATGATCTTCTCGACCTCGACGCGGGCGTCCTTGAGGTTGACACCCATCGACTTCAGCACCTTGGCGGCGACGCCGGTGCCTTCGCCGATCAGGCCGAGCAGGATCTGCTCGGTCCCGACGAAGTTGTGACCCAGGCGGCGGGCCTCTTCCTGGGCCAGCATGATCACTTTGATGGCCTTCTCGGTAAACCGCTCGAACATGGGGGCAAGGCCGGTTGCACGTGAGACCAACCTATCAGGATTGAAGCCGGTCGTGGGACAAGGCCGCAGGGTTTCAGGCAAAGCCAGGCTATGAACTGGATCTGACCTGAGCAAGCGATAAACGTGGGCCATGGAATTGGCGGTTTGCGCAACAAAAACCGCCGGTTTTCCGAACCGCTGCTCAGCCTTTCAACCGCCGCTCTTCAACCGCAGCCATTCGATCAGGGCATCCTCTCCATTTCGGTAGTAACCGCGACGGACCCCCGCCTCCTCGAAGCCGGCCGATGCATAAAGCGCCCGAGCGGCGGCGTTGGCGGTGCTCACCTCCAGGGTGGCGTAGCGGGCTCCCCGCTGCCGGGCCGTCTCGATCAGCCCCTGCAGCACAAGGCGTCCGAGGCCCTGGCGGCGCCGCCCCGGATCCACCGCCACCAGGGTGATGTGCAGCTCCTCCACGATCAACCAGCCGCAGGCCATCGCCAGCAGGGTTTCCCCCTCCCACAGTCCGATCCCCGGCCGCGCCTCCTCCGCCAGCTCCGTCTGCCACTGGGCGGCGCTCCAGAGGCCCCCCAGGGCGGCGGCATCGAGGGCCAGGCAGGCGCTCTGATGGTTCGGCGCCAGGGGATCCAGCCGCTGGGGCGCTGTGCGCGGTTGGGGATGCACGGGGGAAGCGGTGGGGATGATCCCTACGATTGCCCAGAGGGATCGATCGGCCCGGGGCTGCGGCCACCGATCCACCGCCCCCCGTTGCACCCCCAGCCCCAGGCCTCGTGCCGTTTTCCCGATGGTGACCGCTCCCCAGTCCACCGCCCTGAACGCCGACCTGCTGGCCGGACCCCGGGCCTTCGAGGTCAACCGCGACAGCGCCAGCCCGAATCGCAACCTCACCCCCCTCACCACCAGCCTCGACGCCCAGGAACGGCTGGTGGTGGGCGGCTGCCTGCTCAACGACCTGGCCACCACCTACGGCACTCCGCTGTATGTCCTGGATGAGGACACCCTGCGGGCCACCTGCCGGGCCTACCGCCAGGCCATGCTCGACCACTATCCCGGGCCCTCCCTGGCCATCTACGCCTCCAAGGCCAACAGCTCCCTGGCCCTGACCGCCCTGGTGGCCAGCGAGGGCCTCGGCCTCGATGCGGTCTCCGCCGGAGAACTGCTGACGGCCCTGCAGGGCGGCATGCCCCCGGAGCGGATCGTGCTGCACGGCAACAACAAATCCGAGCAGGAGCTGGCCCTGGCGATCGAGAACGGCGTGACCGTGGTGCTCGACAACTGGCACGATCTGACGCTGCTGCGCCGTCTCGCCCCGGGCCGGCCCGATCCGGTGCGGTTGCTCGTGCGCTTCACGCCCGGCATCGAATGCCACACCCACGAGTACATCCGCACCGGCCATCTCGACAGCAAGTTCGGCTTTGACCCCGACCAGCTCGAAGCGGTGCTGCGGGACCTGGCCTCCTGTCCCTGGGCCCTGGTCGATGGCCTCCATGCCCACATCGGCTCCCAGATCTTCGAGCTCCAGCCCCACCACGACCTGGCCGGTGTGATGGCCGACGCCCTGGCCCTGGCCCGTTCCCTGGGACACCCCTGCGCCGATCTCAATGTCGGCGGCGGCCTCGGCATCCGCTACATCGCCTCCGATGATCCACCCTCGATTCAGCTCTGGGTGCAGACCGTGGCCGAGGCCGTGGTCAGCGCCTGCCGCGAGCGAGGGCTGGCCCTGCCCCGACTGCTCTGCGAACCCGGCCGCTCTCTGGTGGCCACCGCCGGCGTCACCCTCTATCGGATCGGCAGTCGCAAGGAGATCCCCGGCCTGCGCACCTACCTCTCCGTCGACGGCGGCATGAGCGACAACCCTCGCCCGATCACCTATCAGTCGCGCTACACGGCGGTGCTGGCCGACCGGCCGGTGGCCGAGGCCAGCACCGTGGTCACCGTGGCCGGCAAACACTGCGAATCGGGGGATGTGCTTCTCCATGACCTCGCCCTGCCCCCGGCCACCAGTGGCGGCGTGCTGGCGGTGTTCGCCACCGGCGCCTACAACGCCTCGATGGGCTCGAACTACAACCGCATCCCCCGACCGGCCGCCGTACTGGTGCAAGGGGGTCAGGCCGAACTGGTCCAGCGCCGCGAGCAGCCGGAAGACCTACTGCGCTACGACGTGCTGCCGGCACGGTTGCAGTCGGTACCCTGACCGCAGGGGGAAAGGCCGCGCTGCCGCCGGTCCCCCTGAACCCCGAGACCCCCGTTGGCTGTGATCCGGCTGCCGAACAGCCCCACCCTCCTGTCGCTGGCGGATCTTTTCTTTGCCGCCCTGGTGGGCAAGCTCCTCCTGGGCCGCATCAGCGAGCCCCGCACCATCTGGTTGTTGCGGGGCTACCTGTTTCTGGTGGCGATGGCCTGGGCGGTGCAGCGCTACCTGCCCCTGCCCCTCACCAGCAAGCTGATCGATGCCCTGGTGCTCGCCTGCAGCCTGGCCCTGGCCATTCTCTGGCAGGGAGATCTGCGGCGGCTGATGGAGCGGCTCGGCACCGGCCGGATCGCCGGCATCCTCGCCGACCGGGGCCGGGAAACGATCGCCTCCGGGTCGGTGAGCGTGCTCACCGAGGCGGCGGGACGGCTCTCCCAGGCCCGCCGCGGCGCCCTGGTGGTGCTCGATCTGGGCAGTGATCTGCGCCCGGAGGATTTCCTCAACCCCGGCATCCAGCTCGATGCCCGCCTCTCGGTCGACCTGCTGCTTAACCTCTTCGCCGCCGACACCCCCCTCCATGACGGCGCCGTGCTGGTGCGGGACAACCGGGTGGTGGCCGCCGGGGTGATCCTGCCCCTCTCCCGCCAGGGGCTCACCCGCTACGGCACCCGCCATCTGGCCGCCCTCGGCCTGACCGAGCGCCATGACCAATGCCTCTGCATCGTGGTTTCCGAGGAGACCGGCACCCTCTCCCTGGCTCGCCAGGGCCGGCTGGAGCGCCCGATCACCAGCAGCCGCCTGCACGATCTCCTCAACGCCGCCCTGGCCCCCCTGTCCCCCGCGGTGCAGGCAGGTCGTAGCGTGGCGAAGGACCCGCCGGAGCCCCGCGGATGAGTCGCGTCCTGGCGACCACCCCCCCGACCCAACGCCAGCCGCTGCCGCATCAGCTCGATCCGGCCCGGCTGCCCGCTCATGTGGCCGTGATCATGGACGGCAACGGTCGCTGGGCCCGCCGCCGAGGGCTGCCTCGGGTCATGGGCCATCGCGCCGGTGTCGAAGCCCTGAAGCGCACCCTGCGGCTCTGCAGCGACTGGGGCATCGGTGCCCTGACCGCCTATGCCTTCTCCACCGAAAACTGGAGTCGCCCCGGTGAGGAGGTGAGCTTCCTGATGACCCTGTTCGAACGGGTGCTGGAACGGGAGCTCGAAGCCCTGGAGCGCGAGCAGGTGAGGATCCGCTTCCTCGGCGATCTCGAGCAGCTGCCGGTCGGCCTCCAGTCCCTGATCGACGAAGCCACCAGCCGCACCGCCGCCAACGTCGGCATCCGCTTCAACGTCTGCACCAACTACGGCGGCCGGGCCGAACTGGTTCGGGCCGCCCGGCGGCTGGCGGAACGGGTGAGCCGCGGCGAGCTCGATCCCCAGGCCATCGATGAGGAGCGTTTCGCCTCCGAGCTCCACACCGTCGGCGAAGTGGACCCCGATCTGTTGATCCGCACCAGCGGCGAGCAGCGAATCAGCAATTTCCTGCTCTGGCAGCTGGCCTACGCCGAACTGCACATCACCGATGTGCTCTGGCCCGATTTCGACGCCGGCGCCCTGGTGGCGGCCCTGAAGGATTTTCAGGGCCGCAATCGCCGTTTTGGAGGGGTTCAGACACCGCCATGATCACCCGTCACGACTGGACCCAGCTGGAGATCGAGACCCTGCTGGCCACCCCCCTGATGGACCTGCTCTGGCAGGCTCAGCAGATCCACCGGGCCGCCAACCCCGGTTATCACGTCCAGCTGGCCTCCCTGCTCAGCGTCCGCACCGGCGGCTGCGAGGAGGACTGCGCCTATTGCCCGCAGTCGCTGCACAGCAGCAGCGCCATCGATGGCCACCCCGACCTGGAGGTGGAACCGGTGCTGGCCCGGGCCCGGGCCGCCCGCGACGCCGGCGCCCATCGCTTCTGCATGGGCTGGGCCTGGCGCGACATCCGCGATGGAGCACCCTTCGAGGCGATGCTCGCCATGGTGCGGGGCGTGCGGGAGCTGGGCCTGGAGGCCTGCGTCACCGCCGGCATGCTCAGTGGCAGCCAGGCGGCCCGGCTGGCGCAAGCCGGCCTCACCGCCTACAACCACAACCTCGACACCAGCCCCGAGCACTACGACCGGATCATCTCCACCCGCACCTACGAGGATCGGCTCCAGACCCTGGAACGGGTTCGGGCCGCCGGCATCCAGGTCTGCTGCGGCGGCATCATCGGCCTGGGTGAAAGCGGCGCCGACCGGGCCTCACTGCTGCGGGTGCTGGCCAGCCTCGATCCCCATCCGGAAAGCGTGCCGATCAACGCCCTGGTGGCGGTGGCCGGCACCCCCCTCGAGGATCGTCCAGCCATCGATCCGCTCGAGTTGGTGCGGATGGTGGCCACCGCCCGCATCCTGATGCCCCACAGCCGCGTGCGCCTCAGCGCCGGTCGCGAACAGCTGAACCGCGAAGCCCAGATCCTCTGTCTGCTGGCCGGCGCCGATTCGATCTTCTACGGCGACACCCTGCTCACCACCTCCAATCCGGCCGTCGAGGCCGACCGGGCCCTGCTGGCCGCCGCCGGCGTGCGCGTGGAGCCAGCGGCTGCCCTGGCGCCATGAGCGTGCGGGTGGCGGCCTTCTACCGCTTCGCACCCCTGGCGGCGGCGGCCCTGCCGACCCTGCGCCGCCGCCTGTTGGCCTGCGGCCAGGCCGGCGCGGTCAAGGGCACGGTGCTGCTGGCCGGCGAAGGGGTGAACGGCACCATCAGCGGCCCGGAGAACGGGGTGGAGGACCTGCTGACCCTGCTGGAGGGGGCCGATCCGGGCCTGGCGGGGCTGGAAGTGAAGCGCCACACCGCTCCGGACCAGGCCTTTCATCGCCTGAAGGTGCGGCTCAAGCGGGAGATCGTCAGCCTGGGCTGCCCCGACAGCGACCCCAGCGTCGCCGTCGGCGCCTACGTGGAACCCCAGGCCTGGAATGCCCTGATCAGCGATCCCGACACCCTGGTGATCGACACCCGCAACAGCTACGAGGTGGCCGTGGGCAGCTTCGAGGGGGCGATCGATCCGGACACCGCCAGCTTCCGCGATTTCCCGGCCTGGGTGGAGGCGGTGTTGCGACCGCTGGTGGCCGAACGGCAGCCGAAGGCCCTGGCCCTGTTCTGCACCGGCGGCATCCGTTGCGAGAAGGCCACGGCCCACCTGATCCAGCACGGTTTCGACGGCGTCCACCACCTGCGCGGCGGCATCCTGCACTACCTGGAGGCGATCGCTCCGGAGCAGAGCCGCTGGCGGGGCGAATGCTTTGTGTTCGACCAGCGGGTCGCCCTCAACCACCAGCTCGAACCCGGAGAGCACAGCCTCTGCCACGCCTGCCGCATGCCCCTCAGCCCCGCCGATCGCCAGCGGCCTGACTACCGCGAGGGCGTGAGCTGCCACCATTGCGCCGGCCGCCACGGCCCCACCGACCGGGCTCGCTTCGCGGAGCGCGAACGGCAGGTGGCCCTGGCCCGGCAGCGTGGCGAGGCGCACATCGGGCGCGTCTTTGACGGGGTGCCCTTCCCCGGGCGCGGGGATGGCTGAACAGGATCCCTCCGCGTCCACCAGGGGCAGAGGTCAGGCCGTCGTCTGCAGGAGATTCCGGCGCCTGGCCGCTTCCTGCCGCGAGGGGTGTGGGCGGCCGTGGCCTCTGCTCCCGGCTGCCCCCAGCCCGGGCGCCTGCCTGGCCCTGGCGGCGACGATCCCGGCCAGAGGCACCTGAGGATCAACCGTGATGGACCAGCTGCCGATCCTCTGGAGCTTTCGCCGCTGCCCCTATGCGATGCGGGCGCGGCTGGCGATCGCCGCCGCCGATCTGGTGGTGGAGTTGCGCGAGGTGGATCTGGCCTGCCGGCCGCCGGAGCTGCGCGAGGCCTGGCCGGCGGCCACGGTGCCGCTGCTGCAGGGACGCGACGGCCTGCTGATCGGCGAGAGCCTGGAGGTGATGCTCTGGGCCCTGGCTCAGCGGGATCCCGGCCGCTGGCTGGAGCTGCCCGCCAGCGCCCCGCTTGCGGCTGACGCCGTCGCTGCCCCGCTGGCCTCTGGCCCCGCTGACCGTGGCAGCGCCGGCCCTGGCAGCGCTGGTGGTGGCGAGCCTCCCCCAGGCGGGGTTGGCCATGCCAGCGACGATGGCTCAGAGGATGGCGCAGCCGCCGTCGCCCACCCCCCGGCACGGGCTGGAACCGAAGGGCCCCGGGGTGCCGCCGGAGCCAAGAGCCGCACCCCTGCCCTGGCGGCGCCGATCGCCACGCTGGTCGCCGAGAACGACGGCCCCTTCAAACACCATCTCGATCGCTTCAAGTACGCCAACCGCTTCCCGGACGCCGATCCCGAGCACCATCGCCGCCAGGCCCTGGCCATCCTGTGTCGCTGGAATGACCTGCTGCGTTGCAACGGCGAGGCGCCAGGCGGCTGGCTGCTGGGCCGGCGATCCTGCCTGGCCGACTGGGCCCTGCTGCCGTTCGTGCGCCAGTTCCGTCTGGCCGATCCCCAGGCCTTCGCCAGGGCCGAGGGGCTCGATGCCCTGCGCCTTTGGTTGGCCCGCTTCGAGGCGGGGCCCGAGCTGGCGGCGGTGATGGCCCCACCCCTGGCCGAGCGCCAGCCCTGGCGCTCGCCGCGCTTCCTCTACCACCTGGCCCTGGCCGAGGAGTGGCGACAAGCTCGGGCGGAGGGGATCTACCGCCGCTCCACCCGCGGGCTCAGCCTGGAGGCGGTGGGCTTCATCCACGCCAGCCACGCCCACCAGATCGCCGCCACCTTCCGCCGCTTCTACGCCGATGCCGGCCCGGTGCGACTGCTCACCATCGACCCGCTCCGGCTGGCGGCGGCGGGCATCGTGGTGCGGGAGGAGCCTGCGGCGGAGGGCAGCGGCGAACTGTTCCCCCATCTCCATGGGCCCCTGCCCTGCGATGCCGTGCTGGCGGCCGAACCCTACCGACCATGACCCGCAGCACCCTTCTGACCCTGGAGGCGATCGCCGCCCTCGCTGCCGAACGGGGCCTGAAGCTGGGCCTGCGCGCCCCTCGGCGCCTCGGGATCTGGAGCCTGCAGGTGGGGGTGGCCCGCCCCCAGGGCGATGGCAGCGCCAGGCTGCTGGGGGAACTCAAGGGCTGGGCGCTGCCAACGCCCCGCGGCCTGCAGCTGGACACGCTGCGGGTGGAGCGGGGCAGCGGCGCGGCGGTGGCGCCATTGATCTGGGCGGCCAGCTTTGCCTGGGCCCTGGAGGCCACCCCCTGCCGCGGCGCCCGGCTGCTGGCGATCCGCGATGGCGAGCGTCAGCATCGGCGGCTGGTTCGCTATTTCCAGCGGCTTGGTTTCGAACCGGTGCGGGAGCTGGGTGCCGCACCGGCCGACCTGCCCCTGCGGCTGCTCTGGGGAGGCTCGGGGTTGCTGATGCGGGGCGACTGCACCGAGGGATTGATCCGCTGCGGCCGGATGCTGGGGGCGGTTGAGCCGGAGCTGGCCTGAAGCCCGGTGTCCGGACTCCCCCAACAGGAACGGATCAGGCGGAACGCGCACCCCGCCGCTCGCCCCGTGGATCAGCTCGTGGCGGCGTGGTAGCTGCTGCGCACCAACGGGCCGCTGCGCACCTGCGCGAAACCCAGCTCACGGGCGATGGCAGCGAGCCGCTCGAACTCCTCGGGAGTCCAGTAGCGAGCCACCGGAATGTGGGCCAGGGAGGGTCGCAGGTACTGGCCAAGGGTGAGCCGCTGGCAGTCGACCCGCCGCAGATCCTCCAGGGTGGCCACCACCTCCTCGAAGCTCTCCCCCAGCCCCAGCATCAGCCCGGACTTGGTGGGAATCGACGGCGCCATCTCCCGGGCCGCAGCTAGCAGCGCCAGGGAACGGCGGTAGGTGGCGCCGCGGCGCACCTCGCCCTGCAGGCGCTCGACCGTTTCAAGGTTGTGGTTGAAGCAGACCGGTGCCGCGGCCAGCACCAGCCCCAGCCGTCGCCGCTGGGCGGCCTGGCCTTCGCCCTCATCCCGGTGGCCGCCCCAGAAATCGGGGGTGAGCACCTCGATCGCCACGGCGGCATCCCGGGCGCGGATCGCCGCGATCGCGCCGGTGAACAGGCAGGCACCGTGGTCGTCCAGGTCGTCGCGGGCGACGGCGGTGAGCACCACATAGCGCAGACCCAGGGTCTGCACGGCCTCCGCCACCCGCTCCGCCTCAGCCGGATCGAAGGGTACCGGCGCCTGTCCCTTCTCCACCTGGCAAAAGGCGCAGCTGCGGGTGCAGATCGGGCCCCCCAGCAGAAAGGTGGCCGTGCCGGCCGCGTAGCACTCGCCGCGGTTGGGGCAGCGGCCCTCCTCGCAGATCGTGTGCAGCCGCTGCTGCTTGACCACCGCCTGCACCTCGGCCAGGGCGGAGGCATTGCCGATCGGGGCGCGGATCCAGTCCGGCAACCGCTCGGCCGGCGGGATGGCGCTGTAGCGGCTGCGGCTGGCGGTCATCGGTGGATGGGCGGCGACGGGTTGGGGCGGTCGATCAACGGGGGCAGGCTATGGGCTCGGGAGCGTCCGACGCTGTTCAGCCACCCCTGTTCAGCCAACGATGGGTGGGCCGCAGGGCGAGCCGCGCCGGGGCAGCGTTGGCACCGCAGCGCCCCAGGAGCCTGTTGTGCATCGGTCGACAGACCAGGCCCCGACCAAAGGAAGTCCCGATCGGGCGCCTATCGCGGCCTCATCCTGAGACCAAGGCCATCAAGAACAGCTCGGCCCCTTCGTCTTGAGACCTGTGGCGGAGCCAACGTTCGACCCGTTGGCACGGCGCCACACGCTCGACGCGGATGCGATCCCTGTGAAACCCTGCCGCGCTCCTCCGCTGGATCTCCCCATGGATGGGGGGCCCATACGGCTACGCGCGACAGGCTCCTAGTCCATCGGGCGACGCCCCTCGAAGGCCCGCGCCAGGGTGACCGCATCGGCATAGTCCAGCTCGCTGCCCACCGGCAGCCCATAGGCGATGCGGCTGACGCTGGTGAAAGGTCGCAGCAGCCGGGCCAGGTAAAGGCTGGTGGTGTCACCCTCAACGCTGGGGGTGAGGGCCAGGATCACCTCGGCAGCACCCTCCACCTCCAGCCGCTCCAGCAGGGGCCTGATCTGGAGCAGCTCCGGTCCCACCCCATCCATCGGTGAGATCAGACCGCCGAGCACGTGGTAACGGCCGCTGAATTCGCGGGTCCGCTCCAGGGCCAGCAGGTCGCGGGAATCGGCCACCACGCAGATCTGGCCGTTGCGGCGCTCGGGGTTGCGACAGATCTCGCACTCCGCTTCGGCCGACAGGTGAAAGCAGGTCCGGCACTGTCCCACCTGGGATCGGGCAGCGAGCAGGGCATCGGCAAAAGCGCGGATCTGCTCTTCGGGTTGGCGGAGCAGGTGCAGCGCCAGCCGTTGGGCGGTGCGGGGACCGATGCCGGGCAGCCGTTCGAACTGATCGATCAGGCGGGCCAGGGGCCGGGTGAAGCCGCTCAGGAGTCGGTGGCTGCTGGGCGGAATCCTGGCAGAGGCTGGCGCTGGCCGGGGATCGCCCCGGGAGGCGAGCCGTCACCCCGGCGCCGTCTGGCGGGGCCCGACCGGGGCCGGGCCAGAATGCGGCCCAACCGCCTTCCCCTGCCATGGCCCAGGCCACCGGACCCCGTCGTCATCGCTGGCCCACGGCCCTCGCGGGCCTGTTGCTGGCCCTGGTGCTGGTGGGCTGCAGCGCCGTGGCCGCCGGCCTCAATTCCTACCAGAGCCCCGATGGCCGCTACGCCTTTCTGTATCCCACCGGCTGGACACGGGTACAGGTGGAGGGTGGCCCCCAGGTGGTGTTTCACGACCTGATCAACAGCGACGAAACCCTCAGCCTGGTGGTCTCAGAAGTTGCCAGCGACAAGGATCTGACCGACCTGGGCAGCGCTGTGGCGGTGGGCGAGAACCTGCGGCGGCGGGTGATCGCCCCGGAGGGCAGCGGCCGCTCGGCCGAGCTGGTGGAGGCGCGGGAGCGGGAGCAGCAGGGCCGAACCTTCTACGACCTGGAATATCGGGTGCGCCTGGCGGACCGCGATCGCCATGAGCTGGCCACCGCCGTTGTCGACCGCGGCCGCCTTTACACCCTCGCCGCCAGCACGAACGAACTGCGCTGGCCCAAGGTCAAACAGCTGTTCGAGCGGGTGATTGCCTCGTTCAACCTGCTGGTCTGATGGGGCCGACAACGGCGGGGGAAGCGGAGCCCTCCGCTGCTGGCCCGGACCGCCGGATTGTGATCGTGGGGGCCGGGCTGGCCGGCTCGCTGCTGGCCCTGGCCCTGGCCCGCCGGGGCCTGGCTTCGACCCTCGTGGGACCAGCGCTGGGGGTTCCAGGACCAGGGCCATCCGCCAACGCTGCGGAGGGCCAACCCGCCCTGGCCGCCACCGCCCTCAGCTACGGCTCCCTGCTCGGTCGGGCCGCGGCACGGGCCTGGCAGGAGCTTGAGCGTCAGCACGGACCGCTCGGATGGCAGCCCGCCCCGCTGCTGCTCCATGGCTGGCCCGCCCCCCTGGGGCTGCTGCCGGTGTCCCTGCAGGGCCTGGCCACCGCCGCCCTGGCCTTCAGCCGGGTCGACACCGTCGCTCTGGCGGCTGCCCTGCCGGCCGCCCTGGCGGCGGCGGGTGTGGAGCGCCAGGAGGCGATGGTGGTGCGGATCGCAGCCGGGGCCGGAGGCTGGCGGCTCAGCCTGGCCTCCGGGGGGGAGCTGCTGGCCGTGCAACTGGTCCTGGCGGCTGGCGCCGGCAGTCGCAGCCTCTGGCCGGAACGGCCCGAAAGGCTGCGGTTCAGCTGGGCCGGGGTGTTGGTTGGCGCGGGCGATCGGACGGCGGCAGCGGCGGCTGGGTCGGGCAGCCCAGCGAGCGGCGCCTGGGGAGTGTCCCCCTGGCTGCGCCACGCCCGCCGCGGCGGCATCGTCCAACCCCTGGGCTGGCAGCGGCCTGCCCTGGAGGCCCGCTCCGACCGCTTGGAGCGCGAGGAGTGGATCGTCGACGCCGGTCTGGCGCCCTGGGGGTCACGGGTGCTGCTGGGTCAGATCAGCCTGGTGGGACCAGACCTGGATCCCCAATGCCCCCCCGATCCGGCCGGGATGGAGCAACGGCTGCGGCAGGGTCTGGCGGCCCTCGATCCGCGGCTGGCGGCCTGGCCAGGCCCCTATTGCCAGGTGGCGGTGCCTTACGCCAGCAACGGCCAGCCGCTGGTGGGGCCAGCCGTGGGCCGGCCGGGACTGTGGCTGTTCAGCGGCTTCAGGGCCGCCTTCTCCACGGTGCCGGCCCAGGCGGAACGGCTGGCGACGGAACTGCAGGCGGCCCTGGGGTAGAACCTCGGCTCCGTTCCAGCGATGCAGGTTTGCGGTTGCTGGCACCCCGATCGGGTGCCACCAATGATGAGGGATCCGATCCCGTTCTCATGGCCGCCCCTCCGCCGTTGGCGCTCACACCTGTGCCCGATCTGGAGGTGCTGGTGCGCCTGGGTCTGGCGGTGCTGTGCGGCCTGGCGGTGGGCCTCAACCGCGCCCATCACGGCGGCCGTCCCCATCCCAACCGGGTGCGGGTGCATGTGCTGGTGGGGCTGAGCGCCTGCCTGCTGCTGCTCGCCGCCGGCCCGGGGCCCGATGCCCGCAGCCGCGCCATCCAGGGGGTGGCCAGCGGCATCGGCTTCCTCGGTGCCGGTGAGATCCTGACCCCGCCGCCGAGCAGCGCCAGCAACGCCTACGAGGTGCGGGGCCTGAGCAGCGCCGCCTCGATCTGGTTCACCGCTGCCCTGGGGATCACGGTGGCGGCCAGCAGTCCGGTGGTGGCGCTGTTGGCCCTGGGGCTGGCCCTGATCACCCTGTCGGTCGAACCACCCAACGGCGATCACCGCCCACCGCCTCCAGGGGATGGGGATGAGGAGCGGGGCCTCTGAGGAGCCTGTTGCGCATAGGTCGACAGGCCAGGCCCTGAACAGAGACAGAGCCGATCGGGCATCTATCGCGGCCTCAGCCTGAGACAAAGAGCATCAGGAACAGGGCATCAGGAACAGGGCCGCACCTTGATCGCAAGATCTACTGCGGCGCAATCATTCTTCCCTTTGGTACGCTACCGCCATCGCGATGCGGCTGGGATCCATGGGAGAGCCAGTTCCATCTCACAACGAGCCTCCCCATGGATCTGGAGCCACTACGGCTAGGCGCAACAGGCTCTCAGGCAACCAGCGAGATGCCCAGGCCTTGCAGCCATCCACAGCGACCTGAGCTTAAATGAGCCCTCTCGCTGACTGCCGTTCCTGCAGCCAATCTTCGCCCATGATCCGCTTCAGCCAAGCCGAGCTGCTCCGCCGCTACCAGGCCGGTGAGCGCGACTTTCGCGGGGCTGATCTGAGGGGCCTGCGCTTTCGTGGGGCGACGCTGGCTGGGGCGGATTTCAGTGGGGCGGATCTGCGGGGGACGGATTTTCTGGAGGCGGATCTGAGAGAGGCGAAGTTTGTTGGTTGCCGTTGCGGACTGCCACTGGTGCGGCTGATGGGACAGGGGGTGATGGGAATGGGGTTTGGGCTTATTGCAGGATTCATGCAATTTATTGCATTCGTGGTTTTTGGCAATTTGTTGTTCGCATCTCAAGATTCGCTCCTTCAGCATGCAGGTTGGCTTGTGAGTATCGGCGCTGGAGTTATGCTTCTTGCTGGGATGATCAGTCTTGCCTGGGAAGGATTCAACTTCAAAGGGATAAGCTATAGTGCAATTGCCGCTTTCGCTATCGCTGGCGCTGTCGCTGGCGCTGGCGCTGTCGCTGTCGCTTTCGCTTTCGTTTTCGCTTTCGTTTTCGCTGTCGCTGCCGCTGTCGCTGCCGCTGTCGCTGTCGCTGTCGCTTTCGTTTTCGTTTTCGCTGTCGCTGGCGCTGTCGCTGGCGCTGTCTTCGCTGGCGCTGTCGATGTCGCTCGCGCTGGCTTTGGCGTTGGCGTTGTCGCATTGTCCAGTTCCATTCTGTTGCTCAGCTGGTGGCGAGCCCGCCAAGGAGCCCCCGGATATGCGGGCTGCCGCTCCTTCGGAATTGCCCTGGGCTCCGTCGGTGCCACCCGCTTCAGCGGCGCCGATCTGCGCGGAGCCTTCTTCACCGACGCCGTTCTGGCACTGGTCAGCTTCGCGGCTACCCGCCGACAGACCACCCGCCTTGAACGCGTTTGCTGGCACGGAGCGAAGGGATTGGAGCTGGCTCGCCCGGGGGCCACGCTCTTGGCCGAACCCCGCTGCCGCCAGCTGCTCCTGAGCGGCTCCGCTCCCGGGGCCGACCTCCAAGGCCTCAACCTGCGGGGCGCCTATCTGCCCCAGGCCGAT
Organism: uncultured cyanobacterium; assembly: GCA_903935205.1. Taxonomy (GTDB): domain Bacteria; phylum Cyanobacteriota; class Cyanobacteriia; order PCC-6307; family Cyanobiaceae; genus Cyanobium. The sequence continues at coordinate 11,787 of CAIZQU010000026.1, read as the reverse complement.
CTGCGTGGCGCCGATCTGCGCGAGACCAACCTCAGCGAGGCGGTGCTCACGGAGGCCTATCTGGAAAACGCCAACCTCAAGGCCAGCCAATGCCTCGGCACCGATCTGCAGGGGGCCCACCTCAGCGGCGCCACCCTGGAGGCCTGGAACATCGATCACTCCACCAAGCTGAACGCCATCGATTGCGCTTACGTGTATCTGCTGGAGCCCTTCGATGCCCTGGGCCAGCGGCGCGATGATCACCACCGCGAGCGCCTGCCCCATGATCCAGACAAGAGCTTTGGCCCTGGAGATTTCGAGATCTACTTCAAGCAATTGCTTGAGGAAGTGAAGCTGCTGATCAAAAACGGTGTTGACGCAAAAGCCTTCCAGCAGGCCTTCCAGGAGGTGACACGCCAGTACCCCCAGATCACGCCAGAATTGATCACTGGCCTCAAGAAAAGCGGCAATGATGTGCTCGTCACCCTTCAGGCACCCGCCAGTGTGGACAAGGGAGCGGTGGAGCAGACATTCTTCGCAAAATACAATGCCGTGATGCTGGAGAATGCACGTCTTAAAGGATTGCTGGATGGTGAACGGCGTGTGTCTGAAGTGGAGAGAGAACGAGCCACCCAATTCGCTGAACTCGCCAGCCGTCTCGTGCCGGCCGTTCATTCCACCCGCCACCCGACCACCGTCGTGAACAACACCTTCCATGCCGGCGACGGCAATCTGATCAACACCGGTACCTTCCACACTGGCGGTGGCCTGGTGAATCTGGGCGACCTGAGCGATCAGGCCCACCTCACGATTGAAGCCCTCCCCGATCAACGGCCAGCGGCGGGCCAGCCCAGCCTGCGGGAGCTGCTCCAGGAGCTCAAGGCCAGTGTTGACGCCGACATGCAGCTACCAGACGACACCCGCGCCGAAGCGCTCACGGAAGTCACGGAGTTGGCCAAGGCCGCCCGGGATCCCCACAGGAATGCCGGGCCGGCTCGCCGCGCGATCAACGCCCTCAAGGGACTCAGCGCTGGCATCAGCGAGACCAATAAGGCTGTGGCGGAGTCCTCCAAGCTCGTGGGCGCGATCAAGCGCCTGTTGCCCCTGATCGCAGCCTTTTTCGTGGGGTGAAGTTCAGCCTTTGACGCCAAGGCATCCCAATCCCAGAGCGTGGGGCTGAAGTCGGTGTGCGCCGGCTGCTGGGCCTTGGCCGCAGGGTCGAGCACATTGCTGGCGAGGTAGGTGGAGCCGTCTTCTCCCAAGCCGATGCAGGCCATGCCGCCACGCGCCAGCTCGAAGTTGTCGGGCAGCCAGCCCTCCATCGCCCGCACCTCGGCCACCACCACCGAGCGGATCTCCGGGCCCTCCTCGCTGAAGAGAGTGCCTTTGGGCAGCAGCAGCCGGAAGCAGCTGATGTCGCGGGGTAGATCCAAAGGGAGGGTGGGCTGCTCGGTCTGCAGGAACGCCTGGGCCAGAGCAGGCGACAGGAAGCGGGGCTCGGCGCCGATCTCCCGTGCCCACTGACAGACCATCGCCCCCCAGATGCCGACATGATCCGCGATCGATTCGGACTGCTCCAGGGCCAGCTCGACCGCCACTGCCTTGGCCCAGTGCCCACTCCAGCTCGTGAAGCCCGCCGGGGAGCGGTAGAGCTTCTCGCCCTGCATCAGATCCGGCCGGTGCTGGCGGAGCAGGGCCAGCAGCTGGCGGATCAGCCGCTCATCGCCGCGGGAGCCATCGGAAAAGGAGCGCCGGGCCATCAGCTCAAGCCCCCAATGGCGAGGACAACCAGCTGCCTGAGCTGTTGCAGCTCTGTCGCGCTGATCCGTGAGTCTGTGACTGTGCGGAATGAGGGGACCCACCTTGCCCCCTGCTGGTCGTGAACGCGCCAGGGGCTCCGGTGTGGCCCAGTCATCGAAGAAAGCCTGCGCCTCTGCATCAGCGGCGATGTGTGCAGCGACCGCCCTGCTCTGGGAGCTGATGCGCGCACGCAGCGTGTCCATCTCGCCCGCGCTGCTGTTCACCTCCAGAACGTTCCTCCCGCCATGCTGCCGGCGGCGCACCGAGAAGGGCGTCTCGCGCTCCTGAGCGGCTTGGCCGACAAGGGGCATGGCGGCTAAGGGGATCCAGGTAGCGGCGCCTCACCAAACCGTATCCAGGCTCTCCAGCGCCCGGAGCCTGGCGTCTGCCGTGATCAGGGGCGCTCTGAGCTGCAGGGCGGTGGCCCCGATCAATCGATCGGCCGGATCGCCGTGCTGAAACAGGGAACTCCGCGACAGCAGGGCGATCTCCGGGGTGATCGGCAGCACCGCAAGGCGCAGCGCCGCCAGCAGTTGCTTGAAGTAGAAGGCGGAGTCGACCTCATCGGGGAGCTGCAGCCGGCCGCGCTCCTGCAGAAGGGCCAGCTCCCAGAGCGTGATGTCGGCAATGGCCAGCTCGGCCTGGCTGCGGCCGAGCTCAAGAGCCTGGCGCGCCGCGGAGGAGAGCCGCTCGGGCTCATGGGCCCAGAACAGCAGAACGTGGGTGTCACAGATGGTCGGCATCGCCGCTCCAGGCCTCATCCGCCGACTCCGGACCTAGCGGCGCCAGCACATCCACCAGCGTCACGCGCCCCTGCAGCCCCTCGAGCCATTGGCGAGCTTCTTCTGCTGGATCCTGTTCGGCCTGCAGCCGGGCGATGACGCGGCCGCGGGAGGTGATCTGAATGGCCTCGCCCTGCTGCACACGCTTCAGATACGAGGGCAGGTGCTGACGCAGGTGGGACACCGATACACGCGTCACAGCTTGTACATGAGGTATGTACACTCTAGCGGCTGGGGAAGCTCTTGCCCCATCTGCGAGCCGCAGCGGCGGTGGCAGCGGACGATCCGATCATCCTGTTCACCTACGCCCAGTGCCTGCTGGCGATCGAGGGCGAGTCCCATGAAGCGGAGGCCGATGCGCTGTTCCAAAGGGCACCGCGCCTGGCGCCTGTCGGCGAGCTGGCCGAGAAGATCAACAATCAGCAGCGGCGGCTGGCCGATCGGGTGATGCGCACCAATGGCCCAGGGCAAGCCGCGTCTGGATGCGGTGACTTACCTGAGCAGTGCCCTGGAGGCCTACAGGGCCCTCGATCCGGCTGGCCAGGAGCAACTGCTGGCGGAAGCGGCGGCGCTGGGCCAGAAAGGGCTGGCGATCAACGACCCCCAGCAGATGCACCAGCTGCGGCTGTACCAGGGGGGAGCCACGATCTCAGCTCTGCAGGTCGCCTGCGTCAATGACGTGGGGGTGCAGCTGCTCCTGCCTGGGCAGGACGTGGGGATTGACTTCGCGCGGGAGCACGAGCTGGCAAAGGGGATGGTGGGGGGTGGAAGCCAGGCGCCGTGAGCTACTGCCTCCAGGCCCTGCAGCTGTTCGAGGGGATGGAGCAGCAGCGGTTCATGGCGGCGCTCAGCGAGGTGGCTGGACGGGGGGCCTCTGTCGCTGAAGCACGTTCGGCTGGGCAGCAGCTGGAAGCGCCTCCACAAGATCTACAACCAGCGTTTATGCAGCCAGTGCATCACATTGCCGTCATGGCGATGGAGATCGACCGGCGTCTGCCGCCTTCTGGCTGTAGAACGACGCAGACTGGAGCGGAACGGCGTCAGCGGATGGTCAGCGGGAGACTCAGTGCCCACGGGGGGCAGCCGTGGCGGCGAGACACCGATCTGGCCGACTCTGCCGATGGGTGCCCGTCTCCAGCCATTCGTAGCTGCATCGAGAAGGAGGGCCGTCTCCATGGCTAAGGCCGTCATCGCCCCCGGCGCTCGCATCCAGTGCCGCGACGCCGAGTGGCTCGTGCGCAACGTCAAGCAGACCCGCGAGGGAGAACGGCTGCTGGATGTGGTGGGTGTCTCGCCCTACCTGAAGGAACAGGAGGCCCTGTTCCTCGAAGCCCTGGAGCCCGACCTGAAGGTGCTCCAACCGGAGGACACCGAGCTGGTGGGAGACAGCTCCGACAACTACCGCGACAGCCTGCTGTTCATCGAGGCGCACCTGCGTCGCACGGTGCCGACTGGCCCTGAGCTGGTGATCGGTCATCGCGCGGCGATGGACGTGATGGACTATCAGCTGGTACCGGCGGCCAAGGCGCTGGCGATGCCTCGGCAGAGGCTGCTGATCGCCGATGCGGTGGGCCTGGGCAAGACCCTGGAGTGCGGCATCCTCTGCAGTGAGCTGATCCGGCGCGGGCGCGGGCGGCGTCTGCTGGTGGTCACCACCAAGAGCATGCTGGGGCAGTTCCAGAACGAGTTCTGGAGCCGCTTCACGATCCCGCTGGTGCGGCTTGATTCGCTGGGCATCCAGCGCATCCGCGAGCAGCTCCCCACCGGCCAGAACCCCTTTCATCACTTCGACAAGGCCATCGTCTCGGTCGACACGCTCAAGAACGACCGCGACTACAGGACCTATCTGGAGCACGCCCACTGGGACATCATCGTGATCGATGAGTGTCAGAACGTCGCCGAGCGCGGCGTTGGGGCCCAACGCAGCCAACGCTCAAAGCTGGCTGAGCGGCTGGCGACCCGCTCCGACACCTTGATCCTGCTGTCGGCCACACCGCATGACGGCAAGCCGGAGAGCTTCGCGAGCCTGGTGAACATGCTCGATCCCACGGCGATCGCCAACCCGAAGGACTACACGAAGGAAGAAGCGGAGATCCGTGATCTGTATGTGAGGCGCTTCCGCAAGGACGTGATCGGCCAGATGCGTGCGGCCCAGGGCGTGCCGGAGCGGGATGCCGCCAACGTGGAAGCCAAGGCCAGCGCCAAGGAGGAGGCAGTGTTCACGGCCCTGGCGACGTTGCAGCTGCCCGACAGCGACCGGAACGCCAAGGCCGGCCAACTGTTCCGCACCACGTTGCAGAAGGCGATGCTCTCCAGCCCGATGGCCTGCCTGGAGACGGTGCGCAACCGGCTCAGAACCCTGAGCCAGGCCAAAGAGCCCAGTTCCGCAGACCAGGCCGCCCTTGAGCCGCAGGTGGGACTGCTGGAGCCGATCGGTGCGGCGGCGTTCTCGAAATACCAACGGTTGCTCGAGCTGCTGCGCGCCGATTGGCAGTGGCGGGGGCAGGATCCGAAAGACCGGGTGGTGATCTTCACGGGCCGGCGAGAAACGCAGCGGTTCCTGGAGGAGCATCTGGCCCGCGATCTTCAGCTGCCGGCGGAGGCGGTGCAACGCCTGGATGGCGGCATGGTCGACACCGAGCAGAGCGACATCGTGGAGCGCTTCGGCCAGGAGGCCGACCCCATCCGCTTGCTGGTGGCCACCGAGGTGGCATCAGAGGGCCTCAACCTGCACTACCTCAGCCACCGGCTGGTGCACTTCGACATCCCCTGGTCGCTGATGACGCTGCAACAGCGCAACGGCCGCATCGACCGCTACGGCCAGAGCCAGCAGCCCCTGATCCGCTATCTGCTCACCGCCTCGGCCATGGAGGGGATGGGTGATGTGGAGCGGATCCTGCAGGTGCTGATCCGCAAGGACGAGCAGGCCCAGCGCAACATCGGCGATCCGTCGGTGTTCATGCAGTGCTACGACGAAACCGCGGAAGAAGACCTGACGGCCGCTGCCGTGGAGGCCGCGGATGCCACCGCTTTTGAAAGACAGCTGGATGCCAACGCTGCTCCCTTCCTGCAGGGCGGCGGCGGCTTGATCGCCGAGCTGTATGGCCAGCTGCTCGGCAGCGAGGGTGATGGTGCATCAGCCACCCCCACCCAACCCGAAGAGCCAGAGCTGGAGCGGCGCGACATGCCGTCGCTCTATCCGAGCCTCTGGAGTTATGTCAGCAAGGCCCTCGGCGCTGTGGCGGAGAGGGAGGTGAACCGTGAGTCAATCCAGTTCCGCACCTACGACGAGCAGGAGCGACTGGAGATCACCCCACCGGCTGATCTGCTGCGGCGCTACGAGCGGCTGCCCCGCGAAGTCCGCCCGGATCGCCTCAAGCAGGTGGTGCTCACCACGCGCCCTCAGGAGCTGCAGCAGGAAGTGGAGCGCTCCAGGCGCCGCAAGCAGAAGGACCTGGAGCTGGAATACCTGTGGCCCCTTCACCCCTTGGTGGAGTGGTTGGTGGACCGGGGGCTGGCCACCTTCGCCCGCCATCAGGCGCCGGTGCTGCAGCTCAGCTCGGGGCTGGAGCCCGGGGAAGTGGTGATGGTGCTGCAGGGCACGATCCCCAACCGCTCCGGACAACCCGTGATTCAGGAGTGGGTGGGGGTGCGCTTCCTGGGCACGGGCCTGAAGGTGGAGGCAGTGGAGCCCTTTGCCCAGATCGCCAGGCGCTTGCAGCTGGGCGAGCGGGCCTATCCCAACCGCCAGCTGCCGGTGCCCGAGAGCCTCTGGCTGCAGCGCGGCCAGGCCGTGCGGGAAGCCCATGCCTATCTGCTGCAGCGCCGGCAGGAGTGGATCGAGCGCATGGAGCCCCAGCTGGCCGAGCAGACCGAGCGGCTGGAACGGCTGCGGGGCAAGCAAGAGCAGCAACTGCGGCTCAACTTTGAGCAGGACGGCAGCGTGGTGTCGGTGAAGGCCGAGAAGCTGCGCCAGGGGGAGCTGCGCGTGCAACGCCTGTTTGACAGCCACCAGCGCTACGTGGAAGACGTGATGACCACCGAAGAAGCGCCCTACCTGAAGCTGGTGGCGGTGCTGCATCGGCCCGCGGATGCACGCGAGGAGGGTTGAGCGATGGCGCTGCTGGGGATTCGCAACGAGCAGGAGTTCTATTCCGACTACTACCTGGAGGCGATCTTCAAGGGCGACCTCAAGGAGGTGCAGGCCCGCTGGAAGCAACAGGCCGAGCAGGATCCAGCGAACCCCCAACCGGATCGCGCCCTGGCTGGGCTGCGGCGTGCCTGGCTGACGCTCTGCGAGAAGGAAGCCGATCAGCCCGCCGGCGAAAGGTTGCGGCTGCAGCGTGAGCAGTGGTTCCGCCCCCTACTGGGAGCCCTCGGTTACAGCTGGCAGCCTCACTCCCAGGTGTTGTTGCTCAACGACCAGCCGTATCAGCTGCCGCTGTTGGCCACTGTGGAGCGCTCTTCTGTGGAGCGCGCCTCCGGGGAGCCCTTGCTGTGGGTCCTGGAAGCCTTCAACCCGGTGGCCGCTGCAGCGGATGATCTGGTGCGTGATCCCCTGCAGCTGGAGATCCATGGCCAGCAGATCCGTGACCCATCCCTGGGCACGGTGGTGGCGGGTGAGAGCTGGGAGCAGCTGATCAACAACCGGGTCTTCGCCCAGGACAACCCACCCCGCTGGTTGCTGCTGATCAGCCGCGATGAGCTGCTGCTGATCGATCGCTTCAAGTGGGGCGCCTCACGGCTGCTGCGCTTTGAGGTGGGCACGCTGTTTGCCGAGCGGCAGGCCGATGCCTTCCTGGCGGCCGCCACGTTGCTGCACCGGAAGCACCTCTGCCCCAGCGAGGGCGGCACACCGCTGCTCGACAGCCTGGATGAGAACAGCCACAAGCACGCCTATGAGGTGAGCGGCGATCTCAAGTACGCGCTGCGCCGTTCGATCGAACTGCTGGGCAATGAAGCGGTGTGGCACATCCGTTACAAGCAGAAGGATGCGGCCTTCCAGCTGGTGGATGAGAAGCAGCTCAGCGAAGAGTGCCTGCGCTTCATGTACCGCCTGCTGTTCCTCTTCTACATCGAGGCCAGGCCGGAGCTGAACTACATCCCGATGGGCTCGGAGGTGTACCACCGCGGCTACAGCCTGGAGCGCCTGCGGGATCTGGAACAGGTGCCGCTGCTCAGCGACGCTGATCGCGAGAGCACCTACATCCACGATTCGCTGGAGCGCCTGTTCCAGATGATCTGGGAGGGCTACCCCAAACGGGACGACAGCGAGCTGCAGGGGCAGATCAGCGCGGAGGGGGAGACCGAGATCTATGAGAGCTTCCGGATCACGCCGCTCAAGAGCCATCTGTTCGATCCCAGCCGCATGCCTCTGCTGGGCGGGGCGATCACCAAGGCGCGGGTGCGCTTCCGCAATGGCGTGCTGCGCGAGGTGATCGAGCTGATGTCGCTCACCAAGGCCAAGCCTGGCCGTAAGCGCGGCCGCGTGAGCTACGCCCAGCTGGGCATCAACCAGTTGGGCTCGGTGTATGAGGCGTTGCTCAGCTTCCGGGGGTTCTTCGCGCCGGAGGACCTCTACGAGGTGCAGCCGGCCCCGAAGACAACCACCGCCCAGACGGATGACGAGGACTTCGACGCCGAGGCCAGCGGCGAAGCTCCCGATGACGATCCCAGCGATCACGACGGGGCAGGTGTGCAAGCCCGCGGCAAGGCCCACGACGAACTGGAGGTGGGCCATTTCGTGCCCCGCAGCCAACTGGGCAACTACAAACGCGAGGAGATCGTGCCCAACGCCGAGGGCACCGGCCCCAAGCTCTACGAGAAGGGCACCTTCATCTACCGCCTCGCCGGCCGCGACCGGATCAAGAGCGCCAGCTACTACACGCCCGAATCGCTCACCCGCTGCCAGATCAAATACACGCTCAAGGAGCTGCTGCCCGGCAAGACGGCCGCCGACATCCTGCGCTTCAAGCTGCTGGAGATGGCGCTGGGTTCGGCGGCCTACCTAAACGAGCTGATCAATCAGCTGGCCCTCAAGTACCTGGAGCTGCGCCAGCAGGAGCTGGGCCAGACCATCCCCCATGCCGCCTTCGAGCAAGAGCTGCAGAAGGTGAAGATGCGGCTGGCCGATCGCAACGTGTTCGGGGTGGACCTCAACCCGGTGGCGATCGAGCTGGCGGAGGTGAGCCTCTGGCTCAACAGCATCTACCAGCCGGAGCAGGGCAGGGCCTTCGTGCCCTGGTTTGGACAGCAGTTGCTCTGCGGCAATTCGCTGGTGGGCTGCCGCCGCCAGATCTACCGCCTGCACCAGCTCCCCCAGGAGGGCAGGAAGGCAAAGCCCGCCAAGCTCTGGCACGAACAGGCCCCGGAGGAGCTGGCCTGGAATCAGGAGCTGCCCGACGACGCCATCTTCCATTTCCTGTTGCCCGATCCGGGCATGGCGATCAAGGCCAATGCGGTGATCAAGGAGCTGCTGCCCGATCAGGTGAAAACGATCAGCAGCTGGAAGAAAACCTTCTCCAGCAAACCGTTCAGTAGGGCCGAGCTACGCCGGCTGCAGCGGCTGAGCCGCATCGCCGATGGCCTGATGCAGGAGTGGGCTGACCAGCTGGCCCAGATCCGCGAGCGCACCACCGACCCGCTGCCGGTGTGGGGCGATCACGAGGCCGACTCTGACGGCAAGAGCGGGCTGGCCTGGAAACCGCTCAGCCTCAAGGACCGCATCCAGAGCCAGGAAGTGGCCGGCGAAGGGATCGCCAATGCCAATGCCCGGCTGCGGCTCAAGCTGGCGATGGACTACTGGTGCTCCCTGTGGTTCTGGCCTCTGGAGCAGGCCCAGCAGCTACCCAGTCGCGAGGAATGGCTCAACGATCTGAGCTGCGTGCTGGGGGATATCGAATCGGTGGTGGATGAAGAGGAGGGCCAGCTGCAGTTGCTGCCCGACACACAGCCCCGCCAACAGGCCATTGATTTCCAGGACCGCCGCGGTGTCGTCAACAAGGCACGGTTACTGGAGGACATCGATCGACTACGGCTAGCGGAGCAGGTGGCCGATCGCGTGCGTCCGCTGCACTGGGATCTGGAGTTCGCCGATCTGCTCAAAGGCGGTGGCTTCGATGTGATTGTGGGGAATCCGCCGTGGCTGAAGGTGGAGTGGGAGGAGAAGGGGGTGATCGGCGATCGGGATCCGATGGTGTTGATTCGGAAGGTGAGCGCCAGCGAGCTGGCAAAACGTCGGACGGATGCATTTGCACAGAATCCCAATCTCCAGACGGTATTTCTCAAGGAGTACGAGGAACAGAATGGCATCCAAGCGTTTCTGAATGCCGAACAAAACTACCCACTACTTAAGAGAAGCCAAACGAACCTTTACAAATGCTTTCTGCCACAGGCTTGGCGGGTCTCTTCAAAGCAGGGGGTGCAAGGCTTCCTTCATCCCGAAGGAGTTTATGACGACCCAAAGGGCGGAGAGCTAAGAGAGATTCTCTATCGCTGGCTACGATACCACTTTCAGTTCGAAAATGAATACAAGCTTTTTGCGGAAATTCATAATACTGTCAAATATAGCATTAATGTTTACCGAAGGCCTTTGCCGGGCAATGCCATTCAAGTCCAATTTGACTCCCTGTCAAATCTTTTCGGGGCCTCAACGCTTGACGAGTGTTTTACTACACATGAAGAAAAGCCTGTCCCCGGCATTAAAGATGCCGATGGCCGCTGGGAGTTGAAGGGGCACTCGAAACGTGTCGTTTCTGTAGATGAGGCGAAGCTTCAGCTTTTCGCCTCCCTCTATGACGAGCCGGGGACCTCTGCAATTCAAGCTCGGTTGCCTGCGTTGCATTCCCAGCAACTTCAGACTGTGCTGGCGAACTTCGCATCAGCTTCGAGGCGCCTTGGAGATTTACAAGGCGAGTACCATGTGACAAAGATGTGGGATGAAACAGACGCAATCAAGAAATACGGAACGATCCGAAGAGAAACCGACTTTCCAAATAATTTAACAGAACTCATTTTTTCTGGCCCTTTGTTCAACGTTGCGAACCCGTTTTACCAGACTCCAAGAGCGATCTGCAATACGAATCGCGCCTACGACTGCCTGGATCTAACAATCCTGCCAGATAACTATCTACCTCGTAGCAACTACAGACCGGATGTGAGCTTAGACGAATATCGCGCTCGGTCCCCTCGGGTGCCTTGGGGAGAACAGAAGCCAACTACCGATTTTTATCGAGTTATCAGTCGCGAGATGCTCAGCCAGTCAGGCGAACGAACCTACGTGCCGACTTTCCTTCCCAAGAGGTCAGGTCATGTTCACTCATGCCTCACCACAGTCTTTCCAGACGCTATCTCAGCTGTCGATTTCCTTTCAATGGGAATCAGTATTCCGGTTGATTTCTTTGTCAAATCAACTGGAACAGCACATGCGAATAGGAGTGTCCTCCGCCAGTTGCCATTTCCTCCTTCAGATGCGCTCCAGCTCTCAGGACTGCGCCTGCGCACTCTCGCCCTCAACTGCCTCACCACCCACTACGCCGAACTATGGTCTGATTGTTGGAATGACGCCTTCCGTGACCAGCACTGGGCCAAACAGGATCCCCGCCTTCCCCAGTATTTCTTCTCCAACCTTACCCCCACCTGGCAGCGCAACTGCGCCCTGCGCAGCGACTACGCCCGCCGCCAAGCCCTGGTGGAGATCGATGTACTGGTGGCCCAGGCCCTCGGCCTCACCCTCGATGAACTGATCACCATCTACCGCGTGCAATTCCCGGTGATGCAGCAATACGAACGCGACACCTGGTACGACATGAATGGCCGCATCGTGTTCACCAACAGCAAGGGCCTCACCGGCGTCGGCTTCCCCCGCAAAGGCAAAGGCCGAGGATCCAACAAAGAGATCGGCTGGGAGGACATCAAGGACATGACCTCCGGCACCGTGTCGCGCACGATCCTCGATGACACCCTGCCAGGCGGGCCGGTGGAGCGGACGATCACCTACGTGGCGCCGTGGGTGAGGTGTGATCGGGTGGAGGACTATCGGGTGGGGTGGGGGTACTTTGACGAAGGTGCAAGATCACTCCACTAAATAGGGCTTGCTGAATTTCATTTGCGGGATTTTTCGACGCGCCAAAGGCGGATCTCTCGGCTCGCACTCCCAAACAGTGGTGACCACAGTTTGACTACTAGAAGCTGACTAAGCAGCCCTAAACAGCGCTGAACAGCGCCT
>CAIZQU010000025.1 GCA_903935205.1 uncultured cyanobacterium | reverse complement strand
TGCCTGCAGCAGAGCGTGTGGCCATGACGATCGGCGCCGAGAGCGGCGCAGCGACGGGACCGATCCCAGCAGAGGCCTGACGACAGGAAGGCCTCAGACTGGAGAGGCCCGGAGCAAGCCCCGCCAAGAAGGAAATAGAGGAAGCGCCTCAGCCCCCACCCACCAGCTGCAGGCGCAGGGCTGCGATGGCCTTCTTCTGGGCTCGCTGCACGGCCATGGCGCTGATGCCCAACTTGAGCCCGGCGGCGCGCAGCGATAGGCCCTCCAGCAAGGTGAGCCGCAACGCGGTGGCCTGGGCAGCGGGCAGCTGCTCGACCAGCTGCTCCAAGGCCAGATCCTCGGCATCACTGCCTGAGGCCAGCTCGGCTGCGGGCGCCTCCAACTGATCGAGCAGGGAGTGCTCGCCATCAAGCTGGGCATCGAGGCTGGTGTGGCCGAGCGGGCAGGTGCCCTTCTCATGCTCCCGGCGGGAGATGCGCACCAGGCGGACGCGATCGCGCAGGTGGTGCTGCAGGGCGCCAGTGATGCAGCGGCGCAGATAGGGCCCAGCAGGCTCGCCGGCTCTGCAACGGGGAGCGGAGCGGACCAGGGCTTCTCGGGCCACCTGGATCAGATCCTCCCGCTCCACCAGCGGGAACAGGCGCCGGGCAGCTACTGAGGCAATGGCATCGGCCAGCGGCAGGTGCTCCAGCACCAGGGCATCACGGGCACGCAGGGCAGAACGGCTGAGAGCTGGGGACTGCTGGTGGCGGCTGAAGGAGGAAGCGGGGGAAGCCATCGGCAGGACGGCGGAGAACCCCACCCCCAGCGGCCGGCCGCAGCGCCGTGACAAGGACGCCCCCCCTGGGGGCGCCTGGCCCGATCCTTGACGCGGCGTGAGGACTGGCCGAGGGATCCGGTGGGTGTGCGCCGGTCCCGGTGGCAATCCGCTCCCCAGACCCGGTTTCGACAGCCCCTCAGCGACCAAAGCGGGCAGGCAGCCAGCCCGTCAGCTACTCCGAAGCAGCATTTCAATGCACCTTGCGCATAGTTTTCCTTGTTCGCATGAGGAATAAATCAGACACAGCCCACTAGCCATAGGCTCCAGCCGTCAAACGCTCACGGAGACTGGCTTCTTGGCTGACGCTTTGCCCTGCGCGGTGCCAGGATTCGCCAGGCGCTGCCAGCTGGTTTCCTTGCCCCGTCCCATCCCGCAGCCGTCCCGCTACTGCCTCAGCTTCACGGCGGCAGGGCTCAGGCCTGAGCTGGCGGCTGTGATCGCGGCCATCCACCTGGAGGGAGAGGGGGACTGGGCCCGCACCAAAGCGGCGGTGCTGGAGCGCAATGCCCTGCAAGTCCGTTCAGCCAGCTCGGGCAAACGTCTTGAGTCGGAGCTGCGGCAGCGGCTTCAGGGCCTCACCATCCCCCAGTTGCAGCTGCTGGCGCGGGGTACGAGCGAGGAGCGCAGTGCCATGGCCTGGCTGGCGGTACTCAAGCGCATCCAGATCGCAGCCGACCTGAGCAGGGATCTGCTGATGGAGAAGCTCGGCAGTCTGGATCCGGTGCTGCGTCGCTCGGACATGGCGGCCTTCTATGAGGACCGTGAGCGCGATCACCCCGAGCTAGCGGCCCTAGCACCCTCATCCCAGCAGAAGGTGCGATCAGCGCTGCTGCAGATGCTCCGAGATGCTGGGCTTCTGGCCGGCAAGGCGGGCAAGGGCGGAACCCTTGGCACGGTGCAGCGACCGCTCCTCTCGCCGCAGGTGCAGGAGCTGGTGGTTAGCGACGATCCAGCGCTGCTGGTTGGATTCCTGGTCCACAGACAGGCCACCCCAACCAAGAGCCGGAGCGCGACTACCGCGGCGAAGGCATCTCCCAGGACAACGGCAAAACCTGGACCCAGGTCTGCAGCCAAGCCCGCAGCCAAGGTGTCCACCAAGCCTGCAGCCAAGAAAGCTGCCCCGGCCCCGAGGGCAAAACCGTGAGCAGCGTCACCGGCCTCGACAAGCGCCTGCAGGAGGTGCTCACCCGCCCCGATTTCCTGGAGATGCGGGGCGTGGCCAAGGAGGTGCCGATCTTCATTCAGACCTACAGCCCCGCCGATGAAGACCAGCTGCGGGTGGTGGTTAAGGGGGCTGAACAGTTCCTGCGCAAGCAGGGGCTGCGGGTGAAGCAGGTGGACCTCTTTGAGCTGGTGCTGCAGCTGCTGGAGGCCAAGGGCTACCTCGATGTGGTGCTGCAGGAGGAGGCCGGCTGGAGCAAGAGCGACCTATTTGACACCCTGCAGAACGTGGCCGAACCCACCGCAGCGCTGGTGCCAAAGCTGATGGAGGCTCTGGGCGATGACACCCAGATCAGCCTGATCACTGGTTCAGGCCGGGTCTACCCCTTCCTGCGTACCCACACGATCCTGGAAGCACTGCAGCCAGCAATGGTGCGCCACCCGGTGGTGCTCTTCTTTCCCGGCGAGTACTCCCAGGACGCCGACGGCGGCTCCTACCTGCGCCTGTTTGGCACCACGACCGCCAGCAAAATCGAAAACCCGCATTACCGCGCCACCAACCTCGACTACTTCGACACCAAGAGCTCATGACTGCCACCACCATCAAAGAGCTCTTCTTCAAGCCGGTTGATCGCCCGATTGATGGGGTGATCAAGGCCGATGACGAGCGGCATCTGCAGGTCGAGCTCGATGAGTACGTAATCACTCGCGAGGTGAGCAAGGGCCTAGGTGCCTTCATCGATGCCTACCTGCACAACCCCACCGCCAATGGGGTGTGGATCTCGGGGTTCTTCGGCTCGGGTAAGTCGCACCTGCTGAAGATGCTCTCGCTGATGCTTGATGGCGATAAGCGCGTCTCCTCCGAACAGCCGGGCGAGCAGAGCAAACGGCCGGTTGAGATCCTGTTGCCAAAGGTGGAGGACGAAATCCTCCGCGCCGATCTCAAGAAGGCAACTGCTATCCCGGCACGCAGCCTGCTGTTCAACATCGATCAGAAGTTCGATGGCATCGGCGGCACCCACGAGGCACCGATCCTCGAGGTGTTCATGAAGGTGCTCAACGAGCTGCAGGGCTATTACGGCAACCAGGGCTACGTGGCCCAGTTCGAGCACGACCTCAACAAGCGCGGCCAGTTCGAGGCCTTTAAGCAGACCTACGAGCGGGTCAACGGCCGCAGCTGGGATAACGACCGCGATGCGCTGGCCACGGTGACCAAGCGCAGCTTCGCGAAGGCCTATGCCGAGCAGTTCGGCGGCAGCGAAGACGACGCCATCAAGGTGATCAATGACGCCAAGGACAGCTACCGCCTTTCAATCGAGGGTTTCGCTGGTCGGGTCAAGGAGTACCTAGCTAGCCAGCCGCCTGGCTTCCGGCTCAACTTCTTTGTCGATGAGGCCGGCCAGTTCATCGGCCAGGAACGCAGCCGGCTGCTCAACCTGCAGACCGTGGTGGAGAGCCTGGCGAGCGCCACTGATGGCCGGGCCACGGTGTTCATCACCTCCCAGGCCGACCTGGAGGGAATCCTCGGCCAGGTGAAGTTTGAGCAGGCCGACGACCTGAGCAAGATCCAGGGCCGCTTCAAGACCAAGCTCACCTTGGCCAGCGCCGATGTGCAGGAGGTGATCCAGCGGCGTTTGCTGGCCAAGACCCCGGATGAACCGGAGCAGCTGATCAACATCTACGAGCAGGAGAGGGAGAACTTCACCACCCTGTTTCGCTTCAGTGATGGCTCAATTCAGCTCAAGGGCTGGGGCGACTGCCAGAGCTTCTGCGGTCTTTATCCCTTCCACCCCTATCAGCTGAGTCTGTTCCAGCAGGCGATCCAGAGCCTGGCGACCCACAGCATTTTTGAGGGCCGCAACATGGCGGTGGGCGAGCGCTCAATGCTCTCGGTGTTTCAGCAGGTGGCGATGGCCATCAAGGAGCTGCCAGTGGGCCGGCTGGCCAGCTTTGACCAGCTTTATGACGGCATCAATGAGGTGATCCGAGGCGATAAAAAGCAGACGATGGTGACGGCCCAAAACCAGGTGGGCGAGCTGGAGCTGCGCATCCTCAAGGCGCTGTTCCTGTTGAAGTGGGTGCCGCAGTTCAAGAGCACGGCGCGCAACATCGCGATCCTGCTGATCAATGAGCCCAACTTCGACATTCGCGCCCATGAGCAGGCGGTCAAAGATGCCCTGATCAACCTGGAGAGCCAGAGCTACCTGCAGCGCAGCGGCGAGATCTACGAGTTCCTCACCGATAAGGAAAAGGATGTCGAGCAGGAGATCAAGCGCACCGAGGTGTCGGATTCAGAAGTGATCAAGGCGCTGCACCGGATCGTGTTTGACGACGTGCTGCAAAGCAACAAGATCCGTTTTGCCGACAACGGCAACGACTACTCCTTTGCCCAGAAGATCGACGACGGCTTGATCAAGGGCAAAGAGGGCGATGTGGTGGTGAACCTGGTGACACCAGAGCACCCCAACTACGGCAGCGAGGCGATCCTCCGTAGCCGCAACATGGGTGGCACCGAACTGATGGCGGTGCTGCCGAGCAAGGAGCGGCTGCTCGATCAGATCCGCAGCCAACTCAAAACCGACCTTTACATCCGCCAGAACAGTGGCAGCGAAGACGAAACCCTCAACGCCATCTTGGCGATCCGGGCCAAGCAGAACGGCAGCCGCCGCCAGGAGATCACTCGGCTAGCGGAAGAGCAACTGCGCCTGGCCGTGCTGGTGGTGAATGGCCAGACCCTCTCGGTGGGAGAAGGTGACCCCAAGACCCGTTTCAGCAAGGCCTACCAGGAGCTGATCCGCTCGGCCT
>CAIZQU010000024.1 GCA_903935205.1 uncultured cyanobacterium | reverse complement strand
GGGGGGGGGGGGGGGGGGCCACGGCCGCAGACCGCTCGGGGGAAACCCAGCCTCAGCCACGATCGGGCGCTGGGGCAACGGCCATGCCAGGGGGAAGCGAACAAGGGCTGGACAGGCGGCCGTGCTGCTGATGGCGGCGCGGCCGGGGGCAGGGGTGTCGGGCAGCGGCGGCCGCCCCGGGCCTGCAGATTGTCCGGCCCTGAGGGGGCCTCCCCGAAACGGCACGCCGCGGCCCGCCCCTCGGTCCGCCGCCGCACGCCACACCCGCCGGGCCACCGCTGCGCCGGCGGAGGGAGCCGCCGACCCACCGCAGCGCCGCACGCCGACGGACACTGCCAGAGCGCCCAGGCAGCATCGATCAACGGCTTATGCGTCTACACTCATAAAAGCAGCCATTCATCCCATGGGCGCCGTCCCCGCCATCCCATCGCCGCTCACCCCATCGCCGGCCGGTCCCCCCCGGCCCAGCTCCAGCGCCGCGACCACCTTCCCGGCCACGCCAGCCCAGGCTCCAAGGCCGGTTTTCCCCCCGGATGCCGCCGGCGCCGGCGCCCGCCGCCTCTGCCCCCAGGATCTGGCCGATCCGGCCTGCCGCCTGGGCCTGTCCCTGATCGATGTGCGCGAACCGCTGGAATTCGCCAGCGGCCACATCGCCGGCAGCCGCAACATCCCCCTCGACCGCATCGGCCGGAGCGCCCTGCCCCCAGGCCCCCTGCTGCTGGTCTGCCAAAGCGGCAACCGCAGCGCCCGGGCCGTGGAGACCCTGCTGCGGCAACACCACCCCGCCGCCGTGGCCGATCTGGAAGGGGGCCTCACCGCCTGGCAGCAGGCGGGACTGCCGCTGCGCCGCCGCGACAACGCCCCCCTGCCCCTGATGCGCCAGGTGCAGATCGCCGCCGGCTCGCTCGTGCTGCTCGGCCTGGGTCTCAGCGCCAGCGTGGCACCGGCCTGGATTGCGCTCAGCTGGTTCGTGGGAGCCGGTCTGGTGTTCGCCGGCCTCAGCGGCAGCTGCGGCCTGGCGAAGCTGCTGGCCCTGATGCCCTGGAACCGGCTGGATGCCTGAGGCCGTGCCGATCAGACCGACGCTGAAGGGTCGGGTCGGCAGGGCTCGGGGCGCAGCAGGGCGATCGCCCCGAGGCAGCTGCCCTGATCGAGGCTGGGCAACAGCTCCATCACCACGCAACCCCGGTCGCGGCCCTCGAACACCAGCTGGACCGATTCCGCTCCGGCCGTAGCGGGGGCCTCGATCACCTGGGCAAGCCTGTCCCGCAGCGACCAGCCTGGCGCCCCTGCCTCAGCCAGGGGTGGCTGCACACCGATCCGGGCCAGCAGAGGATCGGGCAGGGTGGGTTCCTGCCAGCCGAGCAGCGCCGCGAAGGCCGGGTTGCTGAACAGCACCCGCAGGGAGGCATCGACCACCACCACAGCCCGGCTGTCGGCGGCGCAGAGGCTCTGGAAGCCGGCGGCCAGCAGCCGACTGTCCCGCTCCCTGTGGTCCCGGTCGGTGATGTCGCTGAGGGTGCCAACAAATCCGTCGTCATGGCCGTCCTCGAGCACCGTGCCGATCTCCTCGACCCTGCGCTCCCCGCGGCTGCGGGTGGCCAGCCGATAGCTCACCCGCCAGCCGGAACGGCCATGGCGGCGGGCGGCGTCCACCGCGGCCCGGTCGTCGGCGTGGATCGCGGCCTCGAGCAGCTGCGGATCCTCACAGATCTGCGGCGCCGACCAGCCGGCCAGCCCCTGGATACGGCGGCTGATATACAGAAAGCGCTCCATTCGGTGGTCCCGCTTCCAGACCACCTGGTCGAGGGCATCGGCAAGGGCCGCGAATTCGCTCAGGGAAGCCTCGGCGGCACGACGCAGAGCCACCAGCTCGGAGACATCGGTGAGGGTGATGATCGCGCCAAGATTGACGGCTTCCCTATCGCGATAGGGCATGATCTGAACAAGGTAGGCGATATCCTCACTGCTCGCCTCCAGATTGCGGCGGCCCTCGCCATTGACCACAGCCAGTAAGGCCTCGCGCAGGCCGGGCAGGGGCACGGTGGTGGGCACGCCGATCAGGGGCAGGCCGATATCGCCCTCCACCAGCCCGAACACCCGCACCGCCAAGGGAGAGAAGCGGCTGATGCAGAGATGGCGATCGACGATCACCATGCCCTGACTGAGGGAACTCTGAATATTTTCGAGCTCATTATTCAGTCGCTCCAGCTGATTACTGCGGCGTCGCAACTGCTGATTCAGTTCGGCCAGTTCCTGATTGGTGGCCTGCAGCTCTTCATTGGAAGCCTCCAATTCCTCATTGGAGGATTGCAGCTCCTCCGAGGAGGCCTGGAGCTCCTCAGAGGAGGCTTCAAGCTCCTCATTCACCTGCTCGAGATCGGCCATCGAACGCCGCAACGAATCCTGGCTGGACAGCAATTCCCGCTCCAACCGTTCGATCTCGCCCGAGAAGACGGCCGTGCGATCCGCGCCGGCCACTCCGACATCAGAGCCATCGCCACCCGGGGGCTCGCTGATGAAGGAGAGCACCGTCAGCAGCCGATCACCCACCGGCAGCGGCGCCGCCTGCAGCCGGATCGAGCCCGACAGACCCGCCAGCCGCAGACTGCCGCTGCTGGCCCCGGCTCGATCGGCACGGACCAGCAGGAACAGGGCCCGGGCCTCCGCCTGCAGCTCCTGCCGCAGGAAGGCGCCAGCCGCCGTGGGCAGGCGGCCCTGGGGCAGCTTGCAATAGGGCGACACATCACCGATCACTTCGACCAGGTCGTGGTGGTCGTCGACCACCAGACAGGGGCTCACCAGGGTGCGGATCAGCGCCTCCAGCAGCAGCACATGCTGCTCGGGAACGCCATCGCGGGCCAGGCCTGGGGCCAGGGTGGGGCGAAGCGGATGGGGCACCGCCGCAATCGATCTGCCGACCGCCATGCGCTGGCGGCCGCCGAGCTGCTGGCTGCGTTCATAGAGACGATGCAGGGGATTGAGCACGCTGAACCCCGAGCTCTTGCCCAGCGATTCGGAGCTGCCGAGAAAGAGCAGACCTCCGGCATCCAGGGAAAAGGCAAAGGATTCGATCACCCGATCCTGCAAGGGAGCCGTGAAGTAGATCAGGGCATTGCGGCAGGAGATCAGATCGAGATGGGGGAAGGGGGGATCTTCACAGACATTGTGGCGGGCAAAGACAAGACAACTGCGCAGCTCCTTACTGATTTCAAAGCCATCGCCGCCTGCGAGCGCGAAGCGATCAAACAGGGGCCGCGGGATCGCCCTGGCGGCTGCGAGTGGATACACACCGCGCCGTCCGATGGCAAGGCTGATCTCATCGAGATCCGTGGCAAAGATCTTGAGGTGCTGGCTGAGGTTGTCGGGATGGCCGAGCAGCTCACTGATCAGCATCCCCAGCGAATAGGCCTCCTCACCAGTCGCGCAGGCCGGCACCCACACCCGCAGCCGTTCGCCGTCGGGCCTGCGGGCCAGCAGGCGTTCGAGCTGGCGGCCGAGGGCTGCAAAACTCTCCGGGTCGCGGAAGAAGGAGGTCACCGTCACCAGGAGGCTGTGCTGCAGCGCCTCGGCTTCGGCGGCATCGCTGCCGAGCAGGGTGAGGTAGTCCTCCAGGCCCGTGATCCCGCGCAGGGCCATGCGCCGTTGCACCTGCCGGCGCAGGGTCGATTCCTTGTACTGGGTGAAATCGACGCCTGTGGTCTGCTTCAGCTGCGCCGCCACCCCGGCCAGCAACCGTGGCGGGGGTTCGCTCTCGCCGGAGAAGCTGGCGGCGCCATGGGCGTGGAACCAGCCATGGAGCTGGACGCCGAGGGCTGTCGGATCCGCCACCAGATCCACGTGCCCCAGGGCGATGGCGGCCTGGGGCATCGATCCAAATCGGGCGCTGCCCGGGGACTGCACCAGGGTGAGCCCACCGGCGGCGCCCACGGACCGCAGGCCGCAGGCCCCATCGGAGCCGGTGCCCGAGAGCACCACCGCCACGCCCCGATCACCCCAGTGGGTGGCGAGGGATTCCAACAGGCGATCGATCGAGGGGCTGGGTCCGAAGCGGGGTTCCGGCAGCTCCAGCCGCAGGTCTTCGGCGGTGAGGATCGCATCCCGTCCGGGTGGCACCACGATCACCTGACCAGGCAGGAGCGGCGTCGGATCGCTGGCTTCGACCACCGCCAGGCCCGTGGCCCGCTTCAGCAGCTCGGCCAGCTGGCTGGGATGGTGGGGCGAGAGATGTTGGGCCACCACATAGGCGACCCGGCAGGCGGCGGGCAGCTGCCGCAGCAGCTCTTCGATGGCCGCCAATCCCCCCGCTGAGGCCCCGATCACAACCAGATGATCGAGGGCGGCGGCGCTGCTTGCCATGAGACCTCAGCGATGGGGTGGGCGTCTACAGCAGCGCAGACATGGTTGGTCGCGATCGGTTTCGCGAATGGCAGGCTAGCTGGCCGGTCGGGGAAGATTTTTATCAGGATGATGCAGCCCTAGGAGAGAGGTGCAGAGGCGCTGCAGGTTGGGGCCTCATTCGCTAGTGCCTGTCTAGCCTCCTATCTCGTTCAACCCGCCTGATCAGTTCGCCCCCCAACCAGCACCAGATCCAATCGGCCGCTCCGAATCCCTGATCACCAAAACCCTCAAGATCACGATCAGCCCCTAAGCAAGCCCCCGATTCAGTCCAGATCGCCAGACCTTGCCGTTGTCCCCATGTTCATCTCCAAACCAACCCAACCTCGGCAGTTCCGTAAACCGGTGCGGATCACGATCACCCTCTCCTATGCCTCCTATGCGGCCCTCGAACAGATGAGTGGCGAGCAGGGTCGCTCCATGTCGAATCTTGCCGCCTTCCTGCTCGAGGCCGGCCTCAACGCCACCCGTTCAACCCAGTGAGATCAGGAGGGGGTGCGGTCAGCCCTGGCCCCCAGGACCCACTGCCGCCGGTCCACCCCTTCCACCAACTGCTGCGTCCCCTCTCGCCCACGGCCATCCCCGCCTTTGCCCTCAGGGCGCCCCTGCCGCTGGCGGCCCTGGCACAGCAGGGGCTGGCCGGGGAGGCTGGAGCGTCCGGCACCGCCCTGTTCCATGGCTGCAGCCTGGCCAGGTTTGATCTGATCGCCCTCAGCGGTCCGGCCATGGCTGGGGCCACGCCCCCCCCATGCGGCGACGGGATCGCCCTGCTCTACGTGATCAACGGCGAGGTGAACCTGGAGCAGCAGGGGGTGTGGCGGTGTGCCACGGCGGGGGGATGCCTCGTGGGGGGGCAGGGTGCCGGCCACTGGCGCAGCACGGCCTTCAGCGTGGTCTGCCTGCTGGTGTCGTCAGCCCAGCTCGACCACAGCCGTGGGGAGATCGGGTGCGTCTGGCCCGATCGGGACAGGGGATCACAGCGGACCGCCTGGTCGCCGGAGCCGCAGACCAGCCTCTGGCGCATCACGCCCGACGGCGGCAGCCGCAGCCTGCTGCTGCGGGCCCTCGCCCATCACCTCGGGACCCTGGCGGACTGCCTGGCGGGGCAGCCCGACCTGATCGCCCCCCTGGGCCTGGAGGAGAGCCTCTGCCGCCTGCTGCTGCTGCTGCTGGTCACTCCCAGCCTGGGGGACGATCCCCGTCAACGGCCCAAGGCAGCGGGCCCGCGGCCGGCGGGGTTGTCGCCGAGCTGGGCGGGCGATGCCTCAATCCTGGCCCAGTTCCAGGCCTTGCTCGCCTACATCGACGACCATCTCGATCAGCCCCTCAACCTGACCCTGCTCCAGGATCAACTCCATGCCTCGAAGCGGGCGTTGCAATATGCGTTTCAGCGCCAGCTCGGTTGCACCGCCACCCAGTGGATCCGCGCCAGGCGGCTGGATCGGGCCCATGGGCTGCTGCGCCATCCCAACCCCAGCGACAGCGTGGCCAGCATTGCCCAGGCCTGCGGCTACCGCTCGATGAGCCTGTTCAGCATCGAGTTCCAGCAGCGCTTTCACGTCAAGCCATCGGCCCTGTTGCGGCAGGGCCGTGCCGCCGCCGACCGGACTTCCGATCCTTAGGCCCGGAACGCCCCAAAACGCCAGCACCCCTGCGCTGTTGGGATCGGGGGCCGGTGGGGGCGGGGCAGGATCGGGCCAGATCGCGCCCTTTCCCATCCCTCCTCTGGTCCTGGTGCATGGACTGCTGGATACGCCAGCGGTGTTCAACGCCCTGATCCGGGAGCTGGCCGGACGGCGCCAGCCCCTGCTGATCCCCCACCTGCCCCTGCGCCTGGGGCGCACCTCGATCGAACGGAGTGCCACCCTGCTGGGGCGTCAGATCGAGGCGGCCTTCGGCGCGCAGGAGCCCGTCGATCTGCTCGGGTTCTCGATGGGCGGCGTGATCGGCCGCTGCTGGATCCAGCGGCACGGCGGCCACCGGCGCACCCGCCGCTTTCTCAGCGTCGGCAGTCCCCAGCAGGGCACCCTCACCGCCCAGCCCTGGCCGGGCTGGCTGTTCCAGGGCATCGCCGACCTCAAGCACGACAGCGCCCTGCTGCGAGCACTGAACAGCGATCTGGCCCCCCTGCGCCCGATCGACTGCCACAGCTTCTATTCAGCCCTCGATCTGGTGGTGCTGCCCGGCTGGAAGGCCGTGCTGCCGGTGGGACGGTGCACCATGCTGCCGGTGCTGACCCACCCGCAGCTGCTGCGGGATCGGGCGGCGATTCGGCCCCTGGCCATGGAACTGCTGCGGCCCTGATCTGCCGCAGGGCGCGGGCTTCACCACCGGAAACCCTCCATAGCCTGAAGCCATCCCCCTCAGGCCGCTTGTCCATGGGTTGGCTGGAGGTGTCGCTGCTGGTGCGTTGGTGGCTGGGCTGGGCCCTGGCCGTCCATCTGCAGCCGATGCCGGCGGCCAGCCCGAGCCGCAGCCAGCGGCTTTCGGTGCTGATCCCGGCCCGCAACGAGGCCCGCACCCTGCCCCACCTGCTCACCGCCCTCGCCAGGCAGCGACTCCGGCCCGATGAGGTGATCGTGGTCGATGACCACTCCAGCGACGACACCGCCGCCATCGCCTGGCAGGCCGGCCGCGGCCTGCCGATCCAGGTGCTGCAGCCCCCGCCCCTGCCTGCAGGCTGGTGCGGCAAGACCTGGGCCCTCCATCACGGGGTGCAGGCCAGCAGCGGCGAGGTGCTGGTGTTCCTCGATGCCGACACCGAACCGGCCCCGGAGTTTCTGGAGCGGCTGCTGGCCCAGCACCAGCGGCTGGGAGGTCTGGTCTCGGTGCAGCCGTTCCACCGCACCGAGCGGCCCTACGAACAGCTGTCGTTGCTGTTCAATCTGGTGGGGCTGCTGGCGGTGCCGCTGGGGGAGGGCTGCGGCGTGGCCTTCGGGCCGGCGATGGTGAGCAGCCGCGCCGACTACGGGCGCAGCGGCGGCCATGAGGCGGTGGCGGACAAGGTGGTGGAGGACTGGTTTCTGGCCCATCGCTATGAGCAGGCCGGCCTGGCGGTGAGCGCCTGGATCGGCGCCAGCCTGCTCGCTTATCGCATGTATCCCGGCGGGCTGGGCGAGATGGTCAGCGGCTTTGACAAGAACTTCGCCACCGCCGCCGGCGAGGTGCGCTGGCCCTGGATGCTGGCGGTACTGCTCTGGCTTTCGGGGCTGTTCTGGGCGGCCTGGTGCCTGCCGGCGGCGCTGCTGGGCTGGCCCCTGGTGGGCAGCGCGGCGCTCGCTTTCAACGCGGTGATCTACGGGGCCTTCGCCCTGCAGCTGCTGCTGCTCAGCCGCCGGGTCGGGCAGTTCAGCTGGATCTGCCTGCTGTTTCCGATCCCGGTGCTCTTCTTTCTGGTGGTGTTTCTGCTGGCGATCTTCAATCTGGAGCGGGGGCAGGTGATGTGGAAGGGCCGGCGCTTCAGCACCCGCTGAGCGGAGCGATGGCAGCGGCATTGCTGTGGCCGGTGCTCGGGTCGGCCGCCTTCTGGCTGCTGGCCTCCCTGCTGGTGGGCCTGCTGGCCAATCGGCTGCCGCTGGCCTGGCTGCGGGGCCAGGGCCGTGCTGACAGCCAGCGGGAGGGGCGGTCGAGCGGTGGCGGTGGCGGTGGCGGAACCGGATGGCGGCACCGAGGCGCCGGGGGGGCCTCCAGCAGCGGGACGGTCACCCGGCGGGGAGCTGGATCAGCCCGCGGGCCCCTGGCGATCCGGCGCTGGAAGCGCTGGATCCCCGATGCCGGCGGCGCCCTGCCCGGCGGGGTGGCGAAGGCGAGCCTGGTGCGACGCGATCCGCTGGCCCTGGAAAGGCTGCTGCTGGAAACCCGCCGGGCCGAGCTGGTGCACTGGGTCCTGTTGCCGGCTGGTCTGCTCACCGCCCTGTGGCTGCCGCCGGCGGGGGTGGTGGTCAACGGGGTGTTCGCGCTGCTGTTCAACCTGCCCTGCGTGCTGCTGCAGCACGACACCCGGACCCGGCTGCGGCGCTGCCTGGCGCGGATCGAGGCCTGAGGCCGGCACCACCCCGGTTCAGGGTCCCAGCACCGCCTCCTGGAGCACCACCGTCACCGCCAGGCCGGGGGCATCGGCGTGGCGGGCCACCACCAGCCGATGGGGACCGTGCTCGAGCACGAAGGCATCGCGGTCGGGATCAAAGCAGGCCAGGCACCGCAACGGGATCGGCAGGCTGAGCCGCTGCCAGGCACCAGGGGGCAGCGGCAGCCGCTGGAAGGCCACCAGAGTGCGCCGGGGCCGCTCCAGCAGGCGCCCCGGCGGCTCCAGGTACACCTGCACCACCTCGGCGGCGGCCATGGCGCCGCCGTTGCCCACCCACAGGGCCAGATCCACCCAGCCCGGATCGCTGATCGGCTCACTGTCCCGGGCGCTGTCCGGGTCGCTGGCGAGGGGGCGGCCGTGGCCAGCAGCCCCGCTGCCGGACCTGCCGCTGGAGCCGGTCCGCAGCACCGCCGTCAGCTGCCGATGGGCGAAGGGGCCGTAGGAGAGGCCGAAGCCGAACGGATAGGCCGCCGTGGCCCCCTGGCGCTGCAGGCGCCGGTAGCCATGCCAGAGGTCGTAGTGCACCCGCGCCGCCCGCGGCTGAAACAGCGGCAGCTCCTGGGTGCTGCGGGGGATGGCGAAGGGCAGGCGGCCGCTGGGCGCGACCCGGCCGAACAGCACCTCGGCCAGGGCATGGCCGCCCTGTTCACCGGCGTACCAGAGCAGCAGCAGGGCCGGCACCTGCTGCTCCCAGTCGCCGCAGAGGATGGCGCCGCCACCGATCAGCACCACCACGGTGCGCGGATTGGCGGCGGCCACGGCGCGGATCAGCGCCACCTGATCGGCGGGCAGACGCAGATCGGTGCGATCGCCGGCGGCGAAATCGCCGCCGGGGCGGGCGGAGGCGAGGCTGGTGACCCCGGCCACCAGGTGGGCGAAGCGCCGCCAGGGCCGGCGCAGCAGGGGCCAGGCGGCCGCCTGCCGCAGCCGCTCGGGAGGCGGGAGTTGCTCGAGGATCGGGGCGATGTCGCCCGGGTGGATGTGCTCCCCCTCCAGGCGCCAGTCGAGGCCCACCACCACCACGGCCGCCGCGCAGCGGCGGGCCAGCTCGGCCGCTTCCACGGGCTGGTGGCCTTCGCTGTGGGCGATGGCCAGATCGGGACGGGCCTGGCGCAGGCCCTGCAGCGGCGTGACCACCACCCCCGCCGGGGGGCGGGTGTCGGAGGAGCCGCGATCGCCGAGCACCACCCGATCGGCCAGGGGACCGATCACCGCCAGGGAGGTCAGATCGGTCAGCGGCAGCAGGGGCTGACCCTCGCCCAGAGGTTCGTTGCGCAGCAGCACGATCCCCTGCCGCGCCGCCTCGCGGGCCAGGGCGAGGTGCTCGGGGCAGCGGCGCAGGGTGGCGGGATAGGGGCCGGGGGGAAGGCGGAGCTGCAGGCGCAGCTGGCGCAGCACGGCGTCGTCGATCCGCGCCAGCGGCAGCTGGCCGGCGGCCAGGGCGTCGGCCAGGCAGCCCTGAAGGATCATCGGGAAGGGCATCTCCAGATCGAGACCGGCCCGCAGGGCGGCCATGCCATCGCGCAACCCGAAGATGAAATCGCTCACCACCAGGCCCTGGAAGCCCCAGCGGCGCTTGAGGATCCCGTCCAGCAACGCGGCGCTCTGGCTGCACCACTGGCCGTTGACGCGGTTGTAGGCGCTCATCACCGAGCCGGCGCCGGCCTCCACGCAGGCGCGGAACTGGGGCAGGTAGAGCTCGTGCAACACCCGCGGGCTGGCCTGCACATCCACCAGGAAGCGGGAGCTGTCGATCGAGTTGAGGGCGAAGTGCTTGACGCAGGCGATGGCATGGCGTTCGAGGCCGCGGGTCAGCGCCGCCCCCATCTGACCCACATGCAGGGGGTCTTCGCCGTAGGTCTCCTGGGCCCGACCCCAGCCCGGATGGCGCAGCAGGTTGACGCAGACCGCCGCCACCCAGTTGGCACCGAAGGAGCGCGCCTCCCGGGCGATCGCCTCGCCGATGCGTTCCTCCAGCTCCGGATTCCAGCTGGCGCCACGGGCGATCGGCACCGGAAAGGTGGTGGCCCCGCCCGCCAACACCACACCGCGGGGACCATCGACGAAGTGCAGTCCGGGCAGCCCCAGGCGCGGCAGCTGACCGGCGGGCCAGGGGTGGCGGTGGGAGGCATCGGCCAGGGCGATGGCGGCCATCCCGGACCAGAAGGGCGTGTCGCCATCGAGCAGGCCGAGCTTCTCGGCCAGGGTGAGCTGGGCGAGAAGGGCCCGGGCTCGGCGATCGGGATCGGCGGCTGGCGGGTGGGGGCGGGGTGCATGCCCTGGCGGGGGCGGCGCTGAGGGCGTGGGTGGAGGAGAGGAGGCCCCCGATGGGGGTGGCGGTGCTGTGGGCTGGGGGGATGGGGAGCGCTGCGCGGCCGGCAGCGGCTCGGGCGACGGGGGAGGCCCCTCGGACGAGGGGGATAGAGGCGGTGGCGTGGTCATCGCGATGGATCCGGGGGTTGCCACAACCGCCCCCTGCCCCGATCGTGCAAACGCCAGCAGCGAATGTGATGGCGATGGCGCAGAACTGCCGCCGATGCCAGCGGCGAAGCGGCAACGGGGCGCAGAAGGGAGGAAGCGATGAGCCGCCGGGGGAGGACCGGTCGGTGTGCTGTCCTGGCTGCTGTAGGGTGAATCCGATTCAACGAACACTCTTCAGGGGTTTCAAACCAAGAGCGGCGAGCTCGAAAAGATTTCTCCCCAAGGCCAGCGACTTTCTCCAGGGATTTCGACGAATCTGTCCATACCCTCTTTTTTCATGACCATTTACGTCGGCAATCTTTCCTTCGACGCCGAAGTGGAAGATCTCAAGCACCTGTTTCAGGAGTACGGCTCTGTCAGCAAGTGCAGCCTCCCCCTCGACCGCGACACCGGTCGCAAGCGCGGTTTCGCTTTCGTTGACATGTCCTCGGCCCAGGAGGAAACCAAGGCCATCGATGATCTGCAGGGCGTCGAGTGGATGGGTCGCAGCATCCGCGTCAACAAAGCCGAGCCCCGCGGTGGCGGTGGTGGCGGTGGCGGTGGCCAGCGCTGGTGACCCCAGCCCCTGAGGCAGCGCCCAGGCCCTGAACGCCGCAAGCGCCACACAGCCGCCCTTCGGGGCGGTTTTTTTATGCCATGGCTGGCGGTGTGGAGGCGGCAACAGGGGGCTGAGGCGGAACAGGCTGAGCGGGAGTCACACCCTCAGGCCAGCGAACGGCAGCGGTGGAAAGAAGCGACACCCTTCGGTGGGAGCAGCGGAGCGCTCAGGCCGTCTGGCCATTCCGCGCAGGGCCCGCTCTCGCCATCCGGCTCGGGTTGGGCCCGGCTTGGCGATCAGGGTCGGCAAGGGCTCCGATCCTGAGCGGTTGCGAACCAGGAGCCTGTCGCGCATAGAAAACCTGCATCAGCAAAGGCACATGCAAGGGTCACTTCTGCGAGGCCAGGCTGGTGGGGCGCGATTGCCGAGACGTCTCTCGCGTGACCAGCTGCCTCGAATCGCTTGCAACATCACAGGCTTGTGCAGGACAGATTCGCGCTTGTAACTCACGCATTCTCAGGATGATTACGAGTTGGTCGCGTCATGTCACCGTGCCCTCACGAAAAATCCATGCGCATCAGGCTCCAAGGGAATTGAGCTGGACTCGGACCGAACGCACCGCACCTTGATGGAGGCCGCCAAGGCTTATCTCTGGCGTTTTCGGGCCACCAAACAAATCAATCATCAACGAGGTGGCGACAAGGGCCGCATCGAGGCTGCTGGGAAGGTGTCGAGGATCTCCTCTACCCCCCAGCCCGCCTCCACACCAGCAGCAGCACCGCCACCAGCAGCGATGCGGCGACCAAGGCGAGTCCAAGGCGGCGCTTCGGCGGAGGCGGATCGCTGCTCACCGCGAAGGGACGATCGGCTGGCAGGTGGGTCAGAAGCTGGTCGGGGGAAATGCCATCGGCGAACAGGGCCTGCACGGCGGGCCAGATCCAGGCGGTGTTGTAGGGATTGGGGCCGTCCTTGACGCCACCGAACGACTCGAACAGGGCGTCGTCGTAATACTGGGTCGAGGTGACCGCCTGGTTGTGGAAGGCCACCAGGCTGGGGTTGAGCTGGCGGTTGGAGCTGGCGAAATAGAGCGCCTTGGCCGGGGCGGCGATGCTGGGAAAGGCTCCGCCACCGCCCTGCACCGCCCAGAGCTGCGGTGGCACCAGGGTGTCGTCGAGCCCGTGCAGGATCACCGTGGGCTGGCTGATCTGCGGACCGGTCTGCTGGATGGCGAGCGGTTCGGCGGTGAAAGGCGCGTGGAACAACTTGAGCAGGGCGATCGCGAAGCCGGGGATACCCATCTCGGTGCTGGTGGCCGGATCGGCCGCCAGGATCACCGTGGGCTGAAAGCGGCTCGGTGGTGCGTTGTCGGACTGCAGGGAGGGCAGGCTGAGGCTGAGCAGGCCGCCGAGCGAATGGCCGAAGCCATGGAAGGCATCGGGGCCTTGGCTCCAGTGGCTGTAGCGGGGCATGGAGGCCAGATCGTTCCAGGCCGCCTCGGTCTGGGTCTGGGCGTGGCGCAGCCAATGCTTCGGAGCGAAGGCCAGGCTCAGCAGCACCGTGCTGATCAGCTGACTGAGGTTACGGGCATAGGAGCGGCGGAACCAGCCGATCACCCCGAGCAGCAGCCGGATCAGCAGCCAGGGCAACAGCACCCGGCGCAGATCCCCCACCTGCAGCTCCGGCAGGGTCGAGGCCAGGGCCAGCTCCTCAACCCCCTCAGCACCCTCCGCCCCATCCATCGCACCGGCCATGGCCTCGGGCATGTCCTGGCGCCGCAGCGGTTGCCCACCCTGCTGGCGCAGCAGGCGGCGGGTGGTGGGCCACCAATTCGGAGCCGGACGACCGGCGGCGGCGGCACCCCCGTCGAGGGGTTCCTCGTCGTAGCCGCTGCACTGGAAATCGGGGAAGACCACAATCCAGCCCTGGGAGACCAGCTCGAGCAGATGGGCCTGATAGAAGGAGGGCAGGCAGAGGGCGAAGCCATGCAGGTAGAGAATCAGCCGCAGCGGCTCGCCCGGCTGCTCGGCGCTATAGGGCACATAGACCCGCACAAAACTGCCCTGGTGATGCAGGCCACGCTGGTAGATGCGGCAGCTGTGTTCCGAGTCATTCTGCTCCTGCCAGGCGGGACCGGCACTGGATGGGGCAGGGCTTGATGGTGCAGGATCAGCGGTCATCGCTCAGGCTGGGGCCAGCTCCTTTTATTGTCTCTCGCCTGGGCTTAAGGGGCCACCCCCTCCACTGCTCGGGCATGGATGCCGCGATGGGCCCATGGCGAGCCCTGCGCTGCATTCGCTGGCACCCCCCTGGGGGAAACATGCCCTGCACATGGCTGTGAAGGGCCTGGGTGGTTGGAGGATGGTGATGGCTTGGATGTTGGAGGTATCGGGCTACGCTGCCCCTGAGTGGCAGGCATGGTGATTGGGGTGGCGGAGCTGTCAAGCGACACTGAAAACTGAGCCACTTCCGACACCGAAAACTGAGCCACCCCGGGGCTGTCTTTGGGCTCGGTCGTCGGAGTGGTTCCGCCCTGGTGGGAGCGGTGCCTGTTGCTGCTCATGGGTTCTCTGATGG
>CAIZQU010000023.1 GCA_903935205.1 uncultured cyanobacterium | reverse complement strand
TGGGATCGGTCCCGTCGCTGCGCCGCTCTCGGCGCCGATCCACATGGCCACACGCTCTGCTGCAGGCATCCCGGCTGCTGTCGAATCACCGTTCTGCCGGCCTATCGCACCGGAAGGTGCGTTCTGCAAACCAGAAGAAGATCCTTTCCTGCTGCTGGAATCCACGCTCCGCTCCGTGCAGGAGATCCTGCTGCGTCGGCGCGGGCTGGCGCTGCGGCGCACCTGGATCGAGCAGCCCTATGGAGAAGAGGAGATCACCCTGCTCGAAGAGGAGGTGATCCCGGCGATCCAGCAGTGCCTGGCTCGCATCGATGAGCTCGATGAGCGGCTGCTGGCCGAGCAGGAGCTGCTGCGGCGCTCCCAGCTCGAGGCGCAGCGCCGGCTGATGCTGGCCTGAGCGCATCACGGCCCGGCGGGCGTGATCAGCACGCAGCGCCGGGCCTCAGCTCAGCACGTACACATCCCCGCTGGTTTGATCCAGATACAGATCACCCGGCACAGATCCGGGCACGGTTGTGGGTGCTCCACTGCCGGTGAACCAGCCGGTGCCGCGGTTGCCCTGGGGCCCGGCAGGACCCTCCACTCCCTGCAGGCCCTGGGGGCCGGACTCTCCCTGCAGGCCTTGAGGTCCCTGTGGGCCGGCGATGCCTTGGGGTCCCTGGATCGAACCCCCGTCCACCCAGGTGCTGCTGGTGGCGTCCCAGACGCGGAAGGAGTCATCCGCTTGCACGATGTAGGCATCGCCCTGGGCTGCATCGGCGGGAAGGTCTGCCACGGTGGCCACATGCCCCTTGAAGGTGATGCCCAGGCCCGGAGCACCCTGGATGCCCTGCTGGCCCTGCGGTCCTTCCGGGCCGGCAACGCCCTTCATCCCCGCTGGTCCCTGTGGGCCTTGCACGCCCTGGGTGCCATCGGCACCGGGTTGGCCCTGTACCCCCTGAGGTCCCTGCGGGCCGGGATCCCCTTGCGGGCCCTTGAGCGAACCGGAGGGAATCCAGGCCATGGAAGAGCAACGGCCCTGTGGCCGGCGAGAGCACACTCCCTATTGCCGTTGTTGCGCTGGGGTGAGCGCAGCGCAGTGCTGCAGCACCTGCCACCAGGAGCCGCGCAGCACCGTCACGGCTGTGCCGGCCACTTCTGAGCGGAAACGCAGGCTTAGGTTGCCGGGATTGGCGCCGTTCTCCACCGTGCCGCTCACCTGGGCCCTGAGCACCGAACTTCCCGCGGAGGTGGTGCCGATCAAGGGCGTGTCGTAGCTGCTGGCGGTGAGGTTGCGAAAGCTGGTGAGCGATTCACCGGTCACCAAGTTGTGGATCACCGCCTGCGGTGTGGCGGGGCCTGAGAGGGTGGTCACCAGACCGGTGTTGTTGGCGCCGCTGGAGAAGTAGAGCTCCGCCGAGAAGGAGAGCACCTGTTGCGCCGCCAGCGGTGTGCTGAACAGGCTGAGCCAGCTGGTGTTGGAGGTGGTGCTGAGTGCCGCGGGCAGCCGCGCTACCCGCAGCATCGAGGGGCCCTTGAGGTTGGTGCTGCGTGTCCAGGGCATCAGCTCAGCTCCAGTTGGTAGAGAGCACCGCTGCGGGTGTCGAGATAGAAGTCGCCCGCTTGGGCATCAGGCAGCACACCGGGTGGCCCCTCGCCGCTCCACCAGCGGGTGCCGCCGCCACTGCCCGGCGGGGTGGCCCAGAGGCCGTCGGCTCGCAGGAAGCGGGTGCTGGAGCCATCGCTGGCGGGTACGCCGCCGCTGCTGGTCCCGCCACTCCAGCGCTGCAGCTGCCACTGCTCGTGGCGCCGGCCATCAAAGGGTTGGCCCAGCAGGCCACTGCCGGGGATCAGCGGTTGAATCGCCCCCGGCGGTAGGGGTTGCGGTGGCGGCCAGATCGGGCAGCCCAGCAGATGCACCGCCAGCTCGGCGCTGATGCCGCTGCCGCTCAGTTCTGCCGAAACCTGCCAGTCCTGGGCGCAGGCGTAGGCATGGCGCAGCCGCGGCGCGTTGTCGCCGCTGGGCCAGGGCCAGGTCTCAACGGTGCCGTCGCCCCAATCAAGCGTCAGCGCCGTTGGCACCGGCGGCCGGGCCTGGAGCAGCAATAGCACCGCGCTGCTGCCAGCCGGGTCCTGCGGCACGGGTGCCGCAGGCAGCCAGACCAGCTCCAGCGGTGCGGCGGGGACCGGAGCGCGGCGGTAGCCCTGCTGTTCCCATCTGGTCACCTCCACGGGAGGCACCCACACGCTCTCACCCGGACAGCCCAGCGGCGGCAGCAGGCGAATCAGCTGCGGGCTGGCTGCTGTGCTGCTCGCTTGGGATGGCAGGAGGGAGCGCACGGGAGCGATGACAAATCACAGCAGCGGGTCGTCGAGCAGCAACGCCTCGCCTGTGGCGCTGGTCTCCAGCTCCCAGGTGGCCACTGGCTTGGACTCGGCGACGTCTTGGGTTGGTTCGACTGTGCTCGCCTCTGGCGTTGCTGCGGCCAGCGGTGCCTCGATCATTGCTGCAGGCGCTGTCGGCTGCGGCGTGATCTGAACGCCGGTGGCGGCGGCGATCAGGGTCCAGCCCTGCTGCTGCCAGCCGCTCAGGTGCACCGGCCAGATGAAGCGCTCCTGGCTGCCGTCGCTGATGCGCACCAGGCCGACCGGAACGGTGGGATCCACCAGGTCGTGGCGGGTCGCCGTGGCGGGTGCCACTTCGATCGCGGTGGGCTGCGCCGGCAGCAGCTCGGCTGCCGGTTCCTCTGCGGGGCTGGTGGAGCGTTTGCGGGCCATGGGCTCAAGCCGCGATGGTGGCCGTCAGACCCACGTGCATGCCCGCCGGTGTGGTCGGGGTCACGAGCGCCTTGGCGAAACACACCGCCGGCAGGTCGAGGTTGGGCAGATCCGCCGGTGTGATCTGGATGTCATGGCCGGAGAGGAATGCCTCCACCCGGCCGCCTTCTGCCGGTAGGGCAACGCGGACAGCACTGATCCAGCTGCCTGTGGTGCCATCGCGCAGCACCGGTGCCAGCAGCAGCTCCACCTCCACCGCGGCAGGCGCGCCGGGATGGGAGGCCACCAGCGAGAAGCGGGAGGCCGCATCGAGCTTGGTGTTCAGCAGCACCTCCTCACCGGAGAGGAAGGTGTGCTCGGTGTTGCGGATGGCGCTGCGGTTCGTCCACCCCACCAGGGTGGTCTCCGCATCGATCAAGGGGTTGCCGTTTGTGAGGGCCATGGCTCAGGCAGCGGGGGTGATGTTGAACAGACGGCCGGCGGCGCGGGGCTGCAGCACGGCAAAGCCCACGTACCAATCCACGCGGGTGCGGAACACCGGGGCATCGGGCACCTCGCCCAGGTCCCGCACCGAGATGCCGTAGCGGCCCTGGAACGGGCCCTGCAGGCCGGTCACGCCCTGATCGCCAAAGGTGCAGCAGTAGATCGAGCTGGTGCCGCCCGCCTCGTCGTAGCCCATCACCTCGACGCCCTGGGCATCGCGGTCGACGGTGAGGATGTCGCAGTCCTGGTAGCGGTGCACCGTCATCCCGTAGGAGTTGGTGCTGGTCTGATACACACCGCCGCCGATGGAGGCGCGGGCGAGGGCATTGAGCTGGCGACGCATCGCCTTGCTCATCACCAGCACCTTGCTGCCGCCGTAGGCATTCACCGAATCGATCAGCTCATCGAGCCGATCGAAGTTCAGCGGTGCACCGGGGATAGCGCCGGAGGCGTTGTTGATCGCCATTGGGTTGCCGGGCGGCAGCCGCTTGCTCAAGCCGTCAAAGGCGCGGGGGTTGCTGGCGGTGTCGCCGTTGATCACGGTCGCCTCCAGCGTCAACCGCATCGAGCGCACCTTCATCTCGATCTGGCTGGCGCGGGCCTCCGGGCCCATCAGGTCCACGATCGAGCGGTCCACATCCACGTCACCGCCGAAGAGGTGCACCGCTTCTGCGCGCTGGTCCACCACGCCGTAGCTCTGGGTGTAGCCCTCGTTCACGGCGCGGAAGCCCACCGAGGGCAGTTCCTGCTCAGCGGAATAGAAGAGGCCGCTGCCGGCGATGTTCATGAACGGCAGCCGGGCGAGCAGTTCGCCCTCCGAGAAGGTCTTGAGCACAGCGAGGTGCTCAAGCCGGTGCTCGTATTTGGCTGCCTCGATCAGGGTGAGGCCCATGGCACAGGTGGGGCCAGGCCCCAGTGATGTCAGGGGCTATTGCCGAGCAGCTGCGCTGAGCGTTTTGGGCCGTCGCCCGTCACCTCAGAGTTGCTCTAGTGGGGTCTGCCGACCTGGAAGCGTGTTGATGGCCAGTCTTCTGCTGCTCCGGTAGCTCTGCCAGAACACCACCAGCAACCGGCCGATCAAGGAGTGCGGGTGCTTGCGCTCACGAGCGGCCGAGCTCCATAGCCCCCGGCTGATCAGCCAGCGCTTGATCGCTTCCATGAAGCGGCCGCGGCGGCTGGCGAGCCAGAGAGAACGCTCGAGTTGCTGACGCCTGAATTCGCGGCGCTGATGGATTTCGCCCATCACGATGCCGTGCAGCTCCCAGTCCACTGATGTCCTGGTGTTCTGCCGGTAGTGGGCATCGAGCTCCAGCAACTTTTCATCCTCGAGATTGCGCGCCAGCTGGCAGTAGTGCTCGTGGCTCTCAGGCAGGAGGCACATCAGCCGACTTGGATGACCTGCCCCACAGTCTGCGCCGAATGCGGCTGACTGGATTGGCGAAACGGCAACAGCAGAGGACTGCCCTGCTGCCATGTCTACAAGCTCTCCCGCTCCGGCTGCCGTCGCGCCTGCTGCCCAGGCGCCGTTCAGCGCTGAGCGCTGGCGTCAGTTCTGGGACCACTGGAAGGCTCAGCCTCAGCAACTGGACGGCATCGAGCAGTTGCGCCAGGCGGTCATGGCGGCCGATCCACAGGTCCTCACCGAGTCCGCCCCATGGCGGCAGACCTTCTCCTCGGCCCCCCCAGCCCCGGCCCATGCCAATCCGCTGCCGGTGGCCTGGGAGAACCAGAACGACAACGCCTCAGGCACTGGCTATCGCGAGTGCTTCTCCAGCAGCTGCGCCATGCTCGCCCGCTTCTGGGGCAAGGTCAGTGGCGATGACGCCTACAACGTCATCCGTGCTCGCTATGGCGACACCACCTCGGCAGAAGCGCAGTTGGCGGCGTTGCGGTCCCTGGGGCTGACCGCCCACTTCGCCACCAATGGCCAGCGCGCAACGC
This sequence comes from uncultured cyanobacterium, assembly GCA_903935205.1. Classification (GTDB taxonomy): domain Bacteria; phylum Cyanobacteriota; class Cyanobacteriia; order PCC-6307; family Cyanobiaceae; genus Cyanobium. The sequence goes on along the minus strand of CAIZQU010000023.1, from coordinate 3,337 downwards.
TGGAGGAGCAGATCAAGCTGGGGCGGCCGGTGGCGGTGGGCTGGCTGCACCACGGCCCCGCCTCAGCCCCCAGCGGCGGCGGTCACTGGAGCGTGGTGATCGGTTTCACCGATGCCGCCGCCATCCACAACGACCCCAACGGTGAGGCCGACCTGGTCCATGGCGGCTACACCGCCAACACCAATGGAGCAGGGCAGCACTACAGCTGGAAGAACTGGCTGCCGCGCTGGCAGGCCGATGGCCCCGGCACCGGCTGGCTGCTCACCTGCCATCCCTGACCAAAAGGAGCACTGCCATGGCTGGTGGCGATGGATTTGATCGCGAGCGCTTCCTATTGCGGGCGGTGGCTGGGGTGTTCATCGCCCAGTTCGCGCTCTATGCCGCTGGCCTGGGCGGTTGCTTTTGGCTTGGTCTGCAGCGGCGGCTTGGCCCGGTGTGCAGCAGCTACGCCGAGAACCTGCAGCAGACCTTTGAGACGGCGGTTGGCACCAGCCTGGCCTTGCTCGGTGGCGGCAGCATCGCCAGTGCCCGGCGCCGCGATCCAAACAACTGATCCAGCCTGGCCGCAGCGCTGATCGCGACGGGCGGAAGCTTTAAGGCTGGGGATGGGCCTCCGTTCGATCCAGGTAGCTGGCCGCCCACACCGCCGGAGCGATGCCATGGGGCACCAGACGCCGGTAGGGCTCGCTGCTCAGCAGCTCCTGCACCGCTTCTGCCAGCAGGGCGGTGGAGCGACTCTCCGGCAAGCGATGGCTCAGGGCCTGCTGAACGCGCAGCAGGTACCAGGCACTGCCTTCCAGTCCAGCCGTGAAACGCTCCCAGCCATTGGGGTTGCTGCGCGCATCGAGCACCAGATCGCGGGCGTTGTGGGCCTTGTCGGCTGCCGTCACCAGCAGGGAGGTCTGAGGCTTCTCCTCCAGCGAGGCGAGATAGCGGGTCTTGCGCAGCAGCCAAGGTTCCTTCTCGGCGCCGGGCTCCACGGGGCCAGCGGTGTCGGTGCAGTCCACCACGATCGCGGCCACCTCCTCGCCAAAGCGTGCGGCAATCGAGGCCTGGCTCTGGCCCGCATCCTCGATGGCGTCGTGCAGCAGACCAGCGATCGCCTGGTTTTCGCTGCCGCCGTCCTCCCAAACCAGAGCACTCACGGCAATGAGGTGGGCGATGTAGGGAACCGGCTTGCCCTTGCGACGCTGAGCGCGGTGCAGCTCAGCCGCCCAGCCCAGGGCATCGGTGTAGCGCTGGCTGTGGGCGTTCTCAGGAGCCGTCATCGCCACGTTCTACAGCCGGTGTTGCGGCTGCTGTCTCAACCAGGCCCCGGCAGCCATCCGGCCATGGGGTCGGCGAGGAATCACCAGCACTGCCCCGGAGCGCAGGGCTGCGCCCTGCTCGCCCCACCCTGGCAAGGGCTGACGCGAGTCGGCTACGCCGACCCTTGCCAGGGCGTGTCGTCCGGGGCGATGGGACAGGTGTTCCTCGCCTCCGTCCCATGGCCTCCTCTGCTCCTCTGGCCTGTCCGATCCGTCAGCTGGTGCTACACAGCTACCCGGCTGGGCTCAAGGTCGCCGCTGCCGAGCGCGTCACGGTCTTCTATGGCCGCCGGGGCAAGCCCGTGAAGAAGCCGCGCTTCCTGCCAGCTGAGCTGGCCCATCAGCTGGCCCGCAAGCTGGCCGCCAAGCGCCTCGGCACCGTCTCGGTGCTCTGAGGCGGCGGCCTTCCGGCCCGGCGTTGCCGGGCCTTTCTGCCCTTGGCCAGCTCGTTGCCAAACCGGTGGCTGATCTCAGAGCCAGGTCCGGTAGCGGCTCCGTTTCCTGCGCGCTGCAGTACGAGCGGGAGCTGAGCCGAACTGGGGGCTGCTGCCATTGCGCCGCCGCCGCACCCAAACGCCCTGACGGATCAGGCGGCGATCGGCCTCATTGGCTTGCTGGATCGCCACCAAGCTGCCGTAGCCGGCTTTCTGCCTTGCCTGAGCACGATCTTTGGCCTGGCTTCGATTCAGCGCCGGCACCACGGTGGCGGTGGAGCGACGGCTCCAAAAGGCCAGGTAGTAATGCCAGCGCGTCATGACGCTCAGCTGCGCGGGCTGCGGCCATTAAGGGCAAAGCCGGCCCGGTAGAGCTCGCTGGCGCTCATCGCCTGCGGATTGATCACCTCCCCAAAACCGCTGGCTCCGAGGCTGCCGGCTGCAGTGCCCGCGGGCAAAGCACCCGTGCCCATGGCGCCGCGCTGCTGGAACAGGAAGCCATACACGGGGTGGATGCGCAGCTGATCGAGGTAGTCGGCCGTGGTCATTGGCCGGCCGTCATCACCCAGCAGCGGCTGGCCCTGGCCGTCGAGGGGTTCGAGCGCATCGCTGCCGTCCTTGCTGCTGCCAAGCCGGAAGCAGTCCCAGAGCATCGAGCGGAACACCTGAAAGAAGGTGCCGCGCCCATCGCCGCCGGTGCGCCCTTCCGCTTCTGAGAAGGCACGCTCCAGCAGTCGCTCCTTGCGTAGCTCCTGCACCCGCTCATGGGCTGCGTCGCGCTCCGCCGAGACAGCTGCCACCCGTTTGGCGGCGGCCTCCTCCATCTGGCGCTCACGCAGCTCCAGCTGCTGCTCGAGATGCTGCTTTTGGCGTTCGGCCTCCTGCAGACGGGCGTACTCCTCGGGGTTGATCTCCGAGAAGCGGGTCAGCTGCTGCCGCAGCCCGCGAAGTTCTTTTTCGAGGTTGTTGCTGCGGCGGCGCTCGGCCTTGAGGGCTTCGCTGAGGCCATCACCGCCAGATCCCTGGGTGGGTTCATTGGCAGTGGTTGCAGCATCCGAGCCGGTGCTGTGCTCGGCCTGAGTGCTGTCCTGCTCGCTGGCCTCAGGGCCCTGGAGGTCCAGCATCTCGTTGCCTTCACCCCCGCTGCGGGTGGTGCTCGTGTTGGGGGTTGCGGAAGCAGTGGCCATGACCCGTCTCGGCTGTCAGTGGGATGGCAGCCCATCGCGGCGCTGCCATCCCCTGTTGCCGAGGCAGGAATTAGATGAGTCGATTCGGCTTGAGGGTCCCGAACACCCGCTCGCCGATCAGCGGCTGCACCAGGGAGCCGATGCCGCCGGAGCCGTAATCGGCGCCGAACTCCAGCACCACAAAGGCGGTGTGCTGGGCGTAGGGATCCACATCAGCAGCGCCCGCAGGATTGAGCAGGCTGAGATCCCCCAGCCAGATCAGCCCCTCGCAGGGGGCAACAACGGTGCTGCCACCGCTGGCAACGCGGCGGCCGTTCTGCTGCCAGCTCAAGGTGCTGCTCAGCCAGACGGCGCCCGGGTGAGGCGGCAGGCGGGTAGCCCGGCAGACCATGCCGCTGTAGGTGAAGTC
>CAIZQU010000022.1 GCA_903935205.1 uncultured cyanobacterium | reverse complement strand
CAGATGCTCGAGGAGCGTGGACGAGGCGCCGTGCTGGTGGGTGTCGCCCGAGTGGACGCAGCCTTGGAGCAATTGCTGCAGTCCGTCCTTCTGCCTTCCCCGGGCTCGACCGACACCTTCTTCCAACCCGATCGGCCGCTGGGATCCTTCGGGGCATGCATCAACCTCGCGGCTTGCCTGGGGCTGATCGATCCGCTGGTGGAGCAGGCCTTGCAGACCCTGCGGCGGGTACGCAACGCATTCGCGCACTCCACCACCACCGCTACCCTCGCCGATCCCAGCCATGCCGACCGGCTCGCTCAGGCCAATGCGGCAGCGCGAGACAATTCCCTCTGGCAGCCGCTGGAGCGGATCCTGCAGGGAAGGTGGGCGGTGATGGCTCCCCACTAGATCCAGCCCTGCGGGACTACATCGTGCTGATCACGATTCTGGTGGCCTTCCTTGAGGCTGCTGCCCAGAAGCTGGCACCGCATCCTCCGGCTGTGGTGATGGGGTTCTCTGGTCTGACTCAGTAGAGCAGCCGATTCCCCTCGTAGCGGGCCTGCAGCAGCTCCAGGCGGTGGATCAGCTTCTGCTGGCGCTGCTCCTGGCGGGCGCGGGTGCTGGGGCTGCCCTCGAAGTGGGTGAGCTCGTTGCGCAGCAGGTAGTCCACGAAGTCCTTGGGTTCGCAGGGCCGGTTGCCCATCCACTTGTGGAAGTTGCGGTGCAAGGCTGAGCTGATCACCAGCAGGTTGTCGTCCAGTGCCGCGAGATCGGGCCGAGTGGCGGCGTCGAACAGGTGATGAGCCTCCAGCTCAATCGGGTTGCGATCCGCGGCATTGGGTTTCTGCTGCGTCACCGCGCAGGCCTTGGCCTTGCTCCGTGCACGCTCCATTGCGGCCTTCACCCGGGCCTCATGGCTTTCCAGCACCTTGCGCTGCACCTCAAAGCAGTCCTCCGCCACATCGGCTACGGCCTTCACCCAGGCCTTGCGGGCTTTGGTGATGCGTCCCCGCTCGTGCATCGTGCGAGCGAGCCGGGCGATGCCGCGCTGGCTCCAGTGGCGCCCCTCCACGTCGTCGAAATCGGCGAAGTGCACGTCGATCTCCAGACCTTCGGCGCCATCAAGCCCGGCGCTCTCCTCTTCGATTCGCCGCAGGGTGCCGCTTATCCCTTTGCCGTTGGTGCCCAGCACCCGGACCACCGAGCGCTGCTGCAGAAACACCAGATCACCCTTGATCACCAGGGTGGAGCGGTCCTGGGTTACCTGAATGATGCGGCGCTGCACCAGGGCTCTCGTCACCCGAGCCCGGTGGTGGGTGAAGAACTCCTTGAGACGCGCCAGGAAACTGCCGCCCTCGGTCTCCTCCAGATACTTGGCGATCGCCATCACGCCCTCCTCATAGAAGCGGCGCTTGCGGGCCTGGCCTGGTTCGTACTCGAAGAACTCGCCTTCGATCAGATCCCAGGCATCGTCAGAATCGGAATCAAAAAAATCACAGATCCGGTACAGCTTGGCGACCGGGATGCCAAGCATCTTGGCGGCTTCCTTATCGCTGAACGAATCGCGCTCACGCCGCCGCCGCGCACTGGTTTGAGCCATCGAAGAGGAGGTGGTCATGATCAGCGGAAAGCCAGCAACGAGTCGCGCATTTTCTGCAGCCGCTCCATCACGCGCGGGTCGCCACCCACGTCCGGATGGTGCTCCTTGGCGAGGCGGCGGAAGGCTTCTTTGATGTCATCGGCCGTGGCTGTGGCAGGCTCCAGGCCAAAGACATGCCAGGGCCGGAAGTTCTCCAGTACATCGATGCCATTGATGCAGGTGGCTCCGCTGCGGTTGCGTTCAGCCTGCGGAACACCCACCCACTCGCGGTAGAGCTTCTGCCAGTCGGCCTTGGTCTTGAGATCGAAGCTGCGGCCGGTCATCGCCAGGTTGAACTCGCTGGACTGTCGCAGCTCCTTGGCGTTCTCGCAGCCGAACACCCTGCACACCTCACGCTTGAGCTGGCTCAGAGTGAGTACCGGCTCGGGGAAGGGCTTGCCGTGGATGAACTCGGCAAAGGCGAGCAAAGCGGAGGTATCCGGCGGCCCCTGATCCAGGAGCCTGGCAATGCGCTGCTCAATGGCAGCTCGGTCCAGTTTTTTGCGGCTGGCGGGCACGGGAAGCCAGGACCGGTTGCATCGGTTCAGAGCTAGCGCACCAAGACTCCATGGCCTAGAGATTGCTCGGAATCTTCACGCTCAGCGTGCCTTAACAGATCTTGAATTCATGCAAATCCTGCATACTTCTTTTTAATTCAGCGTTGAGCGTCTACGCGGCACCGAACTGTCCCGTTCATGCACACCAGCCGGAGATCGCTACTGCCGCAAGGCGAATCAGATCCAACTGCGTCATGCAGTAGCCGAGTCGCCGCGACGCCAGGATCAGCACCTTGCGCAAACGGCAGCTGTGCAAGATGCGCTGCAGACCTGTGGGTGGGCTTGCTCCGGGCCTCTCCAGTCTGAGGCCCTCCTGACGTCGGGCCTCCGCTGGGATCTGTCCCGTCGCTGCGCCGCACCCGGCGCCGATCGCCATGGTTCTCACCCCCACGCGCCCATTGCTGGCCGCTGCTGCGCTGCAGCGGATCGGCAGGCCCCAGGAGGATCCGGTCCTGTTGCTCGAGGCCGCCCTGCGGGCGGTGCAAGCGCTGATGGAGGAGCGCGGGCCGCGGATGTGGCGGCGCTGCTGGATTGATCAGCCCTATCAGCGCGAGGAGCGCGAGCTGATCCGCAGTGAGCTGCTGCCGTCCCTGATCCGGGCCATGCAGGAGTTGGCGGAGATCGATCAGCTGTTGATCTGCCGGCAGCCGTTCGAGCGTTCGGTGCAGGTGGAGAGCCATCGCGCGCAGATGCTGCAGGGTCTGCTCGATGCGCTGGCCTCTGGCGGCCTGCAGCGCGGCGGTTGAACCGTGCCAATGCCGGCCGGTCATCCCGGCCGGCGGGAGGCGGAGCCTCCCGGCATCGCCTCAGATCACTGAGACGGTGGTGCCAAATCGCCCCTGGAACCCGCGGGCCAGAGCAAAGGCCTTTTCCGCTGGAATCAGGCGCAGCTTCTTGACCGGCTTGCCGCGGCGACCCATCGGGGTGGTG
>CAIZQU010000021.1 GCA_903935205.1 uncultured cyanobacterium | reverse complement strand
TACCTGGGTGCCTTTTGTTATCGTTTTAATCGGCGCTTTCACCTAGAGCAGATGACCGCGAGAATCCTCCATGCCACCTGCAGGTGCACCGCTAGGCCGGAGCGGACCTTGAGGAGTGCGGAGCTTGCTACCTAATCAAGAGCTAGGTTTAATAGCTGGACCGCACGCCTGGAGCAGGTGATGCCCTCACGGGTACACACTCCCCCAGCCCACGCTTCGGAAGACACCCTCCCCCCGCTTCTTAAGCCTTGTGCCTTGATTTCTGGGCTGCCTGGGCTTCTTATTTCGCCGCTATCACAATCCTCTTTGAGATGTTCGGATGAGTAACACGAGTGGCCCTTCTGGACAACGCACCACCAGCAATAGAAGCCCAGACCCTGATGCCTGGAGAGTTGGTGAAGCAGATCATGAGATCGCCAGTCTCCGCAATGCTCTTGACGAGCATCTTCGCAGTCTTGACGCTCCTCAGTCACCGCCTGTTTCCCAAAAATCCACGCCTCCATCATCCGGATACTCATATCGTCCAGCTGATGGCCAACGTTCGATCGGTGGAAACAGTGAAAGCAATCGATCGGGAGTTGTAGCCATCGCTGCCGTAACAGGGCTTCTTCTTGGGGCAGTGGTTTCCATCTCGATGGTTGGTTTCCAGCGTGCCAAGACACCTGTCGTCAGCTCTCAAAATCTCCCCCAGGCTTCGGGTAGCCCTGTGGCAACCCCTCAGCCAAAGCAGGTATCAAATGCTCCTTCTCGTGAGTCTGCCGCCCCTGCTGCCAGCAGGCAGGACGCCGAACGGACTGAAGGGCCTAGAGATGCTGGTTCCAACGCCGAAGCGCCATCGGAAGCGACAGCGGCTGTTCGATGGCAGGCTTGTCTCGATCAAGATCGGAGAGATGCCGAACCACCCCAGCCAGGCGAAACCTGGTGGCCTGTTGTTGGCCCCAGTGATTCTCTTGATGACGCCAGACGACATTGCCGTGCCGATGCCTTCGTCAATCGTAGTGGCAATGCGCAAATCTCCAGCTTCCGCGATCGAGATACGGCAACGGCATTTGCCGAGCAGCTCACGCAAGACTCCAGTCACCCCTGGAGATTCTGGGTTGGCGATGCCAGCGTGCGCTGATTCGAAGAAACTCAGGCAATTGTCATCCCAGCTCGTGATTACCCATAAGCCTCCGCGACCCTGAGATCCCTTTCCGTGCAGGGCATGCAGCAGCAGACGGCGTTTGCAATGCGGTCGGTCATCGTCACCATCGAAAAACGCCGATTGAAGCGGAAGCAGTAGCCGCCCAGATAGCGCCTAGCGTACTTATCGAAATTGAAGGCATGGAAAGTGCCGCTGAAGCTGGTCTTGACGTTGCCCAGCAGGGTGTTGATCCAGCGGAACTGTGGCAGGTCGTTGGGGTGCTTGCCGCCGGTGACAACAGCCTTGTGGTGGCAGTTGGCTGTGGTCACGGCGCGGAAGCAGGCCAGGCCATCGGAGAGCACATGGCTGCCGGGCATCAGATTGCGTTTGGCCCAGTCAGCGATTGCCTCGGAACTGAAGCCGCTCACGGCCGAGATCCTGGCGTGAATCGGATGACCGGCCTCGTTCAAGGAGACAGCCGCGACGATCGGAATCTTGTTCTCAGATCCTCGACCAGCCTTGCCGCCAGGGCGTTCTCCGCCGAGGTAGGCATCATCCATTTGGATCTTTCCCCGCAGCACGTAGGCCTCTTCCCTCTCGGTCATCGCCCGCAGGATCTTGTTGTGCAGCAACCAGGCGGTGTCGTATTTCACGCCCAGGTGGCGGCTGAGCTCCAGAGAGGAGATGCCAGTCTTGGCCTGGCCGATCAGGTAAAAGGCGAGAAACCAGGTGGTCAGAGGCAATTTGGTGGCCTGCATGATCGTGCCGGCCGTGAGCGTGGCCTGATGGCTGCAGTTGCGGCACTGATAGCGCTTGAGCCGGCGGCCATAGACCAGCCCATGCTCATTGAGGTGGTCTGGCTTTTCTGGACAGCCCCCATCGTTAACCTCTGAGGCGGGGCACCGCCCCTGAAAGGGGCTCCCACCGATGAGCAAGCGCCGCACCCACAGTCCCGAGTTCAAGGCCAGGGTCGCCATGGAGGCGATC
>CAIZQU010000020.1 GCA_903935205.1 uncultured cyanobacterium | reverse complement strand
TTACCGTGGTGAGGTGATGCCGTCGCTGTTGCCGGATCCCTGAATCAGCAGCACAGAGCACTGCTGCTTGTTGATCGCTCAGCGGTGAGCTGTCAGGCATGCAGTTCCGTGGGCAACGTCCCGACCCCTGAACGCATACAAAAAAAGAACTCTCTTCATGGCTCAACACCGCCTAGCGATGGCTGGTGCAAGCAGCAGCATCCGCAGCACGAGGAACCTGGACAAAAGAAGAAGGATCCCTTCTCGCGGGAAAACAATTCTCCCGGGCCAGCAAAAAAATCCTGAATGCGGACAGCCATCAAGCTCATCTTCGTTTGCGGGAATCGATCTGCAGGAGATCGCGCACCTGCTGCACCTGCCGCGCTGTGGTGGGATCAGAACTTAGCTTCTTCTCCACCTGCTCGATCGCGTACATCACCGTGGAGTGGTCCTTACCGCCGAAAGCTTCGCCGATACGGGGCAGGGAGAGGGCGGTGCTCTGCCGCATCAGAAACATGCCCACTTGACGAGCTTGACTGACATTACGACGGCGGGAGGGGCTGATCATCTCCTCGATCGCGACGCCGAACACCTCGGACACCTTCTCAAGAACCTGCTTGGGGGTGACCTCCACATCATGACCAACGGGGTCGAGCATCGGAGCAACCGATTCTACCGTCATCGGCAGACCGGTGATCGAGGCGAAGGCGACGGCGCGGGTCAAGGCCCCCTCCAGTTCACGAATGTTCGAGGTGAAGCGGCCGGCGATGTATTGGATCAGTTCCCGCGGCAGGCTCATCTCCTCGGTTTCGGCCTTCTTCTGCAGAATCGCCATTCGCGTCTCCAGATCCGGCACCTGGATATCAGCGATCAGACCCATCGAAAAGCGTGAGATCAGCCGCTCCTGCAGCCTCGGGATCTGGCTGGGAGGCCGATCCGAGGCGATCACAATCTGTCGCCCTGCCTCATGCAGGGCATTGAAGGTATGGAAAAACTCTTCCTGTGTGTATTCTTTTCCTTCGATGAACTGAATATCATCAACCAGGATCAGATCGGCGGCGCGGTAGCGATCGCGAAAGGCTTGCATGCCGTCTTTGCGGATCGCCTGGATCAGGTCATTGGTAAAGGTTTCGGTGCTCACATAAAACACCCTCGCCTGCGGATCAATCTCCAGCCGGTAGTGGCCCACCGCCTGCATCAGGTGGGTCTTGCCCAGGCCGACGCCGCCACAGATGAACAGGGGATTGAACTCCCGTCCCGGCGCCTCCGCCACCGCCAGGGCTGCGGCGTGGGCCATGCGGCTGTTGGGGCCGACCACGAATCGGCTGAAGCTGTAACGGGGATTGAGGCCGGCCGGCGGGGGACCGCCGGGCCCGCTGCGGCCGTTGCTCGCCGGCGTCTCCGCCCCCGACCCCTTCTCCCCTCCCCGGGCCTGGGGTGCCGCACTCCAGGGGGAGCCGGCGGTCACCATGCCTTCGCTGGCAGCCACAGGTTCGGAGTCCCCCGGCTCCCCATCGCCTCCGCCGGTGGCGGCCACCACCTCCACCGCCACGCTGCGGCCGACGATGGCGCTGGCCACCGCGGCGATCTGGCTCTGATAGTTCTTGCGCAGCCAGCCGCAGGTGAAGGCATTGGGCGCCTCCAGTCGCAGGATCCCCCCGGCAAGGGTCAGAAACCTCGCCGGGCGGATCCAGGTCTCGAAGGTGGGTTTGCTGAGATTGGGCTGCAGGGCCTGCTGCACCTGCTGCCAGAGCTCCTCACCATCCCGGCCCTGCGGGTCTGCCCCTGGCTGCACCCTTATTCCCCCCCGTGACCCGTGATCATAGGCAGCACCTTGGCTGCGCCCGGTCTTTAATGAATCCCACACCGCCCACCCCCTCCCCTCGATGGCCCCGCGTGCGCTGGCCCTGATCGGCAGCCTCTCGCTACCCCTGTTGCTGACGGGTGGATGCGGCCTCAGCCTCAAGCCCCCGGGAAGCCCCTCGGCCCCTGAGAAGGCCCGGATCAGCGATGCCCCCCTGTCGGTGCCGTTCAAGCCCACCGGCAACGTGATCGTCCAGGCGGTCGAGAAGGTGGGTCCTGCCGTGGTGCGGATCGACACCGTCAAGCGCATGGTCAATCCCCTGGGCGGGGTGTTGGGAGGCGGCCCGGCGATCCAGCGGCAGCAGGGTCAGGGATCGGGATTCATCACCCGCTCCGATGGGGTGGTGCTCACCAACGCCCATGTGGTGGAAGGGTCCAGTGAGGTGCGGGTGACCCTTCCCGATGGCCGCAGCTTCGGTGGCAAGGTGCTCGGTGGCGATCCCCTCACCGACGTGGCTGTGGTCAAGCTGGTGGCCTCCAAGCTGCCGGTGGCGCCGCTGGGGGATTCCTCCAAGGTGCGGCCCGGGGAGTGGGCGATCGCGATCGGCAATCCCCTCGGTCTCGACAACACCGTCACCGCTGGCATCATCAGCGCGATTCAGCGCACCAATGCCCTGGGCGAGGGGCAGCGGGTCCCCTATTTACAGACCGATGCGGCCGTCAATCCCGGCAACAGTGGCGGACCGCTGATCAATGACCGCGGTGAGGTGATCGGCATCAACACCGCCATTCGCCAGGCCCCTGGAGCGGGCCTGAGCTTTGCGATCCCGATCAACACCGCCCGCCAGATCGCCGCCCAGATCCTCGATCGCGGCTATGCCAGCCATCCCTATATCGGCGTTCGCCTCCAGGCCCTCACGCCTCAGCTGGCGCGGGAGATCAATGGCGCCACCGACGCCTGCCAGCTGCCGGAGGTCAATGGGGTGCTGGTGGTGGAGGTGATGGAGGGAAGCCCGGCGGCCAAGGGCGGCCTCAAGGGCTGCGACCTGATCGAGAAGGTGGCCGGTGCCGGCGTTTCCAATGCCTCGGAGGTCCAGCTCGCCGTCGATCGGGGGCGGGTGGGTGACCCCCTCAGCCTGACGGTGCGGCGAGGTGAGCAGCGGCTGGAGCTCTCGCTCCGCCCGGCCGAACTGCCCCGGGAGCGTTGAGCAGCCGGTCTGCGCCTGGGGAGCCGCGGCGTCGGCTGGTGATCATGGCCCGCTGGCCCGCGCCGGGGCGTTGCAAGCGACGTCTGGCTGCCGATCTGGGCCCGCGCCGTGCGGCGGCGGTGCAGGCCCGTCTCACCTCCCATGGCGTGGCGACGGCCCGTCAGGCCTGCGGTGTTGGCATTGAGCTGCTGCTGGCCGGCACGGGGCTCGGTCCGAGGGCCCTGGCCCGCTGGGGCGCCCGCCTCGGCCTGGCGCGGATGGTGGACCAGGGCCAGGGGTCCCTGGGGCTGCGCCTGCGGCGCCAGCTGGTGCGGGCCCGTCGGGAGGGTATCGACCAGCTGGTGCTGATCGGCAGCGACCTGCCCGAGCTCGAGGCCGCCGATCTGCTCGCCGCCTTCGTGGCCCTGGGGAGCGGTGCACCGCTGGTGCTCGGTCCTGCGGTCGATGGCGGCTACTGGTTGCTCGGCCTCAATCTGACCGTGACCAGCTCGTCCCCGCTGGGGGCATCGCGGCGCCGAGCTGGTCACGGGGCGCCCTCCGTCAGGGGATGGGGCGCCGTTGCGCCGGCCCCCCGGCTGTTCGCCGGGGTCGATCAGCCCATTCGCTGGGGGACCGCCCTGGTGGGCGAGCAGACCCTGCGGGCCGCGGCCCGGGAGGGTCTGGCGGTCACCCTGCTGGCGACCCGGGCCGACCTCGACCGGCCGGCCGATCTGCAGCGCTGGCGATGAACGCCGATCCTCGCTCCATCGCCGGCCTGTCGGATCCCGCGGATCCCGATCCACGGCCGGGGCCGGCTCCCCCGAGCGCTCTCGCCAGGTCGGCGATCGCCCACGGCCAGACCGTCCAGCCGCTGGGGCCCCTGCTGAGCGTGGTGATCGTGGCCCGCAATGAGGCGGCGGCCCTGCCCGCCCTGCTGGCCGATCTGGCCCACGGTCCGGCGCCGCCGCGGGAGCTGGTGGTGGTGGATGGCGGCAGCCGCGATGGCACCGCCCGACTGGCCCGGCTTGGCGGCGCCAGGGTGATCCCCTCGCCGGCGGGGCGCGGCCTGCAACTGCTCCGGGGCGTGGCCGCCAGCGAGGCCCCCTGGTTGCTGCTGCTCCATGCCGATGTGCGCCTGCCTTCCGACTGGGGGGCCGTGGTGGCGGCGGCGATGGCGGCGGGGCTGGAGCGTCCCTGGGCCTTCCGGCTGGCGATCGAGGGCCCTGGGCCGGCCCTGCGCCTGGTCGAGCGGCTGGTGGCCCTGCGCAGCCGCTGGCTCAGCCTTCCCTACGGCGACCAGGGCCTGCTGATCAGCCGCTCGGCCCTGGCGGCCGCCGGTGGCATCGCCCCGATCCCGCTGATGGAGGACCTGGAGCTGGTGCTGCGGCTGCGGCGTCGCCAGGCGATCGGGGTGCTGCCCGCGAGCCTGCAGGTCAGCGGGCGGCGCTGGCGGCGGCTTGGGGTGGTGGGCACCGCCCTGGCCAACGCTCGCCTGCGGCGGGCCTGGCGACGGGGGGAGTCGGCCGCCAGCCTGGCCGCCCGCTATTGAGGGTGTCCGCCCCAGGGGCCAGCTGCCACGCCCGTGTCCGTTCCAGGGCTACCCGGGCCTGGGAGGCCGGCCGCCGCGATGATCGGCCGCTCAGCCTTCCCGCCCAGCCTTCTCGGCTGGCCTTCCCGCTCAGCCATCCCGGCTGGCCTTCGCCGGGGCGCCCCCGCTGGGAGCCTGTTGCGCATCGGTCGACGGATCAGATCCCGAACAAAGACAGATCCGATCGGGCGCCTATCGCGGCCTCATCCTGGGACAGCAGGCGTCAGGGACATCTCAGGACCTGCATCGCAAGATCTGCTGCGGTGCAATCATTCTCTCCGTTTATACGGCTTATACAGCTTGTACGGTCTTGATTAGGCACCAAGCTCCGCGACCAGCTTTCCCAGGCTAAGCTGGTACGCGTGTACTGGCCCAGATGCCATGGCTATGAACCGGATCCAGTTCCAGCCTGGGATGTCATTGTCGCAGTTCCTGGAGCTGTACGGC
>CAIZQU010000019.1 GCA_903935205.1 uncultured cyanobacterium | reverse complement strand
TTACCGTGGTGAGGTGATGCCGTCGCTGTTGCCGGATCCCTGAATCAGCAGCACAGAGCACTGCTGCTTGTTGATCGCTCAGCGGTGAGCTGTCAGGCATGCAGTTCCGTGGGCAACGTCCCGACCCCTGAACGCATACAAGGCTCTCAGCGGCGCTGGAGCCCGGTGGGCGGCGGCCTGGGTGGGCGGAGACCAGGGCGTCGACGGTGATGGGACAGGGTGCGTTGTGTGTCTGGATTCACCCGGAATGGCGGTGCGTTCGGCGATGGTGCGCCGTTGGTCGTCGCTGGCGGCCTCCACACCGACTACGGCGAGGCTGACCGAGACGCTGTAGCAGGAGCAGCATCTTGGCGCCCTCCGCCTGCAGGATGAATCCTGGGCGAACACCTCGCTGGGCTGCTGGCTGGATGTGGCGATCGCTTCGACGCTGCTCAGCGCCCTGCAGATCGGAGAGGACTGATGCGCTCTTTCCCCCACCCAGTTGCCATCGATCTGATCTGATTCGTGCTGCCCTGGAGGGGCTTCTGATGGTTTGGCGGACGCCTGGAGCGTGTGCGCGTGCTCTGCCACTCCCTCCTTGAGGCACCAGGGCTGTTCAGCGATTGCTACACCCTGCAGCCGGTGGAAATGGACATCAGCCGGATTGAGGAGTTCACCGCGTTCTTCTCCTTCTGCACCTCCCGGCGCAGCATCCCGCTGCTCGACACCAGTTCCGGGCGGGATTTCAGCTCCATGTTCTCCGGCTGCTCCTCGCGGGTCGTCCTGCCGCCGCTGAACAGGAGCAACGGCCGCTCGTTCCGGTCCATGTTCGCCTGGCTGAACGACAACGGCGGCTGGCTCGTCACCCTGCCGTTGCTCGATACTCGCCGGGGCCAGGAGATCGACGGCATGGTCAATGGCTCGCCGCTGCGCTCTATTCCGGCCCTGGATCTCTCCGGCATCCGGGGCCAGATCGGTTTCTCCAGCTCCTACGGTCTCAGCGCCATCGATGTGGTGGGAGTTGGCGCCGCCAACGCTCATCATCACCCGCCCGGAGATGCCATGGCTGATGACCACTCCATATGCATCGGGACGGGTGAATGATGATGTTAGGTTTCAAAGGGCAACACCAGCCAAGCTTGCTAGGGCAGATACAATTGACGCGACATTCGCGGATTGTGGTAGAGCCTTCAAAAGCGCAGTTACTACTGAACGTTTCGGGTTACCGGAGCGGAAAGCGCTGTCCACGTCATCGATGATCTCGTTTGCTTCGGCCTTCTCTGATGCCGAAAGGCCCAATCTATCAATTTCCTTCCGAAGCGTCTCGATGTACTGAATGGCGCGTGCGTCGATCTGTACTACGTTGGTCGAGTTATCGATCGAGTTCTGATTGACTCTCGCGTTGTTACCTGTGATGTTATAGGTTATGCTCTGCACTGTGCTCTTGGCCTCCGGCAAGCCAAGCTTGTGTACCTCCATCTGATAGTGAGCGCTTATTCCGCCAATGTCCTCGAAAAATCCTGGATCAATAACTCGATAAGTTTCCTCTCCACCCGTAGACATTTTCCGTATGATCAAATCCTGCGGCTCAACAAGAATGCCATTGGCTTCCATAAAGATCTTCCTCTTCTGAACACTCGCCTTCAAGCCTTTCTTCTTTGTTCCATCTTTCTTCAGCAGCTCGATTGTGTCATTCATCCAGTCGTCGAATGCCATGGCTTGTACCTTTTGGTCTAGAGGAGGAAAACGGAGATTTTCGAATTCTAACGTAGAGCTAGTATGGTCCGCGCCGCCGTTTGACAGAGCGTCAAGCGTACGAAGAGGGCGAGGTTGAGCTCCAGCTTAGGGCAGGAGCCCTGTTATAGCAGGAATAATCGGAGCCAGTAAAGTCATATGGTTTGCCGCAGAGGTGACAAACGCTTGATATTTTTGCAAAAAACTGCTTGAACTATGCGCCTGCGCCTGCTGCATTTGTTCCAATGCTCGACCAATTTCTTGCCTTGCATTCGGATCTGGAATCTGGCTGACAAACTCCCTAGCCTGATCAAACACCCTTAAGATTTCTGTGCTTATGATATTGACCGACTTGATTACGCAGCAAGCTCCGCAACCGGCCCAGCCAGGCCGTAGAGTGGTACACAAATACCATCCGGGTTATGGGCCGAAATGCCATTCAGTTCCAGAAAGGGCTCTCTGTGCCCGAGT
>CAIZQU010000018.1 GCA_903935205.1 uncultured cyanobacterium | reverse complement strand
TTACCGTGGTGAGGTGATGCCGTCGCTGTTGCCGGATCCCTGAATCAGCAGCACAGAGCACTGCTGCTTGTTGATCGCTCAGCGGTGAGCTGTCAGGCATGCAGTTCCGTGGGCAACGTCCCGACCCCTGAACGCATACCAAAAAAGAGGCGGAGGAGCCTCAGGATTCTCTGCGCACATCACGAGAAACGCGATCGAGATCAAGGCCTCTGCACCTTTGGACAACCGCGCCATAATCAGACCCAGGGAATACTTCCTCTTGCCTGATCCAAAGCATCCTTCCACTTCATTGCGCTTCCTTTGGTCTGCGCTCAGCTGCTGCTTGTGGGTAGCGCTGATCTGTGGATCCTTCGGTAGCCTAGCCAACCGCTGGCCAGATAGACGTGTGTTGTCTCTGGTGCAGAAGTTTCGATTCTTGGTGTTGAGGTCGATGCGATCAGCGCAGATCCGCTCGGGGTAAGAGCCATTCTCGTGTTGATACTTCTTGGCGTGTGCAATCAGATCCTCAGCCTCATTGTATGGATCGCAGCTGATCCGATGCAGGAAGGCAAAGCCATTTCGCACAGAAACACTGATTTCGGCGCCAAACTCAACAGCAGCTCTTGCCTTGCCGCGAACCATAGGCCGAACTTGTCGCTGGACCAGGGCGTCCTGGAGGCTTTTGGTGGCAGCTGGTCAGCCATCGCCGCCAGCTCAATGGATCGGCGCCACGGGGATCGGCGCCACGGGCCAGCGAGCAGCCTGCGGCCGAGGCGATGCATCGAGCTGGTTAAACTAAGTTCAATCCTTGGGATCGCCCGCGTGCGCCAGGTCAACCTGCATGAGGCCAAGACCCACCTGTCGCGCCTGGTGGCCCAGGCCGTGGCTGGTGAGAGCTTCGTGATCTGCAAGGCCGGTGTGCCCCTGGTCCAGGTCACCCGGCTGAACGACGCCGACATCCAGGCCCCGCCCCCCCGACGACGTCTCGGCCTGCTCGCGGGTCAGTGTTCGGTTCCCGACGATTTCGACCGCATCGCCAGCGACGAGATCGCCGATCTGTTCGAAGGAGGTTCCGCCCAGGATCCCCGCGCGTCCAGCCCGATCGAGGGCGACGCCCGTTGAAGCTCCTGCTCGATACCCATCTGCTCATCTGGGCCATGGGCGAACCGACACGCCTCGGCCCCGCCCTGCGGGCTGTGCTGGAGGATCCCCAGCACAGCCTTTGCTTCAGTGTGGCCTCCCTCTGGGAGCTGGTGATCAAGAAGGGTCTCGGGCGCGAGGGGTTTGAGGTGCAGCCATCCCTGCTGAGACGCACGCTGCTGGACGGCGGCTTCGTGGAGCTGCCGATCGAGGCCGTCCATGTACTCGCGGTGGCTCAGCTGCCGCCTCTGCACCGGGATCCCTTTGATCGTCTGCTGCTGGCCCAGGCCGAACGGGAAGGTCTGCTGTTGATCACCGCCGATGCGCTGGTGGCCCGCTATCCCGGACCGGTGCGCCATCAGAACAGCTTCTGACGAGCCGGACCCCGACGGAGTCGGAGTCTCCACGGTCACTTGCTGACAACAGCCGCCATCACCCTGGTGCCGCTGGAGACGACGCCCCTGCACGGCGCCCTTGTGGCCTCAGGCGAAGTGGCGATAGCCCCCGGCCTGGATCCCCTCGTCGGCGGGCCCGGCCAGCAGCTCCCCGATCACGACGCTGCCGGGGAGGGCCGCTGTCAGGGCCTTCGCCCATTTGGCTTCCGGGGCCAGGACCAGCTCGAAGTCCTCCGCAGCTTGCCATGCATGACCCTCGGCAAGCTGGGTGGGAACACGCTGCAGGATCTGCTGAGGGAGGGCTGGCAGCGCCGCTGTGATCGTCGCTGCCCACACGACCGTGGTGGCCTACCCGCGTGGTCGACTACCCGATGGGGAATCGGCGACCACCCCGCTGGTGGATCAGGCGGCGAAGCTTCCGGCCCTGGCTCAGGGCAGTACCAACCCCAAGGATGGGCAGGGGGCCGGGAACGGCAGGCGTCCCGCCTGTGGTGAAGACAAAGGATTCTGCCCAGGCGCTTGTGTTATTGGTGTGTTTGAAATTGATTTGTGAATAGACACCATGGAACTGAGCCACAAAGCCAATGTCAACATCCGAGCCACTTCCAGTGATGGTAGATCCACTCACGCTGATCCCGCGGGACTGCACAATTGTCAGAGGGTTGTAAAATGTGATTGACTCATTGCCGTTTAAAGCAAGCACGTAAAAATACGGGTCTTGCATCGGCTTGTCGAAAGTTAGTTTCAAATCGCTTGCCGATGACGCGCCAGACCCGATGCCGATCGCAGTATTCGAGGTCGTAGGATATTGATTTAAAAGGGTATCCCATGCAAGATCCCCAAGATATCCCGCTATTCCAACGTCCACCGTTGCTACCACGGAAGAGTTAGAGCAAGGAGGATTGGAGCCTTGGATCGGGGCTGACTTTGTACCCCCTGGTGCGCCATAGGGGAGAGTCCAAATTGCCGAGCAAACGGTCGTGGCGGCTTGTGCGCTACTGGCGTTTGTCAGGCTGATGGCCAAGAGGGCCGCACTGACGAGGGGAAGATGCCTCACGAGAAATCGCAAAAAAACATATCGTGCAACTTGATTAGGCAGAAAGCTCCGCAGCGGATCTCGGGACCACCCAGTCCCAAGGCTGGCAAAGGCTTTTGCGGCGACCCAATCGAGGCGCAATGGCACCCTGCGGAGCTTGCTGCCTGATCAGGTCGTGCAATGTTAGTCGCTATTTGTTTTCTCTTGTCTTTGTTCCCTGACGGCTTTTGCCGTGGTTGCTCGATCAGCTCTTAGGTCGCCCCCCCCCCACGCTCGGGAGGTGCTCTGAATCCCACTCAGACCGGCGGATGCCCACCCAATCAACAATGGATTGAGTCGGCTCCGGACCTTTCGGCTGGCCAGCGCTGCCGGTCCGGGCCCCGTGCTCAGCAGAAGTGCCGGTAGCCGCTGTTGGGGATCGCTTCATCGTCCTGCTCGGCGGGCCCGGCCCAGTGCAGCTCGCCGGCCGAGCCCGCTGTCAGCTCTCCGATCAGGCTGCAGCCGGGCAGGGCCGCCGCCAGGGCCTCGGCCCAGGCGGGCTGCAGGGCCAGCACCAGCTCGAAGTCCTCGCCGCCCTCCAGGCACCAGGTCTGCGCCTGGGGGAGGCCGGCCATGGCTGGATCCAGCGGCAGGGCAGCAGGGTTCAGCAGGGCCCCGCAATCGCTGCTGCTGGCGATCGCCGCCACGGCCGCCGCCAGGCCATCGCTGCTGTCGCAGCCGCCCACCCGCCAGGGCAGTCCTTCAGGGCGGCTGCGGTGGAGTGCCCGTACCGCGTCGAAGCGAGGCTTCGGCCGTTGGTGGGCTTCGATCGCCCGGTGCATGAGAGCGACTGGGAGCGCCGGTGGTTGTTCCATCCCTGAGCTGTGCAGCGGCTCAGCCTCCATCAGCTGGCCTCCTGCCTTGGCTGCCACCTCAGCAGCAGGCTCCGCGCTGATCCGCTCAAGGCCGGCAACGTGCCCCTGCAGCAGCGCCAACCCCAGCCGGCTGAGGCCATGGGGGCCCGTGCAGACCAGGGCGTCGCCGGGCCGGCCATCGCCACGGCGGATGGCACCCCAGGGCCCGCATCCGTCCTCCCCCGCGCCCTCCTGGATTGGCGGCAACTTCCCCACCGCCGCCACGGCCAGCATCCGCTGCATCCCGCCGCTGCAATCGCCCCCAAGCAGCACCCCGCCGTAGGCCGCCAGGGCGTCGCTGAGGCCGCGATACACGCCCTCCACCCAGCTCCATGGGGTTGCGGCGGGCGCCACCAGCCCCACCGTGATCCCCTCCACCTCGGTGCAGCCCATCGCCGCCAGATCCGAGAGGTTGGCCGCGGCGGTCCGCCAGCCCACCTGCGCCGGCGTGGTGGTGGCGTCGCTGAAGTGGAGCCCATCCACCAGGACATCGGTGTTGAGCACCAGCCGGCGGCACCCGTGGCTGCCGGAGCGCGCGACCTCGCAGGGAGCCAGCAGTGCCGCATCGTCGCTGAACTGGCCGGGTGGCGCGAAGGCCCCCAGCCTCCGGATCAGCTCCCATTCCCCGAGGTCGGCGAGGGTTTCATCATCAGCCGACTCCCTACCCCCCTCAGGGAGTTCCGCGCGGGAGCTGGATCGGGATGGGGGCCTGGTCATAAGCCTCTCGCTGCTTTCGTCCTGCCGCTGCCCGGACCCCGGCGCGCGCTTGCTCAGGCGTGGGGTTTGAGATTCTCCGCTCCTTCGATCACCCGGGCCGAAACGATCCGGTCGTCCACGCCCAGCTCGTGCAGCACATCCATCCCTTCCACCACATAACCGAAGGCGGCGTTGCGGCCATCCACCAGGTTGAGGCCGGCAGGGGTCAGCTCGGCTTCATAGAGGAAGAAGAAGAACTGCGACGATCCGTCGTCGAGCTGGCCGTCGGAATGGGCCCAGCCCAGGGTGCCGTAGGTGGCGAAGGGCAGCACCGGCTCCGCCTTGTAGCGGCCGATGTCCTCGAAGGTCTGGTTGTAGATCGGTTCGGCATCGCCGACGATGCGGATCTCGAGGGGCACATGGCGCTCCTGGCCGGTCTTGGCGTCCACGTAACCCTGGGCGTCGCCCTTCGGATCACCGGTCTGGAGCACATAGAAATCTTCGGCCCTGGTGAAGGGAAGCCCGTCGTAAAACTTTCGCTGCACCAGATCCACAAAGGCGCCGCCGGTCAGGGGCGCGTTGTAACCATCGATCACGGCGGTCAGATCGCCCTGGGTGGTGCTGATCTGCACCGTGGCCCGGCCCAGCAGCCGCGGCAGGGCATCGAATTCGGCCGGGATCGCGAAGGGAAAGTCGCCCACCAGCAGCCCCTCGGCCGCTCCGATGCTGGAGAGGGCGGCGCGGCGGCCGGCCAGGAAGGCGTCGCGGTCGCGGGCTTCGGCGGCGGCGGCCACCTCCTGAAGTTGGGTTTCGAGCCGATCGAGCAACTCGCTGGCTCGGGGCTGGGCGTCCGCCGGGAAGCCCGCCAGGATCGCCGCCCGTTGGCCGCTGAGCTGGGACTGGCAGCGGGTCACCAGACCGGCCAGCGGCTTCCAGCGCTTGGCCCGCAGGTCATCGCTGGTGGCCTCCAGGCGGTGCTGCAGCTCCTGAAGTTGCTGGGCCTTGATCGGCAGGGCGTTGCGCAGGATCGCCTCGGGGTCCTTGACGGCATTGCCCTGGGGCAGCTCCGCCAGGGCTCCGGCGGGCGCCAGCAACAGACCGCCGAGGCTGAGCACCAGGGCCAGCACCAGGCCGGTGAGACGGTGGAGACCGTGACGGCCTTGGAAAACGCCGACGCGGTCGCCGGGGTGGCCCGCTGCGCGCATGGCTGCCTGCTCCTCTGCTGTGCGGACTCTGGCACAGGTGCCTGGGGCGCCGGGGCTGGGCGCCCCGACTGGGGCCGGTAGCCAGACGTACAATCCGGCGAATCCGAAGCGCCGGAATGATCTCCAGCAACGACTTCCGCACCGGCACCTCGATCGAGCTGGATGGTCAGGTCTGGCGTGTGATCGAGTTCCTCCACGTCAAGCCCGGCAAGGGTTCGGCCTTTGTGCGCACCAAGCTCAAGGCGGTGCAGAGCGGCAACGTGGTGGAGAAGACCTTCCGCGCTGGCGAGACCGTGCCCCAGGCGGTGCTGGAGAAGTCGACCCTCCAGCACACCTACATGGAGGGTGACAACTTCGTGTTCATGGACATGGCCTCCTACGAGGAGACCCGCCTCACCGCCCAGCAGATCGGAGATCAGCGCAAGTATCTCAAGGAGGGCATGGAGGTCAGCGTTGTGTCCTGGAACAACAAGCCACTGGAGGTGGAGCTCCCCAACTCGGTGGTTCTTGCGGTCACCCAGACCGACCCCGGCGTCAAGGGCGACACCGCCACCGGCGGCACCAAGCCGGCGATCGTCGAGACCGGCGCCCAGGTGATGGTGCCCCTGTTCATCTCGATCGGCGAGAAGATCAAGATCGACACCCGCAACGATTCCTACCTGGGTCGGGAGTCCTGAAACGATGCAGCTCGATCACGACCAACTGCGCCAGCTGCTCGCCCTGCTCGCCGAGAGCGACATCCAGGAGTTCTCCCTCAAGGGCGACGACTTCCACCTCGAAGTTCGCCGCAACCTCCCCGCCACCGCAGCGCCGGTGACCGTCCTCCAGGCGGCCGCTCCCGCCCCGGTCGCCGCTCCGCTGCCCGGGGCTGCCCCCTCGCCGCCGCCGCCGCCGGCCCCCGCCGCCCGCAGCGACCTGCACACCATCACCGCCCCGATGGTCGGCACCTTCTATCGCTCTCCCTCCCCGGCCGACCCTCCCTTCGTGGAGGTGGGCAACCGCATCTCCCCGGGTCAGACGATCTGCATCCTCGAGGCGATGAAGCTGATGAACGAACTCGAGGCCGAGGTCGGCGGCGAGGTGGTTGAGATCCTGGTCGAGAACGGCACCCCGGTGGAGTTCGGCCAGGCCCTGATGCGGATCAGGCCGGCCTGAGCGGCAGCCCCAGCTCCGCCGCCGTGCGGATTGCCGCCGCCATGCTGTCGGCGCGGGCCCTGCCCTGGCCGGCGATGGCGAAGGCCGTGCCGTGGTCCGGGGAGGTGCGCAGGAAAGGCAGGCCCAGGGTGGTGTTCACCGCCGCGTCGAAGGCCAGCAGCTTCACCGGGATCAGGCCCTGGTCGTGGTATAGCGCCAGGTAGCCGTCCGCCGCTGCGCTGCCGTCCCGCCAGGCGGCGGCGGCCTCCAGCCAGCAGCTGTCCGGCGGCAGGGGACCCTCCAGCCGCACCTCCGGGTGGCGCCGCCGCCACTCCTCCAGGCAGGGCTCCAGCCAGTCGCTCTCCTCCCGCCCCAGGTGCCCCGCTTCGCCGGCGTGGGGGTTGAGCCCTGCCACCACCAGCCGCGGTTTGCTGCTGAAACGCCGGCAGAAGTCGAGCAGCCGATCGAGCTGCCGTTCCACCAGGGCCGGGTTCAGGGCTGCTGGCACCGCCGCCATGGGGATGTGGGTGGTGGCCAGCAGTGTGTTGAAGCGCCAGGTTCCCTGGGGAGGGAGGGCGGTGAACAGCATCGAGGCCTGCTCCACACCGCAGAGTTCCGCCAGCCGTTCGGTCTGGCCGGGGTAGGGATGGCCTGCCGCCTGCCAGCTGGCCTTGGCGATCGGTGCCGTCACCAGCGCCCGGCAGCGGCCCTCCAGCACCAGCTCGGTCGCGCGGGTCAGCCAGGCGAAGCTGGCGGCCCCGGCCAGGGCCCCGACCTGTCCCGGTTGCAGCGGTGCCTCCAGGGGCAGATCCTCCAGCTCAAACATCCGGGGATCGGCCAGATCCGTGCAGCCCGCCTGCCGCAGCCGCCGATGGCTCTCCTCCAACCAGCGGCCGCAACCCACCAGCACGACCGCGGGCGCCCCCTGGGGTTGGCGGGCCAGGGCCGCCAGGGCCTTGAGCGCCACCTCGGCGCCGATTCCGGCCGGATCCCCCAGGGCCAGCGCCAGGGGCGCCGGCTCCGGCTTGGATGGGGTTTCCGTTTTCTGGGACTGCGCCATGCTTCGCCTCCTGTTGCTGGGCATCCTGGTCTCCGCCCTGGCGGTGGGGGTGCAGCGGGGCTGGATCGAGATCCACTGGGACCGGATCGAACCCGATCTGGGCCTGCCCACCCGCTTCGGTGGGGCACAGGATCCGCTCTAGAGCCTCGCCGGTCGTGACGACCCAGAGCACACCGCGACGAGCCTCCCGGTGCGTCGGCAGCGGTGCAGGCAGATCTGTCCAGAGGGCACCGGCGATCATCCGGCCCTCCCTGCGGCGCTTGCTGGGGCAACGCGTCGCCGGTTGGCGGGCTACGCCGCCCCTTCCTCCTCCCTGAGGCAAGCGCGGTAGCCCTCCCGATAGCTGGGGTAGAGCAACCGGTAGCCCAGGCCCTCCTGCAGCAAACGGCTGCTGACCCGTCTGTTCTCACTCCAGAAACTGCGCGCCATCGGGCTGAGGCCGGCCTCCAGATCCCCCCAGGACTGGAACGCCGGCAGGCTGCAGCCCAGGAGATGGGCGGCGTAGCCCAGGGTTTCGCTGGAGGGGCAGGGGGTGTTGTCCGCCAGGATCAAGGGGCTGGGACGCGCTGACGGCGCCAGGGCCAGGTTGTGCAGCAGGGCGCCGACGATGTCGTCGACGTGGATGCGGCAGAAGACCTGGCCCGGTTTGTGGATCAGTCGGGCCGTGCCCTGGCGCAGGGCCGCGAAGGGGCTGCGGCCCGGCCCGTAGATGGCCGGCAGACGGAACACCTGCAGCGGCAGCTCCCGCTGGCACCAGGCGGTTTCGCAGGCCAGCCGGGCCCGGCTGCGTTCCAGGCCGGGATCGGTGGGGCTGCCCTCATCGACCCAGCCGCCGCCACGGTCGCCGTAGACGCCGGTGGTGGAGAGATAGCCCACCCAGGCCAGGGGCAGGGCGTTGAGTGTCTCCCCCAGGTGGGTGAGCACCGGATCGCGGCCGTCCTGGTCCGGGGGGATGGTGCTCAGCAGGTGGGTGGTGCCCTCCAGGGCATCGGCGTCGGGGATCAGGCCGCGGTCGGGATCGAAGCCGATCCAGCCCAGTCCGGTGGCGGCGGGCTGGGGGGGCGGCTCCCGCCGGCTGACGAGCACCCGCACGCCGAGCTGGGCCAGGGCCCGGCCGAAGCGCAGACCCGTGTAGCCGCCGCCCAGCACCAGCACCTGTCCAGGCCTTCGCTCCGGCGCGGCCAGGGCGTTGCGCACCGCGGCCGGGATCGGGGCCCCCTGGGAAGCGTTGACAGAACCCGTCGTCATGAGTACACCTGTATCAGCGTCGATCGTTGACCGGCATGGCCCTCGCCTCCTTCTCTACCGCACCCCGCCTGCGCTCCGCTCCCGCTTCCCCGGGCTGTGACCTGCGGCGCCGGGTCGCCCCGGGCAGGGTCCGTCCCGGGGCTCCGATGGTCCTGCCGCCGTCCGCATCCGTCACCGCCCCGCTGGGCCGGCGCCGCCGGCCGGGATCCCTGGCCGTGGGTGTCTGGCAGGCGTTGGTTCCGCCCCTGCCCCTGGCCCTGGCCGCCCTGCTGGTGGCGTTTGCTCTGGGGGTGGCGCCGGAGCAGCCCCGCGATCAGGAGGCGATCTGCCAGCGCCAGGCCGGAGTGGAGGCCTGTCGGGTCTGGTGAGAGCGGTTGCGGTGCTCCTGCCGATTCCCGGACCCGGTGCCGGACGCCGCTCCAGCACCGGCCTGCGCCCCTGGCCCAGGCGCCCTCCGGCCCCCTCCGGCGGTAGCGGCGGGGCTGGCCCAGCTCAGCAGACGCAGGGCCAGGGGCTGGTCACCGTCGGTCCAGGCCTTGAGGGCCATGGCGCGGCGGGGGTCGTAGAAGCTCTGCTGCCGATACCAGCTGAAGGCGTCGGCGTCGCCCTTGCTGCCATTGCAGGCGAGGCAGGCCGGCACGCAGTTTTCGGTCACGCTCAGGCCGCCGCGGCTGAGCGGGTGAACGTGATCGATCGATTCGGAAGGATTCCCGCAATACAGGCAGCAACCCTGGGTGGCCAGGTGGAGGGTGCTGCGCCAGCGCCGCGCTCGCAGTTTGGGGCAGAGATCCTCAAGGAACACTCCATCCCTGGCCTGCATGCGGAAAGCTCCGGCTGCCGTGAAGTCTGCCAGGACTTTCCAGTGTCAATGTGTCGGTCACTGCAATCCGGCCCCCTTGGCCCCCCCCGCGGCCTCCCCCCCAGCCCCATCCACCGGCCTGGGGTTGCGCCTGGGCCCTTCCGGGCTGATCGAGGTGGCCTGTTCCTTCGATGCCGTCACCCAGGCCCAGCTGCGGGCGATCCGGCCGCGGGGCCATTGGAACGGCCGGCGCCACTGCTGGGAGTTTCCCCCCGCCGCCGCCTTGGGGCTTCAGGCGTTGCTGGCCCACCGGTTTCCGGTGAGCCAGGAGCTGGCGGAGTGGATCGGCTGGTTGCTCCAGCCGCTGCCGCCGCTGCCGCCCCACCGTGCCCTGGTGGCCGCCGCCGCCCCGGCGGAGCCCCTCACCGATGGCCGCCAGCTGTTCGCCCACCAGCGCCTGGCCGTGCGCTGGCTGCTGGCCAGGCGCGGCGCCGTGCTGGCCGATGCCATGGGCCTGGGCAAGACCCTCACCGCCCTGGTGGCGGCCCGCGGCCTGGTGCGGCTGGCGGATTGCCGCATCCTGGTGATCGCCCCGGTGGGTCTCCATCACCACTGGCGCCAGGAGGCGGCCTCCCTGGGCCTGCGCTTGGAACTCCATAGCTGGGCCCGGCTGCCTCAGCAGCTGCCGGAGGCGGGCACGGTGCTGATCGCCGATGAGGCCCACCACGCCCAGAACAGGGCTGCCCGTCGCACCCAGGCCTTCCTCCGCCTGGCCCGCCATCCCCGGCTGCGGGCGATCTGGCTGCTCAGTGGCACACCGATGAAAAACGGCCGGCCCCTCCAGCTGCTGCCCCTGCTGGAGGCCATCGGCCATCCCCTCGCTGACGATCGCCGGGCCTTTGAGGAGCGCTACTGCCAGGGCCATTGGCGCGAGCAGGGGGGGCGACGCATCTGGCAGGCCAACGGCGCCAGCCAGCTGGAAGAGCTGCAGCGTCTGCTGCGGCCCCTGCTGCTCCATCGCCGCAAGGAGCAGTGTCTGGATCTGCCGCCCAAAAGGCGGTTGCTGCTGCCGGTCCAGCTCAGCCCGGCGGCCGGCGATCGTTTCGATCAGCGCCTGCAGCGTGTGGTGGAGGCCTATCGCCTGAGGGCCCGGCGCGGCGAGGTGCGACGCGACGCCGAGCTGCTGGCCGTGCTCACCGCCCTGCGCCGGATCGCCTCCCGCAGCAAGCTGCCAGCCGCCCTGGCCCTGCTGGACGAGCTGGATCACCGGCGGGAGGGGCCGGTCGTCGTCTTCACCGCCTTCCTGGCTTCGGCACGGCTGTTGCAACGCCTGCTCGGCGGCGAGGCCCGGGCGGTGCTGCTCAGCGGTGCCGTGCCGCCGCCCCGGCGCCAGGGGCTGGTGGATCGCTTCCAGGCCGGCGACTGCCCGGTGCTGATCGCCACCTACGGCACCGGTGGCCTCGGCTTCACACTGCACCGGGCCCGCCATGTGGTGCTGCTCGAGCGCCCCTGGACCCCCGGCGATGCCGAGCAGGCCGAGGACCGCTGCCATCGCATCGGCATGGGCGCCATGCTCACCAGCCATTGGTTGCAGCTGGGCGTGGCCGACCAGCTGGTCGATGGCTTGATCTCCAGCAAGGAGGAGCGGATCGCCGTGACGTTCCAGAGCCGCCGCCAGCGCCTGCCCCGGGCCGCCCTACCGGTTCTGGTGCGGGAGCTGCTGGACCGCTGGTGAGGCGGCGGAGCCCCCCTGTGCCGCAGCACCCCGCCCCTCGGCTGCGCTCTGTTTGACCGCCGGCTCCCTGGCCGCCTGCTTGCCGCCGCTGCTCGGGGGGCCAGGGGCTGTTGGGGGCCGAGCGGGGGCCCCCGCAGCGCTGGGTGGTGCCGTCTGGCAGTCGGCCAGGCGCCGCTTCAGATCGCTGCGCAACATCGCATCCAGTCGCTCCGGCGGTAGGCGCCGGGCCAGGGATGCGGCTTTGACGATGTCCCGGCAGGCGGCCCGGTCGTCCTCGGCGAGGGTATGGAGCAGGAACCGCTCGTTGAGGGGCAGGGGATCCTGCGGATAGGCGGCCACCACCTTGTCGCAGCGGGCGATCGCCTCCCGCAGCTCGTCGAGCTTCACCTCGTTCAGGCAGTCATCCCGGCTGATCCGGCGCTGCGGCAGGGGTTCCTCGGCGCAGGCCGTGAGCAGGGTGGCGATCAGGCCGATCAGCAGGGGGGGCAACCTCGACCACCACCCCCGCCGCTGCCTTGATGTTCGGGCGTCGGCGGAGGCCGCCGCTGGTCGCGGCCGCGGCTGATCAGTTGGCGTAGCGCTCACCTGAGGTCTGGGGGCTGGTTGTCCCAGCACTACCACCGCCCGCCGCCGCCGGATTGGCGTAAACGATCCGACGGCTGTAGAGATCGCCGATGAAGCGACCGCAATCGGGATAGTTGCCCGGGTTCTGGACCACCGCCTCGGTGATCATCACCGCCGCGTGCTCCGGCGATGTCTTGAACAGGCTGGCGCTCTGGCGCTTGATCAGGGAGTAGGCGGCGATCCAGCTCACCTCATGGACGTTGCCGTTGCTGCGCAGGAAGCAGTACACCTGGGCGCCCTTTTCGCCTGCGGAGTTTTCGGCGGCCTGGGCGGGCGGGCTGCCGCCCAGGCCCTGGCCCAGCAGGGCGCCGCCCACCAGAGCCAGGGCCGCCAGCCGATGGCGGTTCCGGCGGCGGGGGGCAACCGGCCGTTGGGAGGAGCGGAGACGGGCGGACATCGCTGCGGGCGTCGGAAGGGCGGACCAGGGCCGCAAACCAGGGACAAGGTATCGGCCCAGATCAGGCTGTCCAGGCATCCAGGCCGGGGCGTGGGGCTGTCGGAGCTGGATCCATGCTCCATTCGGCGCCGCTCAGCCGGTGCTCAGCCGCCGTCCGGCCGCCGCCCAGGCGCCGCTCAGCCCCCAGGCAGCCGGCCGCTGGCCTGCAGCACCAGCTTCACCACCAGAGGCAAGACCAGCAGCACGGTGATCAGCCGCACCGCATGCAGCGCCGCCACAGCCGCCCCCACACCGAATTCCGCCCCCACCAGGCTCATGCCGCTGATGCCCCCCGGCGCAGCCCCCAGCAGGGCCACCACCGGATCGATGCCCAGCAGTCGGCTGCACCACAGACCCACCACCAGCCCGGTGAGCACCAGGGTGAGGGTGATCAGCAGGGCCGGCCGCCAGAGCTGGCGCAGCTCGCCGAGGGCGGCGGCGGTGAGGCCGCTGCCGATCACGGTGCCGATGGCGATCTCCAGCAGCGTGCGGGTTCCCGCCGGCCAGCTCACCGCCTCCACCCGGCCGCTGAGGCTGATGAGGGCGGCGCCGATCAGGGCACCCGCCAGGGGGGCGGCCGGGATGCCGGTGCCGAGGGCCAGCACTCCACCCGCCGCCCCCGCCAGGGCCAGCAGCAGCAGGGGCCAGGGATTCGCCATCGGCGCCTCGGATCTGGCCCCAGTCTGCGGGGTGTGTTGTCATTTCCAGCAAAGCCTTGGATTGCCATGTCCTATCCATCGGTCTCGTTCCGGATCAGCCGCAGCGCCGAGGATCTGGCGGGCACCCTGCATCTGTTGTCCCAGCGGCTGGTGCAGCTGGAGCAACGCTTGGCGGCCCTGGAGGCGATCGGCCTCCAGGCGGAACAGCCCGATCCCGCCCTGGACCACAGCCTGGACAATGCCGAACGGCTGCTGCTCGACTGTCGTTCCCTGCTGGAGGGTGCCTTGGAGGCCCCGCCGGAGGATTCGGCGGCAGCCGCGGCGGGCGAGGGGAGGTCCGGCCCAGCGGACCGAGAGGCTGGGTCGGGAGCAACCGTCCAGAGCGTTGGCCGCTCCGCCGCTGACCAGCCAGGGGGTTCCGCTGCGCTGGATCGGCAGGGTGTTCGGGCTGCCGCCGTTGAGGCCGATTCACGGGGGGATCGGGCCGAGGATCTGCTCGCTGAACTCGGTGCTGAACTCGATGCTGAACACGACACCGCTCTGGAGGCCGATCGGGATGGAACGGGCTATCGAACCAACCCTTCCCTGCTCAAGGGTCCGAACGGCAGAGCCGCCGCCTGACCATCCCTGCCGCCCACTGGTCAGGGGTGGCAGAATGGAAAGAAAGTGAGCGATGGCTTACCCCACATCCCACTCCGCCGGTCACGGCAACGGCCAGACCGTCACACAAGGCAACACCTACGCGGCTTCCGGTCCCCGTCCATCGCCGGGATCCGTGCCCGGTTCGGTCCACCTCTGTCGCTCGGCCGCTGGTGGCGGCGATGGCGACCACCAACTCGAAAAGCTCGAATTCGCCCTTGCCGTTGCCCTCACCCGCGGCGATCTGCAACGGTCCCAGCAACTGCGCGATGCCATCGCCGCCCTCGGCGGCAATCAGGAGGAACCCGGGACCTGATGGGGCTGGGGTTGGACCGCTGCCGCTGGAACGGAAGCCAGGCCACCGCTGCGGACCGGCTTGCGTTCCCCGGTCGCGGTTGAGGCCTGGAGCTTCTGCCCTGTCCGGTCCTGTGCGATGGATTCAGGGAGTGGCTTGCATCGGATCGCCAGAGCGGTCCAGGCCGGTTCCGGGTGCTGCGGGATCGCTTCTGTGAAGTTTGAACAGCTAATGGGTCAGGCGAGCGCGAAAAAGCGCCGATGCAGCCCTTGCTGGCCACCATTTATCGAGCGGCCACTTAACGTGGCTCTGATCAAACCGATGGTGTGGTGAGAGGCTTTGTTTCCTTCTCCGTTGGCCGCATCTCTCCTCTGATCACCTTGTTTCACTTCTCCCATCCAGCCGACCAGCCTGATTCGCCGGCTCACCATGACAGCAACCAGGATCCACCCACCTGTCCCTCTCCCCGTTGCCTCGGCACCACGGCGCAACGTCATCGCCCCGGGCCGTCCCCATCCCCCGGCCAACGACAGCTCCGACCGACGCAACCTGCTCGACCAGGCCTCCCGCCTGCATGAACAGGCCCGTGAGAGCGCCGAAGCCGGTGACATCGCCGCCTCCGCCCAGGCGATTCTCAAGGCCCTGAATTTCGAGCGCCGTGCCGGTGGCCTTGGCCCCCAGGTGTTGCAGCTGATCAAACCCCGCTGAGGTGCGGGATCTGACCGCCATGGGCATGGGGTTCAGCCGCCTCTGCCCCTCAGGAATCTGCCGCTGTGGCTCCGATTCCTGAGGGGCAGGCTCCGTTCAGACGAGCACATCGGCATGAAGCAGATCCATCGCCGCCAGGAGTGGCGCTGTCTCGGCTTCGCTCAGGGACAGGGTGGTGGCCAGATTGGTGAGGATGTTCTGCTCATCGGCCTGCAGCGGCCCATCGGAGCGCATGATCTCGGCCGCCACCGCAAAGGCGGTGGTCCGCTGGCTGGGGCTGAGCTGCTCGGCGGCTTCCACCATCAGATGCTGGGGTCCCACCCGCCGCAGTTCGGCCAGCAGGGTATCCATCAGTTTCACCATCGTCTCCTGGCCATAACCGCGGAAGGGCTGGCGGTAGTCGAGCGAATGGCGCAGGGCGCGGGAGCCGGCCATGGTGAGCACCCCGTCCCAGGAGACCGCAGCAAGGGCGACGGCGGCGAAGGCGGTAGCCGGATCCATCACCACGGCCGCGGCCGGAGCCGAGGACGGGCCGGAATCGGCGGTGGGGCTGACCATCGTGATCATGGGGGCGTGAGAACTCACTGCTAGCAGCATTCCCCTCGGCCGGGGGCCGCTGCGGTAGCGGTGCCGACCAGTCGCGGGGCCGCTGGTTTCTGGGCGGGTTGGCGGCGGGGCGAAGCCGGAGGCCAGGGGGGCTCGCGGCGGGGCAGGCTCTCCGCCGGCCCTGGCGCTCGCCATCGCCCGGGCAGCAGCTCGCCCGTTGCCCGTTCAGGGGCTGGATCAACGGCCTGGG
This sequence comes from uncultured cyanobacterium, assembly GCA_903935205.1. GTDB lineage: Bacteria > Cyanobacteriota > Cyanobacteriia > PCC-6307 > Cyanobiaceae > Cyanobium. The sequence goes on along the minus strand of CAIZQU010000018.1, from coordinate 51,414 downwards.
GCGTGCCCGTCCTCCCGCCGCCCCTCGATCATCGTCCGCAGGTGCTGCTCCACGAGCTGGCGGATCAGCTCCAGGGCCAACTCCTGATCCTCCAGGCTGCTGGGGTCGAGCTGGTCGAGCAGCGCCAGCAGCTCCTTGTCCTTGGCGTTCCACGGACGCTTCGCTGGCTCCGGCCATGGTTGGCGGTCCTGCTCGCTGCCCTCCAGGCGGCCGCTGGCCCCGAATCGAGCGCCTGCTGGGCCGGTCAGGTCGCTGGGGTCCTGGCCGGCGGCGCTGTTGCACCCGCCGCGATCATCGGGGATGGTCTCGCCGCCGGGCGGCTGGTTCGGATGGCCGGGGGGCTGGGGCCCTGAGGTGGGGGTCAAGGCCGGCTTGCGGCTGATGCGGACAGGCTGGCTGCGCCGCTGGCGAGAGGGTGGGTGTTTCGTGCGAAGGACTGGGGCGATCGGTCTGTTGCAGCAGGCCCCGGTGGTGGTCGGTGCAGCTGGTCCTGCTCACCTCTGACCAAACCGGAGGAGGATCTTCAGGACAGGGCCAGGTGCCATGAATGTCCCGGAGGCCTCACCCTCTGTATCGCTCACCTGGTGAGCCTGCAGTCCATCGCCCAGGGTGGGGTGCCGATCAGCGAGAAGCAGCTGCTGGAGGCCATCCGCCGGGAGCTGGACAAGAACGGCAAGGGGCTCTGAAGGGGCCTCTGACGAGTCAGTTCCCAACCCCCTGGACGAGCTGGTCTGTCAGCGACAGAGCCAGGAGTAGCCAAGGCGCGCACCGGCTCGGCGGCTGGAGTGGGCACGGCAGACGCGACCGGGCCTGGGCTGAGTCATCCAGCCGGCTCCTGGTCCATGGCCAGCTCCAGCCCCACCACCTCCACCGGCGGAAGCCCTCAAGGCCCCAGCAATGGCTTGCGGAGCTGGTCGATCAGGGTGGTGTTGAGGGCGTTCTCGCAGCTCAACCAGACGATCGGCTGGATCGAGCCGCCCTCCGCCTTGGTCGCAGCCCGTTCGCAGACCCGCCGGCGGCTGGCGCGCCACTGCTCGCGCAGCTCGACGCTGCCCAGCAGCCGCTGCAGGGTGGCATCGCCCCGGTTCCGTTGCTGCCACAGGCAGGCCACGATCTCCTGGGTGTTGCCGGCGCAGTTGGGCTGGAACGGGAAGCGGCGCAGCTGCTGGACCGACTGCGGCAATGTGTCGTCGGCCGCCCGGGCCGGTGGCGCAGCCAGCGGGGCCAGCGGGCCAGGGGCGAGCAAGGTGGCGCCGAGCAGCAGCGGCGGCAGCAGTCGCGGCGGCAGCTGGGGCAGCGGCGGCAACGACAGGGGGCGAAGGGCCATAGGGGCCGGGGGAAAGGGGGATCGGGGCCGGCCCAGGCCGGCGAAGCTGGCGGCGGGGTGCCGGCCTATTGGCCCCCGGGCCTGAGCGAGGCGCCGATCTGGCGGGGTGGGAACTGGCGCAGGGTTGCCTGATGCTGACGCAGGGCATCCTGAACCTGGCCGCCCCAGGCGATGCCGAGGCGCATGGCGACGTCATTGTTCTTCTGGCCGTCGTGTTTCTCGAACGGATCCATGCGCAGATTGAAGATCAAGGCTGATGGCTTGTTGTGATCAAAAAAGCCATCGCGGGTCTGGAAATGGGATTTCCAGTTGCCGATCCGGATCACGGTCAGTTCGCGCTCGTTGTAGTAATACACCACGTTCCGTGCCGACGCCGATCCTTTGGTCCAGTGGTCGAGATTGTTGACACCATCGATGTAGACCCGATCGCTGCGTTGCAGCCGTTCGTGCACCGCCGGGATCCCGGCCGCCGCCGCCAGGGTCGTGAACAGATCCTGGTGCTCCTGGATGCCATTCGACACCCGACCTGCGGCGATCCGCGCCGGCCAGCGCACCAGCATCGGCACCCGCACACCGCCCTCCCAGGTGGTGGCCTTCTCACCGCGGAAGGGGGTGGCACCGCCATCGGGCCACCAGGCCGACATGGCGCCATTATCGGTGGTGTAGACGACAATGGTGTTGCGGGAAATGCCGAGTGAATCCAGCAGCTGCAGCAACTGACCGACATGGCCGTCATGCTCGATCATGCCGCTGCCGTAGATGTCGAGTTCGGACGAATGGGGCGCGGCCAGATGGCGGTTCTGGGCTTTGAGATGGGTGTAGATGTGCATGCGGCTCGGGGCGAACCAGGCGAAGAAAGGCCGCTTGCTCTGCACCGACTGGCGGATGAACTGCTTGGTGCGGTCCAGAAATTCTTCATCGACCGTTTCCATGCGCTGGCGCGTCAGGGCGCCGGTGTCGCGGATCACCTGCCGGCCCACCCGCCCGAAGCGCGGATCCACGCTCGGATCATCCTTGCTGCTGGCGCGGGCGTCGAGGACGCCGCGGGGGCGGTAGCGCTGATTGAAGGCCGCATCCTGGGGCCAGTCGCCGAGCTCCGGTTCTTCTTCTGTGTTGAGGTGGTAAAGATTGCCGTAGAACTCATCAAAGCCATGCACGGTCGGCAGGTGCTCATTGCGATCACCGAGATGGTTCTTGCCGAACTGGCCCGTGCGGTAGCCCTTGGTTTTCAATAACTCCGCCAGGGTCGGGTCGCGGCGGTCGAGGCCGATCGGTGAGCCGGGCATGCCCACGGTGGTCAGCCCGGTGCGGATCGGCAACTGCCCGGTGAGGAAGGCCGCCCGGCCGGGGGTGCAGGTGGGCTGCGAATAGTGATCGGTGAACAGCAGCCCCTCCTTGGCGATCCGATCGATGTTGGGGGTGGGCACCATCATCCCGTGGCTATAAGCGCCCACATTCCAGTAGCCGACATCATCGGGCATGATCACCAGAATGTTGGGTGCCTGGCCGCCATCGCCGCCAGCATTGCTGCCCCCCTGGGATGGGGCTGAGCGGTTGCGGGCTGGGCGATGCTGATGATCATCAGCCACAGGATGCCGACCGCTCGCTTCATGGTTGTCAGGCTCTACAAGCCGCTGGGTGCTGGCATCCTTGCCGATTCGTTTCGATGGTACTGTCTACCGATTCCGATCCATCTCCTCGATCTGTGTGAACCGTAGCCATTGCCTTCATACCCCTATTCACGGCCTGATTCGCACTTGCCTGGCCCCCTCTCTTCTGGTCGTTCTCCAGGCTCTCAGCGCCTCTACTCAGGCCTCTGAAGCCAGCGCTGGCACGCTATCTGCTGGGCCGATTTCCAATCCATGGCCGCCTGTTCTGGCGCAGGCGGAGATCCCGGTGAATCCTGAGGCGCCGCCGGCGCCACCGACGCCGCTGCTGTTCCGCCAGGGTCCCTGGAGTGTGCGCTTCGGCTTGTTTCGCCGGCTCGCAGCCGGTGTTGGAGGATCACGCCTACTGGGGGCTTTCGGAGGTGTTCGCCCCCACCGCGCCCTACAACGTCGATCGCCTCTGGAATGAGCTCTGGCTGATCCCGAGCCTGCGCATCGACCTGGCGCTGGCGCCAACCGCGGGCCTGTATGCCGGTTTTGCGCCCGCCGCCACCGGCAGCGACGGCCGCGACCTGCTCGACCAGGGCGATCAGGGTCGCATCTCCGTGGAGAATGCCTTTGCGGGTCTCCGGCTCGGCGATCCTGCAACCGGCCTTGGCCTCGATCTCTCCGGCGGCCAGCAGCCCTACCGCCTCGGTTCAGGCTTTCTCCTTGATCTCGGCGCCCAGAACGGCAACCAGCGCGGTGCCCTGCTGGTGTCGCCACGGCGCTCCTGGGAGTACACCGCCCTGGCCCGGTTGAGCAGCGGTCGCTTGTCGGCCGATGGCTTTCTGCTCAACTACAACGAAATCAGCGCCGCCGATCCCGACAGCACGCTCTGGGGGGGGAAGGTGGAGTACAGCCTCACCGCCCAGCCTGGAGACGAAACGGCTGGGATTGCCTATCTCCAGGTCAGCGCCTCGGATCTTCCCTACATCCGCGCGCCGCTGACCATCATTGACAATGGCCGCCAGGGAACCCAGGCGATCAATCCCTATCTGCGCTTCCGGCCGCTTCGCGATCGCATCCCAGGGCTTTACACTGCCCTCGAGGGCGCCTATGAGTGGAACAATCGCATCGATCTCTCCGCCTATGGCATCAGCGCAGAGCTGGGCCATCAGTGGCAGAAGGCGCGCTGGCTGCCGAAGATCAGCTATGCCTTCCGCCAGTACAGCGGCGACAATCCGGCCACGGCAACCCTGGAGCGTTTCGATCCGCTCTTCTATGACGGTGGCGTCAACGCTTTTTCTTCCGGTTCCAATGCGGCGCTGACCTTTTACAACACCAATGTTCGCAGCCATCGCCTGGCGCTGAGTCTCAGTCTCAGTCCCCTCGATCAGCTCACCCTGTCCTATTGGCATGTGGCGGCGGCCCAGCGCAACAGCCCATTGCAGTTCGGCCAGGGCGGCCGCATCGTCAGCGTTGATGGGATGCCGGCCTTGGTTTCCGGCGTACCCCAGCCTCACCTTTCCGATGATCTCTATCTGGAGTACGTGCGCCAGCTGATCGCCAACACCTACCTCACCCTCGGCTTCGGCGCCTCCTTCCCCGGCTCCGGCCTCGAGGCCGCCGCCGGCCGGTCGTTGACCCCATGGCTCGGCGGTCTGGTCAACCTCACGGTGAAGTTCTGAGCTCCGGGCTGGTTGCAGATCTGGTGAGGAAGGCTTTGCCGGGAACACGCCAGGGGTCGGCTTCATCACGGCAGCGCGTTGGATCGGCTGACGAGCCAGTGCGTGCCCAGGCCGGGATCTCGCTTGGCTGATCTTGTCCAGGGCCGCATCAGCCAGGGGAGCGGTGCCTCGCGGACGACATCGGTGGATCCTCCTGCGGTAGACCGTTCAATCCTCGGGCCGCAGGGTGGTGTCCCTACGGCCCAATAGGCGTTGCTGGCCTCAGCGCTGCAGGTTCTCAGGCTGGAATGGCTGTAGTCAGCCACGCCGCTATCGCTGAGCCCGGGGGCAGGTCCCCCGGCTGCCGCGAGCGTGAGGGCAGATCGTGCTTTGGCGTGTGTTCAGCAGCCTTCAGTTTGCCGCCTGAAGCTGGCGCGGCGGCGCGGGCAGGCGGGTGCTGACCAGAAAGGCAGCAGCCACCAGGGCCGTGGAGGTCCACAGGCAGGCCTGCATCCCGCCCGCCAGGAACATGGCACCGGAGAGCAGCGTGCCGACCAGTCGCCCGGCAGCATTGGCCATGTAATAGAAGCCCACATTCAGACTCACGGCTTCGGCGTCGGAATAGGCCAGGATCATGTAACTATGAATCGAGGAATTCATGGCAAATACCAGCCCGAACACGGCCAGCCCTGCCACCACCGCCACACCGGGATGGCCCACCTGCCGCCAGAGAGCGATGGCGATCAGGGCCGGAATGGCCGTGAGCACGGCGCTCCAGAACTCCACTGCCGCCACACCGGGAGCGGCCGACTGGCCCCAGGCGCGCCTGAGAGCCGGCGCTGAGCCCTGCACGATCCCGTAGCCGATCACCCACAGGCCCATGAAGCCGCCCACCTCCCAGAACTTCCAGCCCAGGGCGGCTTCGAGGAACACCGGCAGGGCCACCACGAACCAGACATCACGGGCACCGAACAGGAAGAAACGGGCCAGTGACAGCACATTGATGCCCTGGCTCTTGGAGAACAGCGCGCTGAAGCCAGGCTTCTGCTTCATGCGGCCCATGTGCGCCGGAAGCACGAGAGTGCCGCAGAAGGCCAGCAGCAGGCCGGCCGCCATCACCGCCACGGCCGCATTGAAACCGATCGTGGTGAGCAGCACACCTCCCAGGAAGAAGCCCACCCCCTTGAGGGCATTCTTGGAGCCTGTGAGGATCGCCACCCAGCGGAAGAGCTGCTGCTCCCCCTTGTTGTGATCTTCAGGGGTTTCGGGCACGACGGTCTTGATGGCGCTCTTGGCGCTCATCTTGTTGAGATCCTTGGCGATGCCACTGAACGCCTGGGCGACCATCACATAGGCAACGCTCCACCACCTGGGCCAGCTATCCGCCACCGGGATCAGCATCAGCAGCGCCGCCACCTGTAGCAAGGTGCCGCTCCAGAGCGTGAGCCTCAGGCCGAACCTGCCGCCAAGCCAGCCGCCATACAGGTTGGTGAGGATGCCGAAGAACTCATAGAAGAGAAACAGCAGGGCAATCTCCAGCGTGCTGTAACCGAGGCCATGAAAATGGAATACGACCAGCATGCGCAGCGCCCCGTCGCTGAGCGTGAAGGCCCAGTAGTTGGCCGTGACGACCATGTACTGCTGCAGGGCCGACAACCTGGGTGCGCCGCTCATGGTTCGTTCTCAGCGCTGATCCAGCAGTGCCACATGGCTGACCAGATCGGCCATGCGTGAGCTGTAGCCCCACTCGTTGTCGTACCAGGCGTAGACCTTGAGCTGGGTACCGTTCACCACCATGGTTGAGAGGCCGTCGACGATGGCGCTGCGGGAATCATTCACATAATCCACCGACACCAGCGGTCGGGTTTCGTAGCCCAGGATTCCCTGGAGTGGACCGTTGGCGGCCTCCTCGAAGGCCCGGTTCACCTCCTCCACCGTGACGGAGCGCTTCAGCTCGAACACCGCATCGGTGAGTGAGGCATTGAGCAGCGGTACGCGCACGGCATGGCCATTGAGGCGGCCCTGCAGCTCGGGGAAGATCATCCCGATCGCCTTGGCGGAGCCGGTGGTGGTGGGGATCAGGCTCTGCATGCAGGAGCGGGCCCGGCGCAGATCGCTCTTGAAGCCATCCACCACCACCTGGGTGTTGGTCACATCGTGGAGGGTGGTGATCGAGCCGTGCTCGATGCCGAAGCTTTCGTGCACCACCTTCACCACCGGTGCCAGGCAGTTGGTGGTGCAGGAGGCGGCGGTGATCAGCCGGTGCAGGCCGGGGTCATAGAGGTGGTGGTTGATGCCGAACACGATGTTCAGGGCCTCGGCGCCGGCGATCTCGCCCTTCACGGGACAGGCGACCACCACACGCTCCAGGCCCACCTGGTCGAAATAGGGCTGCAGGGTTTGCGGCGTCTTGAACTTGCCGCTGCATTCGAGCACCATCTCCACACCGGCCTGGCGCCAGGGCACGGCGGTGGGATCTTTCTCCTGGGTGGTGCTCACAGGCGTGGTGCCCACGAAGAAACCCTGGCTGTTTCCAGACAAGGCTTTATTGGCTTGAACAGCCTGCTGCCAGCGGCCATGCACCGAGTCAAACGCCAGCAGATGGGCGGCGGTGTGGGCATCGCCGGCGGGGTCATTGACGTGGACCAGTTCGATCCCAGGACGCCCCCACAGGGCACGGAAGACCAGGCGGCCGATGCGCCCGAAGCCGTTGATGCCGATTTTCATGGACTGGGAAGCGGAAGCGCCGGCCAACGCTGCAACCATAGATCAACTAGGGTTGATGGACCGGGTGTTCCGCGTCACATCGGCCTCGCCTGACCTGACCTGACCTGACCTGACCTGACCTGACCTGACCTGACCTGACCTGACCTGACCTGACCTGACCTGGCCTCGCCTCGCCTCGCCTCGCCTCGCCTCGGTGCTGTCGCTTCTCGATCGCAGCCCCCTTTGCCGACAGACTCGTGCCAGCAGCTCCAGTCCGATCCATCGTGGAAGCCACTGCCGCACCTGTGTCAACCGCTGAGCCGCTGGCTCCCGATCAGGCGCAGCAGCTGTTGCGCGCCCTGGCCGAGCCGATCCGTCTCCAGGTGGTGCAGGCCCTGCAGCATGGTGAACGCTGCGTCTGTGACCTCACGGGCGATCTGGATCTGGCCCAGTCGAAACTGTCGTTTCATCTCAAGGTGCTCAAGGAGGCGGGCCTGATCCGCGCCCGCCAGGAGGGGCGCTGGATCTACTACCGCCTGGAGCCTGACTCCCTGCTGCTGCTGCGCGACTGGCTGGACCAGCTCGCTGCCGTGTCGCCGGCCCCTGCGAATCCCTGCTCCTGAGCTGTGATGGCCCTCCAGGCCCGACAAGCTGCTGCCGGTGTGGACCATGTCGGCGATGGTGGCGGTATTGGTGCCATCTCTGCCCATGCCCGTCCACTGCCACGATTTTCACGGTGAACTGTCCGGTTGGCTGGATCTGAGCGGAGGATCTGATCGCCTCACATGGAGCAGGCCAGATCATTGCCTTGGCATCGGTTCCCTGCTGGCGAGGAGAGAGTGGACGTTGATGGCGAACGAGAGGAGCTGTCGACTCTTGGGATCAGTGATGGCCCAATTCCGGGCACTTTCGGGCCGTGTCGTTGTAACTTGCCATCTTTTGGCCTGCAGGCGTTGTCTGGCCCGCAGCAGTGCTCGCAGGGGCTCGACACCAGTGGTTGAATCCGGGATTGGGAGTCAGGATTGGGAGTCAGTGGCGCTGCACGACGGTTGATTCAGCTCCAGGATGACCTTCCGTGACAGTCGCCCCATCCTTAACCCATCAATAACGGTTGATGGGTTAAGTGGAGGTTTGTTCCCTCCCCTGATCCGCCCCATGACTTCCAGCCGGGTGTCTCGAAGCGTTTTCTTCGGGATTCAGGTTGCGGCAGCGATCGCCACAACCATGACGACTACACCCTTGGCCGCTTCGCTGGCTCTTGCTCTTGGAGGCAACGGCAGCACCAGGCCCCCCTCCAGTATCCGGATCGGCGGCTCCAGCACGGTGTTCCCGTTCATGAAGGAGGCGATCCGATCCTTCCAGGCGTCAGGCAACAGCACCAGGGTCGATCTCAAGGAGACCGGAACCAGTGATGGCTTCAGGCGCTTCTGTCTTGGCCAGCTCGAGATCGCCAACGCCTCCCGGCCGATCAACGCCAAGGAGCTCAAGGCTTGTGCTGGCAATCGCATCAGCTTCATTGAGCTGCCGATCGCCTTTGATGCCATCTCCATCGTGGTGCACCCTGCTAACACATGGGCCAGACAGATCACCGTCAAGGAACTGGCCCGGCTGTGGGGGCGGCAAGCTGAGGGAAAAGTCAGTACCTGGAACGATGTGAACCGCGACTGGCCGCGGCTCCCGATCAAGCTCTGCGGACCTGGCAGGGACTCGGGTACCTACGACTATTTTAACAAGGCTATTAATGGTGACACTGATAATTCAAGGCGGGATTACGCTTTTAGCGAGGATGACAATGTTATCGTTAGCTGTGTGTCGCAGGATGTAAAGGCTCTTGGTTATTTCGGATTCAGTTACTATAGGGGTAGCCAGAATAAACTCAGGGCCCTTGCTGTTGCCTCCTCTTCTGGCGCGGTTCATCCGTCTGTTGCCAATGTTCAGTCGGGGCGCTATCAGCCGCTTTCGCGGCCTTTGTTTGTCTATGTCAACGACAAGGCCCTCGCGGCCAGGCCTGATTTGCAGAGATTCACCAGCTATGCTGTTCGCAACGCTCTTCGCATTGTCGCAGCATCCGGAGATATTCCCCTTCCTGCCAGCACCTATCGACTGGTCGAATCGAAGCTCTACAAGCGAACAACTGGAAGCGCCTTCTCTGGTGACTTGCCGATCGGTCTTAGCATTGGCGAGGCCTTGCGTCGTGGTTTTGATGCGAACAAGCTTCCTCAGTTCCGCTAATCCAGGCCAGGCTTTCTTTCAATATGTCGCTGCGATTGCACTGGCTTCTGCCTGTTCCGCTTCCCCTGTCTGCGCTCCTGACCCTGCCCGGAGAGATCGTCTTCCCAGGCGGCCGGCACTGTCCAGCTACCCGTCCAACAGCAAGCATGGGGACGGCTGGGCTGGCGTGGCAGCAGCAGGGGATGGCTCGGATCGTTGGTGTTCGCGAGGCTGTTCACAGCAGCCTCAGGGCCTGGTCCTTCAGCCAGGTGCGGTGAAGCGCAAAGGCGGGGCAGTGGCGTTCCACCAGCTGCCAGAAAGCCCTGGAGTGATTGGCATGCACCAGATGGGCCAGCTCATGGATCACCACGTAATCCACCACGGGGTGCGGTGCCTTGATGATGTGCCAGTTGAACACCACCTTTCCCTGTCTGTCGCAGGAGCCCCAGCGGGAGCGGAAGGCCCGCACGCTGACGCTGGCGGGCGTCACGCCCATCTGCCGTCCGTAGCGATCGGCTTTGTCCTGCAGGCGCTCCAGGGCACGGCCGCGATACCACCGCTCCAGGTAGTGGCGGATGCGGGCGCGGCGCTGGTCTCCCTGCTCCTGGGGGCGAACGGTGGCCCGCAGGAGGCCGCCGGAAAGGCACACTCCCACCGGATGTCCCTCCTGCACCTTGAGGCGGTAATGACGGCCGAGGTAGGGAAAGGATTCACCGCTCACCGCTTCCCTGGGCCGATGGGGCGGCAACTGTTGCAGCTGGGCCACCTTGGAGCGGATCCAGGGGCGCTTCTGCTGAAGGATCGCGGCGATCCGATCATCCGCCAGCTGCGCGGGCACCCGCACCTGCAGCTCCGAGCCCACGATCTGCAGGGCAGCGGTGCGCCGAAGCGAGCGCACCACCTCGACCCGCAGCCCCAGCAGCTCCTGCGGGATGGCGCTCACCGGAAGTGCCTCTTGCCCAGCTCCATGAACCGCTGGGTGAGGGCCGCCACCAGGGCCTTGCTGCCGAAGGGTTGATCGAGGATCGCCCGCTTGATCTGCCGTTCGATGCGTTTCACCTCCTCCCACTTGTCGAAGAAGCCGACGATCTGGGTAGCGTCCTCAAACTCCTGCACCAGCTCGCGGGTGAGGGCCAGCACCTGGTCATGGGTCTGCTCATCGGTGGCCTCCTCGCCTGTGGCTTTGGCGATCTCCGCCAGCAGCACGCCATGGAAGGCATATTCGGTTTCGCTGAGGCCCAGCTCGCTCGCCTGCTGGCTGCGCTGCCGCTCCATGCCCTCGCGGAACAGCAACAGTTGCTGCACCAGTTCTGCCCACTTGTTCTCGTACTTCTGGATGATCTCTTCCAGGCGGCGGGAGAGGGTTTGGTAATACTCGGGATCATCGTCAAGCTTGAAATTGATGTGGGCCTTGCTGGCATGGACCAGTTCGGAAGCCCTGGCCCGGTCGCTGGTCTGCGCGGCCAGCAGCTTCTCGAACTCCACATCAAACAATTTGGTGGGCGGCACACGTCGATCCACGCCGGTGGCGCGCACGTGTTCTTCGATCAGGGCCCGCACCTTTTCGCCGCAGCCCAGGATGTCGAGGTGGGAATCGCGATAGCGGTTGCGACAGCGGATGATGATGTTGCCCAGGGCCTTGAGATCGGGCAGGAATGGCAAGGCAGCGGGATCGGGCAGCACGATCTCCACCTGTTTGGCGAAGGTGCGGAAATCGGCCTCGAAGCGCTGGCGTTTGAGTTCGTCGGCGAATCGCTCGATGCAGGCGTCAATGTTGTGCAGACCCTGGTTCCGCGGATCAAGGCCCCTGAGATGCTGCAGCACGCGGGTGTGGGCGGCCTGCAGGTTGGGGATCTCGTCCTTGAGGCTGCGCAGGGCACCTTGCACATCGGTGGCGGAAAAGGCTTTGAGGGCGTCGGCCAGATAGTCGGTGAGGCCGTAGTAATCGACGATGTAGCCGCAGTGCTTGTTGGCGGCGGTGCGATTGACGCGGGCGATGGCCTGCAGCAGGGTGTGATCGGTGAGCTTGCGATCGAGATACATCACCTGGCAGATCGGCGCATCAAAGCCGGTGAGCAGCATGTCTTTGACGATCAGCAGCGAGAGCGGGTGCTCGCTCAGCGGTTTCTTGAAGTTGTCGATCGCGGTTTTGTGATCGGCGGGATTGGTCCATGGTCTGTAGATCTCTTCATCATTGTGTGTTCCGGAGATGATCACGGCGGATTCAGGTGCGCCTGGAATCTGATCGAGTTGCTGCTTATAAAGCACAGCCGCTCTTCTGCTGCCCGTCACCAGGATCCCCTTGAATCCGTTGGGCAGGATCGTGCTGCGGAAGTGATCCACCAGATCGAGCCCCACCCATTCCAGGCGTTGCGGTGCCTGAAGAACGGCCCGTTCGGTGCCGTATTTGCGCTTGATCTCGGCCTGCTGCTCTGGCGATTGATCGGCGAAATAGCGATCGAAGAGGGCATCGAGGGAATCGCCGGTGACCTTGGTTTTGGCTTCGCGGCCTTCGTAGATGATCTGCACCGTGGCGCCATCGATCACGGCCTGCTCGATGGTGTAGGTGTCGATGTAGGGGCCGAACTCGTTGGTGGTGGTTTTCTTTTCCGCCTTCATCAGCGGTGTGCCGGTGAAAGCGATCTTGGGGGCATTGGGCAGGGCGGCGTTGATGGAGGCCCCCAGGGTTCCGTATTGGCTGCGGTGGGCTTCATCGGCCAGCACGATGATGTTGGCGGAGGCATTGAGGCAGGCGGTGCCGAGGTGGCCGGCCTGGGCTTTCTGGATCGTGGCGGTGATCAGATCGGAGCCGTCTTTGGCCAGCAGCTCCTTGAGATGGCCCACGGTCTTGGCGTTGAGCACCGTTTCCCCCTGGGCATGGCGGAAGGTGGCGGTGAGTTGCGCATCGAGCTGGCTGCGGTCGGTGAGAAACACGAGCTTGAAGGTGCGCAGCAGGGGATCGCGGCGGATCTTGAGGGTGAGGAACACCATCGTGAGCGACTTGCCGGATCCCTGGGTGGCCCAGATCACGCCCCCTCTGGCCTTGCGATCGGCGCCCTGCTTGAGGCGCAGGATGGTTTTCTGCACCGCCCGGAACTGCTGATAACGGGCGATTTTTTTGATCGTGCGGCCGTCTGTGGTTTCAAAGATGGTGAAGTTCTGGATCAGGTCGAGAATGTTGGCGGGTGCCAGCAGGCCCTGAATCAACACCTGCTGCGAATGGGGATGGTCGCCCAGATCGCTTGCGCTGAGCGGATAGGGATCCTTCCATTCGAGGTAGTGTTCCGCCGTGGAGGAGATGGTGCCCACCCGCGCCACATCCCGATGGGTGGCGATCATCACCTGGTTGTAGTGGAACAGCTTTTCGCAGCCTTCGCTGCTGCCGGGATGGCGCAGGTTGGCGTAGCGGCGCAGCTGGTTGATGGCTTCCGCCATCGGATCGGTGACGTAGGGCGATTTGCACTCGATCACCCCCAGGGGCAGACCGTTCACGTAGAGCAGGATGTCGGGAATGATGATTTGCGTGGTGCCCTGAATTTTGAGTTGATCGATGCAGAGAAACTCGTTGTTGCTGGGGGCGTCAAAGTCGATCAGTTTCAAGGTGTGGCCGCGGCGACCCTGGCCCAGATCCTGCTCCACGCTGAAGTAGTGGGTGAGCCGTTCCCAGAGCCCTTGATTGGCCTCCATCAGGGTGGAGGCCTGGCTCACGGTGAGCTCTCGCACCACCTTGCGGAGGTTGTCGTCGCTGATCCAGGGGTTGAGGCGTTGGATCGCCTGCTCCAGGTTGGGGGTGAGCACCACCTCCTTGAGGGAGGAGCGGTGGTTGATGGTGCCGGGGACGAGCGTGGTGCCATCGAGGTGGGTCCAGCCGAGCTGCTGGAGTTGCTCCAGGGCGGGGAGTTCGACTTGTTGGCGCTCGTCGTCGGCCATGGTTAGACGGTGACCCGCTTGCGGCCGGAGAGGAGGTCTGATGAGACGGCAACTTTCATCGCCTCCAATCGGATAACTTTATTTTGAGTATGTTCATAAAATCCTTGGATGGCGAGCAGGCCAGATGATTCCTTCTCCTGCCTTTGAATTGACGGCAGAGCGATCATGGTTTCGGAAAGGATGTCTTGGGAGAGATTGGAAATGTTGGTACCACCTCCAAGTTCTGCAACTGATCTTCGGAATATGCGACTCTGGAGCAACTGCTTGATGTAGTCATTTGAATAAGCGTGTTGATTCCTAGGCCGTGCCCTGATCGTGAAACCACTATGTACAACAGGGGCTCCCGTGGGAATCTTTTCAATAGATAGACATCTGCCTATTAGTAGGCGATTGCCGTTAGACCTCACAAAAAGGAAATCGCCCTCTTGTAACAGGGATAAGTCGAAATCAAGGCCTTCTGGAGACAGTTCTCCCAGTGACTCATATTTTGGTGTGCGATAATTCTTGAAATCTCCAACCCCTACAACCTTCAATCCTCTGCCAGTATTTGCCTTGGAATAATTAAGCCCATTCCTGAATTCAAAAATATCTCCGAGTGCAATCACTTCCTTGGCATTGCGTCCTGCCCGATCTTGCTGGCCTAAATCGTCTTTTCTAAAGACCTCAAAAGTTCTTTCTTCGGTTGCAGCAATTAGCTCTTCGCACTTCTTTGCTCTCGCCTTGTGATTCCAAATAACTGTGTCAATCCCAGAGAGTATCTCGGCGATCTTCTTCTGCTCGGGGAGTGGGGGGATAGGCAGCCTGATCTTGGCAAACTCTTCAGGATAGAGTCGCCATCTATCAGAAGTAACCCCTTGGGACTTATCTATAAATTGCTTAAGTGCCTGCTCGCTTTTCAGCAGGTAAGCCGCGAATCTGGGATCCAGGCCCTCTTTCGGCCTGCAAACAACATACGCAGGAGATACATGGCAATTCTCAGGCGCCAATCCGCATGCGCCCTGCCACATTCTCATCATATTGTAACAGACGTCATTCTTGGCGGCAAAGAGATTGTCTTCGCTTTTCAGGTCAGACTGAATAATCCTGCCTAGCTCATCTCTTCTCTGCATCCCATCCCGAAGGGTGACTGAATAAATCGGAAGAGATGCATCACTGCGCACCTTGACAATGTCAAAGAAGTCGCCGAGTGGGCGGATGGTGTAGTCAGAGGCTGTCGAGAGCTCGCTACTCATACCCCAACTCCCTCAAGTACCCATGCATCACCGCCTCCGCCTCCTTCGCCTCCGCATCAATCTGGGCCAGCGACACCCCATACTTCTCCCACCAGCGCTCGAACTGCTGAATCACCGCATCCGAAGCCTCCTCCAGATGCTGGCGAATCTGCGATTTCTCGGTGATGTCCTCCCGAAACTTCAGATACTCCCCATCCTTCGGCACCAGCACCACGCTCACATCAAATCCCTCCAGAATCTCCTGGATGGCCTCGCTTTCGATCTCCTTGATCGGCACCCCACCGTGCAGGATGCCTCGCACATCAAACGGTTCCGGTGGGGGTGATGTGTCGGCATAGCGGCGGATGTTCAGGTTGTGGTTGTTCGCCCGGATCTCCTCCAGTGGCACCACCCGGGAGAACCGCTTGATCTCGTTGTAGGCGTCGAAGCAGCCCACCACCTTGGCAATGTCCTGCTCCCGGAGGATGTTCTGGTTCTTGCCCTCCTGGTAATCGAGCTCGGCATTGATGAACAGCACCTTGCCCTGGCGTTCGGCCGGCTTGGCCTTGTTGAGGATCAACAGCGCCGCCGGAATGCCCGTGCCGTAGAACAAGCCGGCGGGCAGCCCGATCACCGCTTCGATCAGGTCATCCTCCAGGATTCCCTTGCGGATTTCGCCTTCCTGGCCGCCGCGGAACAGCACACCATGGGGCACCACCACCCCCATCACGCCCTCCTGGTTCAGCGAGGCGATCATGTGCTGCACAAACGCCAGGTCGCCCGCATCCTTGGGCGGCAGGCCGAAGCGATAGCGCCCGTAAGGATCGTGTTCCGCCAGGTCGCGGCCCCAGTTCTTGAGCGAAAACGGCGGATTGGCGATCACCCGATGGAAGCGCCTCAACTCGCCATCTTTGAGATGCCGCGGATCGCCCAGCGTGTCGCCGCTGCGGATGTCGGCACTGAAGATGCCATGCAGAAACATGTTGAGCTTGCAGATCGCCCAGGTGCTGCGGTTCATCTCCTGCCCGAACAGCTGCAGGTTCGCCGGGTTCTCGCCGTGCTCCGCCAGGTAGTTGCGCGTGTGGATCAACATGCCCCCCGATCCGCAGGTGGGGTCGAGCACACTCATTCCTGCCCGCGGTTTGATCAGGGCGATCAGCAGCCGCACCACCTCCGCCGGTGTGTAAAACTCACCGCCCTTCTTGCCCGCTGAATCGGCGAACATCTTGATCAGATACTCATAGGCCGCCCCCATCAGGTCGGGCCGCTCGAAATCGGCGTTGCGCAGGCGGAACGTGCTGTAGTGCGAAAGCAGATCCCGCAGTTTGCGGTCGTTGAGTTTGTTCTTGTTGTTGAAATCAATCGCGCTCAGCACCCCCTCCAGCATCCGGTTCTGCTCTTCGATCGCATCGGTGGCCTTCATCAGCTCGGCGCCGATGTCGTGCTTGAGATCCTTCAGGTTGCGCCAGCGCGCCCGCTGCGGCACAAAGAAGGTTTCGTTGTATTCGTCGTGCTCCTCGGCCAGGGCCTCGGTCTGCTCCTGGCTTCGGCCCTTGCCCAGGTAGTAGCGGACCACGTCCTCCCGGGCCTCCTCAAACGCATCCGACAGGCGCTTGAGGAACAGCATCCCGAAGATGTAGTCCTTGAATTCCGAGGCATCCATGCTGCCCCGCAGGATGTCGGCGCTCTTCCACAGGAAGCTCTCCAACTGGGTGAGGGTGAGTTTCTGGCCGATCTGGAAGATGGACGCCGGACCGCTGCCGTTGCCACGTCCAGCGCCACCGCCACGGGCACCGCCACGGCCAACGCTCTTCGTCCGCCCCTGCCCGCTGCCCGCCGCCGGCGCTGCTGGTGCCGCATAGCGGCTGCCGCCTTCGATGCCCTCCGCCAGGCCGATCGAGCCGCCCCGGCCCCGGCCCTTCACCACCAGCCCCAGGCTGAAGGCCCGATCCCGGATGGCCGCGTACTCCTCCTCCCCGATCGGCCGTTCGGCGGCCCGGCTCAACGCCTCCCGCGCCGAACCATTGCCGATCGTGCTGCCGTCCGGGGGGAGCACCTCCAGCAGCAGGTCGCCCAGGTCGTCCTCGGCCGCGCTGGGGGCTGGGCTGGCTGCCGAATCGCTCACGTGCACCTGGGGCCTGGGGCCATTCTGTCGCCTGCTCTGGCGTAGAAGCGCTTGATGCGCTGATGCGTTGATGTAAAATGCCTTTGGCTTCGATCCGCCTGTGCGCACCACGCTCGACATCGAGGACGACGTGCTGGCGGCCGCGAAGGAACTGGCCCGCCGCCAGGGAACGACGGCGGGCCAGATGGTGTCGCGGCTGCTGCGTGCCGCTTTGAACGGGCGGGCCGATCAGGGCCTGCCCGCTGGCGATTCCTCCCCGACGGTGGCCGGGTTCCGACCCTTTGCCGCCCAGCACGGCCGGGTGGTCAGCAACGAACAGATCGATCAGCTGCGCGATGAGGCCGGCCTCTGATGGCTCGGGCTTTGCTCGACATCAACGTGATCATCGCCCTGCTGGATCAGGGCCATGTGCTGCACGCCACCGCCACCCGCTGGCTGCAGCAGGAGCTGCATCACGGCTGGGCGACCTGCCCGATCATCGAGAACGGTGTGGTGCGGATCATGGCCCAGCCCACCTATCCCAACCCCCAGCCGGCGGCTGCGGTGGCCGCACGCCTGGCTGAGGCCTGCCGCCATCCCAGCCATGCGTTCCTGCCCGAGCCCATCAGCCTGCTTCAGAACGGCCTGATTCGCTGGGAGCGGCTGCTCGGTCCGCGTCAGATCACCGACGCCTATCTTCTGGCGCTGGCTGTTCACCATGGCGGCCGTTTCGCCACCTTTGACCAGAGAATCGCCGCAGACGTGGTGCCTGCCGCAGGGCTCGCCCATCTGTGCATCATTCGCGACCGCTGAGCCGTGCAGTCCGCAAGACCATCAGCAGTTGTGGCTGGGGCCCCGCGCCAGGTCAAGAGCTATCGCCGCTTCCGGTTGATCGAGACCCTCCAGCGCCTCCGCCCCCAGCCGGGGGGAGCCTGAGGGACACCGCCACAACGCCCACCCGTCAGCGGGTCTGGGTCACGACGGCAACAGCCTGCGCTGCTCTGGGGATGGGCCGCGAGACCCTCCGCCAACTGCGGCTGCGGGGCGCTCACCCCCGGCAAGCACGACCGCCGCTGGGGCTGCACCCAGGGCCGGGGGCCGCTGCCATGGCACCTGGAGACTGTGGAGGCCACCATTACCGGCTGGAGCCGGCGGCATCTGCAGCACGGAATGCCACCAACCGGACGTAGAGTCATGTCTCTACAGGTGGCCGTGAACGGCCGAAGGCGTTCCGTGACACAGTTCAGGCCTCAAGATCGCTCGGCTGACGCCAGCCAGCATTTCCCGCAGGCGATCCGCCGCTGGGGGAACAGCCTGGCGGTCAGGCTCCCGGCCGATTGCCTGCGGCAGGCGGGACTGCAGGAGGGCGATCAGATCGACATCGTCGTTGGGCCTGATGGCCGCCTGAGCCTGGAGCCTCGGCGCCAGCTGGATCGCTCTGCCCTGGCTACGGATCTGCGCCGGCTTCAGGCCACCATGCCTCTCACCCCTTCGGTGATCGAGGAATGCCGCGGCGGTGAACGCTGCTGACGCTGACCCATCGATGATCTATCTCGACACCAGCGTGGTCGTGGCTTTGCTGACTCCGGAAGAACGCAGTGCCCAAGCGCTCGACTGGTTTGCCCAATCGCGCGACCCTCTGATCAGCAGCGACTGGCTGATCACCGAAACCCACAGCGCCCTGGGGATCAAGCAGCGCCACCACGGCCTCAGTGTTGAGGCCCGCCAGGCCGCTGGCGAGCAGTTCGAGCGCCTCCTGCAGGGCGGCGTGGAACTGCGTTCCCTCGATCGCGAACGCTTTCGCCAGGCGGCCGAGCTGCTCCAGGATTCGGCCCTCGGCCTGCGGGCGGGTGATGCCTTGCATCTCGCGGTGGCGCTGCACAGCCGCTGCACCCAGCTGGCTAGCTTCGATGGCCGGATGCAGCAGGCCGCGGTTGCCCTCGGGATGGGGCCAGCACTGGAGTAAGCCAATGATCCGAGCCGAGGCCTGCAGAGCTAAGCCGTATTCACAAAGCTCCAGGCCTGTGCCGCTTCAGCAATCTTCAGCCTGAAACTGAAAGCGGGTGACCGGATTCAAACCGGCGACGTTCAGCTTGGGAAGCTTCTCGGGTAATCAACGAGAGCGCCTGCACGGCAGTGAGTCTTAAGAGCTTGCATGGCTGTGACGTGACCCCCTTTGTCGGTCCAGGCCTTATGAGAGTGGGTGGGTTTGGTCATGCTGCAGCTCCCTGTTGAGCTGCCTCCAGCTGGCGAGCCTCCCGGGCTGCTACAGCCTCCTCAAAGAACACCCACGCGTGAGCACCTTCCCCGGAGCGGGAGATTTCCAGCGCCGCCGGCACCGCCAGCTGCGGCTGCCTCCGAGATCGGCGCGGGTACCGTTGAGGCAGGTCCGCTGCAGCGCCAGGCGATGCCGTGCGCCTCCAGCAGCCCAATCAAGCGAGCGTTTTCCCGGCGCAGCTGATCCAACTCTGAGGGGTCGGCGTCGGCCATGGGGCATGAACATGGAGCATGAACTTCAGCGTTGGTCAGCCTCGCGGTAGACAGCATTGCGCTCTCGCTTTCCCACCGCCACAACCAGCACCAGCAGCTCGCGATCACGCACCTCGTAGACGAGGCGAAATCCAGCAGCGCGAAGTTTGATTTTGTAGCGATGACTGGATCCGCGCAGTTTGCTGGCTGGAATCCGCGGTTCGATCAGCCGTTCGGCCAGCTTCTTCTTGAACTGCTCCCGGATCCCTGCACTCAGGGTCCGCCACTCCCGCAGGGCCTCGTGATGAAAGGCCAGCTCATAGGGCATCGAGGCTGACCCGCAGCGGCTCCTGGCCATCCGCCAGCCGCGCATCTGCTATGCGCCCCAGCTCCAGGTCGTCCACGAGATCCATCAGCTCCTCGTAGGCCTTGGCTGGAACGCAGTAGAAGGCCGGTTCATTGCGGTTGAGCACCGCGACCGCCATCCCCTCACCGGCCGCCACGGTGGCCATCGGGTTCTTTTTGTGTTCCGAGATGCTTACGGCGGTCTCGGTCAGCACGCGGTGCGCCATCAGGGGGACCAGGTCAGTTCATGACCACATCATAGGTCGCGTAACAGGTCTTGGATCCGGTCGATGCACGGCGGAGGCCCGGATTGATCAAAGACGGTCAAACCAGGCCTTGAAGCGACCCAGCGGTGAGAAACCCTGTGAGAAGCTTGCGTCAATCGTGGGCATCGCCGTGCATCAGCGATCAGCCACGGGCGCTCTGCCTGCCACTGCCGAGCAAGATGATCACCGGAAACACGCCAAATCTCCAGCCCTGAACAGAGAAGCGGGTGACCGGATTCGAACCGGCGACGTTCAGCTTGGGAAGCTGACATTCTACCACTGAATTACACCCGCAAGGCTTATTTGCCTGGGCTGGATCTGTGTCTAACTCAGGATCCAACCCCGGCAATTTAGCACGTTCACCTTGTTGCGCCAGTGCTGGGGCGGATCGGCGCCGCTGGCGCCCAGCCCCCGCCTCGCCCCTGGCGCAACCGGCCGCCGGCCGGTTCAGCGGGCCAGTTCCGCCGCCGCCGCCGCCACGCCGGCGCCGGTGGCCACCGTTCCGAGGCCCAGGTCCTGCAGGGTGGCCTCGATCGCCGCCACCGCCGTGAGGATGTCGCGGTCGCAGACGAAGCCGAGGTGACCGATCCGGAACACCTTGCCCTTGAGGTGGTCCTGACCCCCGGCCAGCAGGATGTCGAAGCGGTTCTTCACCTCCTTGCGCAGCGTCTCGGCGTCGATGCCCGCGGGTGCCACGGCGGTGATCGCCGGGCTGCCATGGCCCTCGGCGGCATAGAGGGGCAGGCCGATCGCCTTCATCGCGGCGCTGGTGGCCCGCTGGTGCCGGGCATGGCGGGCGAAGATCGCCTCCAGTCCTTCGCTCTCCATCATCTCCAGGGCGGCCTCAAGGGCGAAGTAGAGATTGATCGCCGGCGTGAATGGATTGCTGTTGTCAGCCGCCGATTTCCGATACTTGCCGAGATCGAGATAGAACTTCGGCAGATCCGAGCGCTCATAGGCCTGCCAGGCCCGCTCGCCCATCGCCACGAAGCTCAGGCCCGGCGGCATCATGTAGCCCTTCTGGGATCCGGAGCCGATCACATCCACGCCCCAGGCGTCCATCGGCACGTCGGTGGCGCCGAGGCTGGTCACGCAGTCGGCGATCGTCAACGCGGTGCCATGGGCCCGCACGTGGCCGGCGATCGTCTGCAGGTCGTTGATCACCCCGGTGGAGGTCTCCGAGTGGGTGAGGATCACACCCTTGATCGCCTTGGCCCCGTCCGCCTCCAGGGCCGCTCGGAATGCCTCCGGATCCAGCGGCTGGCCCCATTCGGCCTTGATCACCTGCACATCGAGGCCATAGGCCTTGGCCACCTTCACCCAGCGTTCGCCGAACTTGCCGTTGTCGCCGCAGAGCACCCGGTCGCCGCGGCTGAGGGTGTTGATGATGCCGGCCTCCATCGCCGCCGTGCCGCTGCCGGTGATCACCAGAACCTCGCCGCTGGTCTGGTGCAACCAGCGCAGCTGCTCGGTGGTGCGTTTGACGATCTTCTGGAAATCGGCGCTGCGGTGGCCGATCGGATGGCGGCCCAGGGCCTGCAGCACCGTTTCCGGCACCGGGGTCGGGCCGGGGATCATCAGGGTGAGTTTGTCCTGCATGGCGGTGATGGCGCGACGCCGGAGGCGCTGCGGCGGAAGGGAGGTGGGGAGCTGGGTGGGCGCGGCCGCAGCGGGGTGGCCGTGCGCACAATCGACCACCATAAAAAACGATGACCCGAGGCCCCATGCCCCCGCCCGCCCCTCCGGATCCCCCTGGCCAGGGCGAAGCCGGCCCCGACCGCAGCGGCTACACCCTGCCGGTCTGGCTGGCGGCGGCCGCCAGGGCCGCCAACGGGGTGCTGCTGGGTGAGGCCATCGGCGGCGCTGTCGATCTTGAGCTGCTGGAGCCGCCGGGCCGGGCGGCGATACCGGTGGAGGCCGCCGCGCCGCTGCTGGAGGGCTGGGCCCTGGGTCAGAGCCGCTGCGATCCCGGCCCAGGTCTCGATCTCACCCGCGGCCTGGCGGTCTGGGTGCTGGCGCGGCTGGAGCCCCAGCCAGTGCCCGCCGGCGCCAGCGACGGCTGGCTGACGATCGACGCCGGGGAGGGCGTGGGCCTGCTGGCCGCCAGCGGCCAGGCCTGCCTCTCCACCTATGCCCGCCGGCTGCTGGAGGCCAACCTGCGTCCGCTGCTGCCCCCCGGCCGCGCCCTGCGGCTGCGGGTGGTGCTGCCCGCCGGCCGGCGCCTGGCGGAGCGCACCAGCAATGCGGCCTTCGGGGTGGTGGAGGGGCTGGCCCTGATCGGCACCCGGGCCGCGGTCCAGGCCGGGGCCTCCCCGGATCAGCTGGAGGCCACCCTGGCCGAGCTGGAGCGCCGCTGCGCCGACCCGGCCTTTGCCGGCGATCTGGTGCTGGTGATCGGCGAGAACGGCCTGGATCTGGCCCCCCGCCTCGGCCTGCCCGCCGACCTGTTGCTCAAGTGCGGCAACTGGATCGGCCCGGTGCTGGTGGCGGCGGCCGAGGCGGGGGTGCGGCGGCTGCTGCTGTTCGGCTACCAGGGCAAGCTGCTCAAGCTGGCCGGCGGCATCTTCCACACCCACCACCACCTCGCCGATGGCCGGGCCGCGGTGCTCACCGCCTTTGCGGCCCTGGAGGGGCTGGCGGGGGAGGCCCTGGCGGTCCTGCATGCGGCCCCCACGGCGGAGGCGGCCCTGTCGGGCCTGGAGCAGGCCGATCCCGAGCTGGCCGAACGGCTGCGCCAGCGCCTGGCTGCCGCGATCGAGACCAGCGCCGCCGCCTACCTGCAGCGCCATGGCGCCCCCGCCCTGGCCCTGGGGGCGGCCCTGTTCGACCGCAGCCGCCGTCTGCGGGTGGCCGGTCCGATCGGCACCGCCCTGCTGGCCGATCTGGGCCTGCCGGAGCTCCCACGGGCTGGCGCTCCGAGGGGTGACCACTAGGGTTGGGACAACGGTTCAACAACGCGATGGCCCACGTGCCCGGTTCTCCCCCGCAGGCCGCGGGCCGGGACATCACCAGCGGATCCCGTCGTGCGCCGGGCCTGGTGATCCTCGATTTCGGCTCCCAATACTCCGAGCTGATCGCCCGCCGGGTGCGCGAGACCGAGGTCTTCTCCCTGGTGCTGCCCTGCACCACCTCCGCCGAGGAGCTGCGCGCCCTGGCACCGAGGGGGATCATCCTCAGCGGTGGCCCCAGTTCGGTCTACGAGGAGGGGGCTCCCCTCTGCGATCCGGGCCTCTGGGAGCTGGGGATTCCGGTGCTCGGGGTCTGCTACGGCATGCAGCTGATGGTGCAGCAGCTGGGCGGTGCCGTGGTGGCCGCCGGCCGGGCCGAATACGGCAAGGCGCCGCTCCATGTCGACGACCCCACCGATCTGCTCACGAACGTCGAGGACGGCTCGACGATGTGGATGAGCCACGGCGATTCGGTGGAGCGCCTGCCGGAGGGCTTCGTGCGCCTGGCCCATACCGACAACACCCCCGAGGCGGCGGTGGCCCACCACGGCCGCCGTCTTTATGGGGTGCAGTTCCATCCGGAGGTGGTGCATTCCACGTGCGGCATGGCACTGATCCGCAATTTCGTCTACCACATCTGCGGCTGCCCGCCGGACTGGACCACCGCCGCCTTCATCGATGAGGCGATCAACGAGGTGCGCGCCCAGGTGGGCGATAAGCGGGTGTTGCTGGCCCTATCCGGCGGCGTTGATTCCTCCACCCTGGCCTTCCTGCTGCAGCGGGCGATCGGTGATCAGCTGACCTGCATGTTCATCGATCAGGGCTTCATGCGCAAAGGTGAACCTGAGTTTCTGGTCGAGTTCTTCGACCAGCGTTTTCATATCAATGTCGAATACATCAATGCCCGGGAACGCTTCATCGCCCGTCTCGCCGGCGTCACCGATCCGGAGGAGAAGCGCAAGCTGATCGGCACCGAGTTCATCCGCGTCTTCGAGGAGGAGAGCAAGCGGCTCGGTCCCTTCGATTACCTGGCCCAGGGCACCCTCTATCCCGATGTGATCGAGAGTGCCGGCACCAACATCGACCCCAAGACCGGTGAGCGGGTGGCGGTGAAGATCAAGAGCCACCACAACGTCGGCGGCCTGCCCAAGGATCTGCAGTTCAAGCTGGTCGAACCCCTGCGCCGCCTGTTCAAGGATGAGGTGCGCAAGGTGGGCCGCAGCCTCGGCCTGCCGGAGGAGATCGTGGGCCGCCACCCCTTCCCCGGACCCGGCCTGGCGATCCGTATCCTCGGCGAGGTGACCAGCGAGAAGCTCAACATCCTCCGCGATGCCGATCTGATCGTGCGCGAGGCGGTGCGCGATGCCGGCCTCTACGACGAGATCTGGCAGGCCTTTGCGGTGCTGTTGCCGGTGCGCTCCGTGGGGGTGATGGGCGACAAACGCACCTACGCCTTCCCGGTGGTGCTGCGCTGCGTGTCCTCGGAGGACGGCATGACCGCCGACTGGTCGCGGCTTCCCTACGACCTGCTGGAGCAGATCTCGAACCGCATCGTCAACGAAGTCAAGGGCGTCAACCGGGTGGTGCTGGATATCACCAGCAAGCCCCCCGGCACGATCGAGTGGGAGTAGCGACGGCTGCCGCCAGGCCTGGCCTGCTCGCCCTCAAGCCCGTGGCCACCCCAGCCCTGCGGCCGGGCTGATCATCCGAGCTGATCAATCCGATCCGAACCCTTCGCCCCTCGGGCTGGCCCGCGGCCGCACCCGCCGATACCATCGGGCACCCGACCCGACCCGGCCCCGTGAACGCCGTGACCTCCGCCGCCACCGCCGATCCGGATTCGCTGCTGCAGCGGCGCCTCCAGCAGGACAGCATCCTGGTCGGCGGTAAGACCATCTACCTCAATCCCTTCCTGTACTGGCGCCGTTTTGACGCCAACACCGATCGCTGGCTGCGGGAGCCCGGCCAGCTCGGCGAAGAGCAGATCGAGGCCAACCGCCTGCGCTTCTATCCCGAGCTCGACTGGGCCCTGCTCGATCCCCAGGATCGCGCCATCAAGGATGGGGCGGTCGAAATGTTCCTCAAGACCCTGGAGCTGATCGGCACCTTCAACCCCGAGCTCAATCCCGGCCAGCTGCTGGAGGTGGAGCGCAAGATGGCGATCACCAAGAAGCGGGCCTTTGAGCGCTGGGTGGAGAAGGCCCTGCGGCGGCGGGAGCAGCAGGAGCTGCGCGAGCGGCGCCGCTTCGATCGCGATCGGGTGCTGCGCGACTGGAGTGAATGGCTGGCCCTGCCGGCCACCCGTCGGGCCCTGCTGCCCATCGGCCTGGCCCTGGTGCTCAGCGCTGCCGGCGGCTGGTGGTTCGGCAGCCAGCGGCCTTGCAAGCCCCTGCTGGTGGCTCCCGGCGTGGCACCAGCCCTCATCCCCTGAGCACGGCCGCCTTCCGGATCGCTCCTGCTGCGGGCCCCTACCCGGTCCAGGCAGGGCAGACTGGGACTCCACCCCTGGCGCCGCCATGGCCTCCGACCCCCTTGATGCCCTGCGGCTCACCCTGATGCAGGAGGTGCTGCCGGTGGGGATGGCCGTGGTTGAGCGGGTCCGCAAGGGCGGGCCTCGGGAGGTGCTGGCAGCCTTCGAAGGCGGTGGCGCCGATCCCCTTGATCGCCTCCGCCGCGAAGGGGAACCGGCGGCCAGCCAGCTGCGGGAGACCCTGGATCGGCTGCAGCCGGGCCTGGGCAATCCGGTGATGAAGGTTGAGGTGCGGGATGTGCCGGCCGAGCCCGCGGCGGTTGAGCCGCTGGCCAACACCGGCGCTGCCGCTGCCGCAGACGATCCCACCGAGCTGCTTGAGGCCCTGGTTCGGATCGCCGCCCGCCTCGACGCGCTGGAGCAGCGGCTGGGCTGATGGCCGCGACCGGTTTCGGAGCCTCCCGCCAGGTCGGTGTCGGTCGCCAGCCCGGCCTGTTGCTGGCCCTGGTGCTGCTGATTTCGGCCGCGATGATCGGCCGCCTGGGCTGGTTGCAGTTGGTGCACGGCACTCAGCACAAGGCGATGGCCGATGAGAACCGGATTCGCCTGATCCCCCGCGATCCGGTGCGCGGCCGCCTGCTCGATCGCCACGGCCAGGTGCTGGCCACCAACCGGCTCACCTACAGCCTCTATCTCCAGCCACGGCTGGTCAGCGAGCGCCAGTGGCCGGCCCTGCGGGACCGGCTGGCGCAACTGCTTGCGGTTCCCGCCAGCCAGCTGGAGCAGCGGCGTCGCCTCGGCAAGGACAGCGACGACGACTTCCACATCCCCTTGGCGGGTCCCCTCACACCCCTGCAGGTGCTGCGCTTCCGCGAGCAGGCCGCCTCCCTCCCCGGAGCCGAGGTGTCGATCGATGTGTTGCGCGCCTACCCCAATGGCCGCCTGGCGGCCCACCTGATCGGCTACACCAGCAACATCACCGAAGAGGAATACGACAAGCTGCGCGAGAAGGGTTACCGGCTGCGGGATCGTATCGGCCGGGCCGGGCTGGAAAGCGTCTATGAATCCCACCTGCGCGGCGAGTGGGGTGGCCAGCAGCTGGAGGTGAACGCCGCCGGCCGGGTCCAACGGGTGCTCGGCGACAAGCCGGCCCGCCCCGGCCGCGACCTGCGCCTGACGATCGACCTCAACCTGCAGCGGGCTGCCGAGCGGGCCCTCGATCACGTCGGCAAGGGGGCGATCGTCGCCCTTGATCCGCAGACCGGCGAGATTCTGGCGATGGCCAGCCGGCCGGGCTTCGATCCCAACATCTTCTCCGATGGGCCCACCACGACCCAGTGGAACGATCTCAACCGTCCCGAGGCGCCGATGCTCAACCGGGCGTTGCAGGCCTATCCACCGGCCAGCACCTTCAAGATCGTCTCCACCATCGCCGGTCTGGAATCGGGTCGCTTCACCCCCACCAGCACCCTGCCGACCGTCGGCTCCTTCTGCTACGACGGCCAGTGCTACGGCGATCACGGGGCCTTTGGAGCGATCGGCTTCCAGAAGGCCCTGGCGGTGAGCAGCAACAGCTTTTACTACCTGATGGGCTTGCGGGTCGGTCCCGACCAGCTGTTTCTGGCGTCGCGTCGCCTCGGCTATGGCAGCCGCAGCGGTGTGGAGCTGCGCGATGAGGAGAGCGCTGGTCTGCTCGGTGATCCGGCCTGGAAGCGCAAGGTGATCGGCGAACCGTGGACCTCGGTCGACACGATCACCTCCTCGATCGGCCAGGGGGCCGTGACCGTGACCCCGATTCAGATGGCGCGTCTCTACGCCGCGGTTGCCAACGGCGGCTGGCTGGTCACTCCCCATCTGGTGCAGCGGCCCCTGAAACGCACCTGGATCGGCCTCAAGCCCGAAACCCTGAGGGTGCTGCGCGAGGGCCTGCGGATGGTGGTCACCGAGGGCACCGCCACCATCCTCAACGACACCAGCCTGCCGCCCGTGGCGGGCAAGACCGGCACGGGCGAGGATCCACCCCGGCCAGACCACGCCTGGTTCGGTGGCTACGCGCCGGCGGGTCGACCGAATCTGGTGATCGTGGCCTTCGGTGAAAACTCCGGCGGCTACGGCGGCACCGTGGCCGCCCCGATGGTCAAGACGATGATGGAGGCCTGGTTCCACCGCGGCTCCGCCGCCAAGCCCGTTGAGGGAGCGGCTCCGGCAGCGCACACTCCCTGAGCCGCCAGGGGCAGTCTGGGGGCCCCAGCCCTTGGCCAGCGCCCTGCCGAGGGGGCTCCATGGCCTGCGGGATGCGGGGGGCTCAGGCCGCGCGGGGGGCTGATGCGGTTCAGCTGGTCAACGCCAGGGGGCGGCGCTCCAGCACCTGGCGGTAGTAGGCCCTGAGCTGTTCGGTGGCGCCCGCCCAGCCCCAGCGCTCGGCCTCCAGCCGGGCGGCCTGACGCAGCTGGGAGCGGGTGGAGGCATCCCCGAGCAACCGCTGCACCGCGGTGATCAGGGTGGCGGGGGCATCGGGGTCATAGAGGCAGCCGTTCACACCGTCGCTGACGATGTCAGGGATGCCGCCCCGGTTCGCCCCCACCACCGGGCAGCCGGCCGCCATGGCCTCCAGCAGCACCAGCCCCAGGGTTTCGGTGCTGGAGGGAAAGACGAAGGCGTCGCCGCTGGCATAGGCCGAGGCCAGGGCGGTACCGCTCAGGTAGCCGACGAAGGTGGTGGCGGTGCCCTCGAAGATCCGCTCCAGCTGCTGACGGTGGGGACCATCGCCGACCAGGGCCAGTCGCGTGTCGGGAAGGGCGTCGAGCACCGGACGGATCCGCTCGATCTGCTTCTCGGCCGACAGCCGGCCGATGTAGAGCAGCAGGTTGCCGGTGTCGCTGTGCTGGCCGTGGAGCCTGGCGCGCATCGCCGGATCCGCCAGCTCCGGTCGGAACAGGGCCGTGTCGACCCCGCGCTGCCAGAGAGCCGTGTGGGCGATGCCCTTGGCCGCCAGCTCGTCGACCATGGCGGTGGAGGTGCAGAGGTTGAGCTCGGCCTGGTTGTGGGCCGCCTTGAGCAGTTCCCAGAGCAGGGGCTCCAACATCCCCATGCCGTAGTGCTCCAGATATTTCGGCAGATGGGTGTGGTAGCTGGCCACCAGGGGCAGCTGGCGGGTCTTGGCCAGCCAGATGCCACCCAGCCCCAGCACGGCCGGATTGACCACATGCACCAGGTCGGGCCGGAAGCGGTCCAGCGCCTCGGACACCGCCGGCCTGGGCAGGGCCAGCTTGAGTTCGGGGTAGAGGGGAAGCGGCATCGCCGGCACGCCCACCACCCGGGCGCCGGCATGGTCGGCCGGGGCCCCCTCCGGGCAGAAGATCAGAACCTCGTCACCCGCCTCGACCAGATGGGGCAGGGTGCGGGTCAGCCGGGTGACGATGCCATCGACCTTCGGCAGGAAGGTTTCAGTGAAAAAGGCGATCCTCACTGGCGTTCGTCCCGATCAGCCCTGGGTGGTCAGGGCTTCCGCCTGGTGGCTCGTCCAGGCCGAGAGGCAGGGGATCCGGGAGCGGTCGCAGCGGTCGGCCCAGCGCCGTGCCACCTCCACCACCTCCTTGAGCAGGCCGTCATCGAGGGTGGTGGGCTGGAGGCCAAGCTCCAGGAAGCAGCGGTTGTCGACGATCAGGTCGTTCTCGATCGCCTCCTTGCGGGGATTGGCTTGATAGCGGATTTCGGCGCCGGTCAGGGCGGCGACCTTCTGGGCGAGCTGGCCGACCTGGTGGCTCTCGGTCATCTGGTTGAAGATCTTGACCTTCTCGCCGCTGGTCGGCGGGTTCTCCAGGGCGAGCTGCACACAGCGCACAGAATCGCGAATGTGGATGAAGGCGCGGGTCTGGCCGCCGGTGCCGTGAACGGTGAGCGGATAGCCAATCGCGGCCTGCATCAGGAAGCGGTTCAGCACGGTGCCGTAATCGCCGTCGTAGTCGAAGCGGTTGGTCAGACGGGGATCCCGGTCGGTGAGGGCGGTATTGGTGCCCCAGACGATGCCCTGGTGCAGATCGGTGACCCGGATCGCATCGTTTTTGTTGTAGTAATAGAAGAGCAGCTGATCCAGGGTTTTGGTCATGTGATAGACACTGCCCGGATCCGTGGGGTGCAGGATCTTCTCGGTGAAGCGACTGCCATCGGCCTGGGGCACCTCGACGGTGAGGTATCCCTCGGGGATCGTGGCGCCGCGATGGGAGCCATAGCCATAGACCCCCATCGTGCCGAGGTGGACGATGTGGATATCCAGCCCGCTTTCGACGATCGCAGCCAGCAGGTTGTGGGTGCCGTTGACGTTGTTGTCGACGGTGTAGCGCTTGGTGGCGCTGCTCTTCATCGAATAGGGGGCGGCCCGCTGCTCGGCGAAGTGCACCACCGCCTCGGGTCTTTCGCTGCGGAGCAGCTGCAGCAGCCGGTCGTACTCACGGGCGATGTCAAGCTGAACGAAGCGCATCGCCCGGCCGCCCACCTGTTCCCAGGCCCGCAGGCGCTCGCTGATCGTGGCGATCGGGGTCAGGGACTCGACCTCCAGGTCGATGTCGATCTTGCGGCGGCTCAGGTTGTCGACGATGACCACGTCGTGGCCACCCTCCGCCAGGTTCACCGCGCAGGGCCACCCGCAGAAGCCGTCGCCGCCGAGAACGAGAACCTTCACCCTGTCTCCTGGCCTAGCCATTGCCCGCAGGCAAGCTACTACAGGCATCCGGAGGGGCCGCCAACAGCCCCCGAATGGCCGTTGCCGGAACCGCCGGGAGGGGGCTGCGGCCAGGCCCAGGCCCCCTCCAGCGCTGGCTTTTGGCTCTGATCGGGCCTCGCTTCGCCGCTGCGGGGCCGCCGATGAACTCCGCCCGCAGGGATCCTCTGCCAGCGGGGCCGGGGTCGCGATCCGGAGGGTGATCCGAGCCCCAGCCCCAGCCCGGGGCCGGGTCTTCCGCTGGGCTCAGCTGATGCCGGCGGCCACCCCCATCAACAGCAGCACCAGCAGCAGGCCGCCGATCAGCAGAGGCCGTCCCGGGCCGGTGTTCTCTCCCTGTTCCATGACCACCATCCGCGGTTCCTTGGCGAAGGCGTTGAGCCTGCCGCCGTCTTCTTCGGTGACCTGCATGGCTTGGATGGTGAACGTGCGGGAACGTTATGGAGCCCAGGACCGATCGCCGCGCCAAGCCCCGGATCTGTCACAGACGCTTCACGGGGCGTCACAGCCCCCATCAGGGTTCTGGCTTGGGGTCGCTGGGTCCAGCGCCCCGGGGCGAGCTCCCCCGGGGCGAGGCCGTCGGGCAGGTGGCTCAGGCCCTCAGCGGCCCAGCCGGCCCTGTCCCGGTGAGCTCGGACTCGCATCGGCCCGCAGTGGCAGCCTGCCGGCCAGCAGGGCGCTGCGGCCCGCTTCGCAGGCCAGGGCCATGGCACGGGCCATCGCCACCGGATCGCCGGCCATGGCGATGGCGCTGTTGATCAGCAGGGCATCGGCCCCCATCTCCATCGCCTGGGCCGCCTCGCTCGGCACGCCGATGCCGGCGTCCACCACAACCGGCACGCGGGCCTCCTCGATGATCAGAGCGATGTTGGCGGCATTGCGGATGCCCTGGCCGGAGCCGATCGGCGAGCCCAGGGGCATCACGGTGGCGCAGCCGGCCTCCTCAAGGCGGCGAGCCAGCAGTGGGTCGGCGTTGATGTAAGGCAACACCGTGAATCCCTCCTTCACCAACTGCTCAGCGGCCTGCAGGGTGCCGATCGGATCGGGCAGCAGGTGGCGGCTGTCCGGGATCACCTCCAGCTTGACGAACGTGTTGTCCTCCTGGCCTGCCAGCTTGGCCAGCTCCCTGCCCAGCCGGGCCACCCGGATCGCCTCCTCGGCGGTGGCGCAGCCGGCGGTGTTGGGCAGCATCCAGATGCGGCTCCAGTCGATCGCCTCCATCAGGCCGCCGTGGCCCGGGGCCTGGCTCTGTACCCGCCGCACCGCCACCGTGACGATCTCGCAGGCGCTCGCCGCCAGGCTGGCCTGCATCAGCGCCAGGGACGGGTATTTGCCGGTGCCGGTCATCAGCCGGCTACGGAAGCGGCGCCCCCCGATCCAGAGGCCCCCATCGGCTTCGGCGGGCTGCTGGGGGGCGGTGGCGTCGACCAGGGTTGCTGGCCGGTCGGTCGTCGCCGGGTTCGGGGCGGGGGCGGTCGCGGCGGATCCGGGGGCGGGGGCGTTCAAGACCGGCGGCGCGGGCGGTGACTCCCTTTAGTCTGCGCTCTGGCCTGAGATTCGCCGCCATGCCGATGCCGATCGCTCCGATGGCTCTGCCCCTGCTGGTGGCCGCCACGCCGCTGCCCAGCGACGCTTACCGAGCCCCCCTGCCCAGTGGCCCCGGGGGCGCTGTGCTGCCCCTGATCGAGTCCTCACCGGTGGAGACCTTCGATCCGATCGGGCGGGCCGCCCTGCTCCGCGACCAGATGCCCCGCTTCTGGAGCGGCAGTTACGTTCCCTTCGACGGCAGTGGCCCCCAGGCGGTCGAGTTGTCGCTGGAGCAGGTCAGTGCCGCCGGGCAGATGGTCGTGCT
Organism: uncultured cyanobacterium; assembly: GCA_903935205.1. GTDB lineage: Bacteria > Cyanobacteriota > Cyanobacteriia > PCC-6307 > Cyanobiaceae > Cyanobium. The sequence goes on along the minus strand of CAIZQU010000018.1, from coordinate 19,599 downwards.
GGTCGGGGAGATTCGGGTGGCGGATCGGGTCTCTCCTGTTCAGGGCAATTTCAACGCCCGTTCCGATCAGCTGGACCTGCTGGTGCTCGGATCAGACCCGGGGCCGAGCCTGCAGCCCGGTGGATCCTTTCAGGGCGTGCAGGGGATGACCTTGGCCGGCTGGAAGGCCGATCGACTGACGGCCATGGGGGGGCGGCTGGTGTTGTCGCCGATCGCCAGGCGCGCCCTTCCGCCGGCCCCTGGAGCCGAGCCGATCCGCGGCCTCTGGTGATTTCGGCACCGGACCTCACACGGGCCCCGACCGGGATGCCGCTCCAGATTCTCTGGGTAGGTGCACGGGGCGCGAGAGCCTCGATGGCACAGGTCGGAAGCTGGTCGGCAGGCAAGGGCGAAGGGCCACGGCTGCCCGCTCGATCAATGGTCTGGGCCCCACCGACCAGCTGATGGCCAGCTGGTCGGTGGCTGGCTGATCAGGCCGGAGTCAGACCGCCTTGCTGAAACCCTTGCGCTCGCCACTGCGGCCCTCTGCAGCGGGCCTGCCGCCTTCGCCGGCGCCGGTGCCACCCCCGCCGGAACCACCCCCTCCGGGGCCACGGGGAATGCCGCGACGGCGCTCAAGGCTGCGCAGTCCTTTGCGGGCTGTGCCGTTGCCCGGATCAAGGCTCAGGGTGCGTTCATAGAGGACCTTGGCCTCCTCGGCCTCGCCCTGCTTGCTGAGGGCATAGGCCAGGTTGTTGAGGGCCACGGGATAGTCGGGCTTGCACTGCAACGCCGAGCGGTAGTGGCGAATCGCCGCCGGAAAACGATTCTGGGCAGCCAGGCCGAAGCCGAGGGCATTTTCGATCAGAGCCCTGGCCTCATCGGGCGCCTTCTCCGCCTGGGCCAGGCGCAGGGCCTGTTTGAGGGTGTCGGTGGCCTGGCCGTAGAGCCGCTTGCGCAGCTGCACCGAAGCGAGTTCGTAGAGGGTGGAGGCGTCGGTGCCGCCGCTGCTGACGCCCTCGCCGCCGAGGCGGGCGAGGGTGCGTTCATCCCGCTGAACCCGCAGCACCTGGCGTCCCACCACCACGGCGACGGCGGCGAGCAGCAGGATCAGGCCGATCAGATAGGTCTGGGGAAGCAGATCCTGCATGACAGCCGGGCTCAGTGGCCGGCGGCAGTGGCCACGGCAGCGAAGCTGGCGGGGTCGGCCACGGCCAGCTGGGCCAGCATCTTGCGGTTGAGGCGCACATCGGCCTTCTTCAGACCGCCGATCAGGCGGCTGTAGCTGAGCCCGTGCAGGCGGGCTGCGGCATTGATCCGGGCGATCCAGAGGCGGCGGAAATCACGCTTGCGGCGCCGGCGGTCGCGGTAGGCGTTGCAAAGGGCCTTCATCACCCGCTGATTGGCGGTGCGGAAGAGGCTGCCGTTGCTGCCCTGGAAGCCCCGGGCAAGGCGAAGGATCTTGTTGCGGCGTTTGCGGGCGACGTTGCCCCTCTTGACGCGGGCCATGGATCAGAACGGTGGGTGGGGAATCGGGTGCGGGCGTGGTGCTGGCGCAGCGGCAAAGGCAGCCGCCGTCGCCGGGCCGGCGGATCAGGCGTAGGGCAGCATGCGCGCCACGTTGTCGGCGTCGCGCTCGTCGACGACGGCCATGGTGCCCAGCCAGCGCTTGCGCTTGGCGCTCTTGTGATCGAGCAGGTGATTGCGGAAGGCGTGGCGCCGCATGAACTTGCCGCTGCCGGTCACCTGGAACCGCTTCGCGGCTGCTTTGCGGGTCTTGAGCTTCGGCATTGCGGGGGCAGCGGGCACAAACAAGCAGAGTACGACGCGGCTTCCCCCTCCTCCAAGCCCCCGGCTCCCAGCCCCATGCCGCTCCGCCCGTTCTCCAGCCCCCGGCCGCCCGTCGGCCAGGCCCGCCCCGTCCGGTCCCGCCCATCCCTGAGCCGCGGCGGTGCCTGGCTGTTCGGCGCCCTGCTGCTGCTGCTGCCGGTCGGCTGCCGGGCCTCGGATCGGCCGGCCCCGCCGCCGGCACCCCCCACCCTGCCGCCGGAGGCCGCGGCCCTGCACTGGCCGGTGCCGCCGCCGCCGCCCCTGCGGGGATCTGATCCGGTGCTCTGGGTGGCCCTGGCCTCCCGCCTGGGGGCCGGTACCCAGGCCGCCGCCGCCAGCCTCCCCCCCCTGCGGCTCACGGCGGCCGCCGGAACCCTGATGCTGGAGGACGGCGCCGGGGTCCAGCTGCAGGGTCCCGGATTCCTGCTGCGCTGGCGCTGGCAGCCCCTGCCCGAGCCCCTGCTGCTGCGGCGCGAGGTTCTGGGACCCTTCGCCAGCTACGAGAGTGCCGAGGCGGCGGCCCGTCGCTGGCGGGAAGCCGGGGTGCCGGCCCTGATCGCCCGTCCCGGCGACTGGGAGGTGTGGGCCCCGGCGGGAGCGGCGCCGCCGCCCCAGCTGGAGGCGAGGCTGGTGGAGCGCCGCGAGACCGGCCGCCTGGTGCCGGTGCTGCTCCAGGCCGGAGCCGAGCGGGTGTTGGCTGGACCGATCCGCATCCAGGCGCCCCAGGGTCTGCGTTGGGGCGAGGGGGTGCACAGCGGCAGCTTCCGTCTGCAGGCTGATGCCCATGGCGGCTGGACTTTGGTGGAGGAGGTGCCGCTGGAGCGCTATCTGCAGGGGGTGGTGCCCCACGAGATCGGTGCCGGCTCGCCCCCCGCCGCCCTTGCCGCCCAGGCGGTGCTCGCCCGCACCTGGGCGGTGCGCAACCGGATCCGCTACCGGGTGGATGGCTACCACCTCTGCGCCGACACCCAGTGCCAGGTCTACAGCGATCCCCGCCAGGCCGGAGCGGCGGTGCGTGGGGCGATCGCGGCCAGCCGCTCCCTGGTGATGACCGCCGCCGGCGAACCGATCCATGCGGTGTATCACGCCAGCAACGGAGGTGTGGCGGCGGGCCTTGAGGAGGCCTGGGAGGCGGCCCCCCTGCCCTACCTGACCGCCTTCGCCGACGGCGACGCCGCCTTCGCCGCCCGCACGCCGCTGCCGCTGCCGGCGGCCAGCCTGCCGCGCCTGCTGGCTGATGGCAGCGGGGCCTATGGCGCCGACCATCCGCGCTTTCGCTGGCGCCGCCAGCTGAGTGCCGCCCGGCTGGCCGAGGCCCTGGCGGCCCGGGGGCAGGGGGTCGGAGCGGTGCGGGGGCTGGCGGTGCTGGAGCGGGGGCCGAGCGGGCGGGTGCTGGCCCTCCAGATCGAGGGGGCCACGGGCCGCACCGTGCTCCGCCGCGATGCCATCCGCCGCACCCTGCGGGAGTTGCCGAGCACCCTGTTCAGCCTCAGTCCCGCCGCTCCCGGGCTGTGGAGCCTGGTGGGGGGAGGCTTCGGCCACGGCGCCGGCCTCTCCCAGGCGGGGGCGATCGATCTGGCCCGCCGCGGCTGGAGCAGCGAGCGGATCCTGCGCCACTACTACCCCGGAGCGACGCTCCAGCCCCTGGAGGCGATCGCCCCGGCCCTCGAGGGGAGCTGAAGCGGATCACGGCGACCGGGGGAACGGGGCCCGGCCGATCGGTCATGGTCCGGGCCGCGGCAGGAGGCCTGGCGCCGCGGCTTTCGGCAATCCCCCCCGGCTCACGCCGCTGCCTGAAGGAGCAGCCCTTTAGAGTTGCCCAATCTTTTGGGAGCGGTCATGGGCGGCGGCAGCTCCGACGATCGCCGCCCCAAGGCTGCGCTCTTTCTGATCACCTGCCTGGCCGCAGGGCTTTTACCCCATGCGCTCGGGCCTCTGGCACGGCTGCTGCCCTCCCTGGGACTGGCGGGCCTGCTCGGGGTCTACGCGGTGCGCACCGTCTTGGTCAGGCCCCGCAACCCGGAGAATCCTGTCGGGCCCGGGCTGACGCCGAGCGCGTCGGTGCCGGTGACAGTGCCGCCAGCGATCAGCGATCCTCTTGCCCCGCCTCCGCTGCCGAAGGTGGCCGGGATCATCCCCCAGGCAGGGTCCCCAGCTCCACTCCCATCACCGGCCGTGGATGTGGTGGTGGCGGCCCGGGATGAGGAAGCGGTGATCGGCCGCCTGGTGGAGCGTGTGATGCGGCTGCGCTGGCCAGAGGAGCAGCTGCGCCTCTGGGTGATCGATGACGGCAGCGAGGATCGCACCCCCCAGCGCCTGGCCGAGCTGAAGACCCAGCATCCCGGTCTGCGGGTGCTGCGCCGCAGCCGAGATGCCGGGGGAGGGAAGTCGGCGGCGCTCAATCTGGTGATGGAGCAGCTTCAGGGGCGCTGGATGCTGGTTCTCGATGCCGATGCCGATCTGACGCCTGATCTGCTCGAGCGGGCGATTGCCTTTGCCGAGTCCGGGGGCTGGGCGGCGGTGCAGCTGCGCAAGGCGGAGGTCAACGCGGCTCAGAACTGGCTCACCCGCGCCCAGGCGATGGAGATGGCGCTCGATGCCACGATTCAGGAGGGACGACTGGCCCGCGGTGGGGTGGCGGAACTGCGGGGCAATGGTCAGCTGCTCCGCCGCGATGCCGTGCAGAGGGCTGGTGGCTTCAACGAGGCAACGATCACTGACGACCTCGATCTGAGTTTCCGGCTGCTGCTGGCCGGTCTGCCCGTGGGTGTGCTCTGGGACCCGCCGGTGTGCGAGGAGGCTGTGCTCACCCTGCCGGCCCTGTGGCGCCAGCGCCAGCGCTGGGCCGAGGGCGGCCTGCAACGCTTCTTCGATTACAGCGATCAGCTGCTCTCCGACCGCCTGAACCGCAGCCAGAAGATTGATCTTGCCGCCTTCTTCGTGCTGCAGTACGTGCTGCCGGTGATGGCGGTGGCCGATCTCCTCGGAGCCGTGATCAGCGGCACGCCGCCGGGGATGTGGCCCTTCTCGGTGGTCGCCCTCGGTCTGTCGGGATTCTCGATGGCCAGGGGGTGCGCACGCCCCAGCGAGGGCCCGGAGCTGCCTCGACCCACTCCGTTCAACCTGGCTCTGGGGATCGTTTATCTGATCCACTGGTTTGTGGTGATCCCCTGGGTGGTGCTGAAGATGGCTCTGCTGCCAAAATCTCTGGTCTGGGCGAAGACGGCCCATGGCGCAGGGGGAATGGATCTCACCCCTGATCCCGATCCCAACAACGAGGACAGGCCCATCGATATCGAGATCGCCACCGAATCCTCTGGCACCTGAATGTGCAGCGGATCAGGCCCCATCTCCAGAGATCACTTCGCCATTGAAGAAACTGGCAAAGAGTCTGGCTTTTTCATCGATCCGGGATTGCGAGCCCTGGTCTGCTGCCTGAGCTGCGGCTGGCTCACTCTCAGCCGTGCTGTTCCCGTGGTTGTCGGGTAGGGGTGTCGTTGCTGCGCTGGATGGAGGGTCGGCCTGCAGGTTGTGAGCTGGTGCCGCAGGAACGGCGATTGGGTTGCTCTCCCCGGGGGGCTGGGGGGCCCGTTCCAATGCGGGCTGAGGTGCTGGTTCCGTGGCTGGGGTGGGGCGCTCTGCTGGCCCATGGGGCTGCTGTGGTGCAGCGGCAGGCTGAGAAGCCCTGAGTGGGGGCCCTGAAGAGGAGGAGGGGGACGAAGCAACCGGGCCGGCGGTTGCTTCAGGAGCGTCGCGTTGCTCACCGGCCTCCAGGGTGATCGCCCGCGGACTGCCGAGTGCCCTCGCCATCGCCTTCTCGAGAAGGGGCCGCCGGGTCTGGACCATGGCGATCCAGTTGCCGGCCACCCGCACCACGGCCCGCCGATCGTCGAGGCGGTGCAGATGGGCCTGCTGCGACAGCAGCATCCGGGTCGAGGGCAGCTCGAGGCTGGCCAGGATCTGATGCCACAATTCGCCGAGGTTCTGCTGGTGGCCCGCCGCTTCGGGAGCGGTTGCGCCAGCACTGTCGCCCATGGCGGCAGGGTTGCGGTTGTCGGCCTCGGCAGCGACAGACAACGGCTTGGAACTCGCCGCTGGCTGGGTTTCCGACTCCGCAGAGGTCGCCCGTCGGGGCTCGACCGGCGACCGTTCCGATGCCGCCGGTGGAGCCGATGGTGTCGCACCAACCCTGATCCCTGCTGGGATCGAGGTCCCAGCTTCCGCGGAGCCGGTGGGCGCCTCCGCCAGCAGCCCCAGCAGCAGCACCTCCAGCCACAGGCGGGGCTGCACGCTGTGACGGAGCTGCTGCTCGCTGCCCTTGAGCTGGGCCTGCCAGTGCAGAAGGCGCGCCTTGCCGATGGCGCGGGCGACTCCTGGCAGCTCTGGCCGCAGGCTCGGCGAGACGCTGGTGAGTTCCAGCCGATCCGGTGCCACGCCGGCCAGCAGCAGATCCCGGAGCAGGCTGGCCAGGCCCTGGAGAACGGCTCCGGCTTCGCGCCCCCGATCCATCAGGTCGCGGCAGGTTTCCACCACGCCGAGGGGCTCCCGTGCGGCCATGGCCTGGGCGAGCTGCAGCAGCTCCTGTTCGGGAACGGCCCCAAGAAGCTCCCAGACCGCCTCGACGTCCACAGGCGGAGGCAGCAGGCTGAGCTGATCCAGCAGGCTTTCCGCGTCACGCAGGCCTCCCTGGGCGCGCTGGGCCACCAACCGCAGGGCCTCGGGGCTGATCCCGATGCTCTCCTGTGTGGCGATCCAACGGAGATGTTGCTCGAGGGCCTCCAGGGGAATGCGGCGGAAATCGAAGCGCTGGCAGCGGGAGAGGATCGTGGGCAAGACCCGCTGAGGATCGGTCGTGGCCAGTACGAACACCACCCGCGGCGGCGGTTCCTCCAGGGTCTTGAGCAGGGCGTTGAAGGCTGCGGTGGAGAGCATGTGGCATTCATCCACCACATAAACCTTCCAGCGGGCCTGCACCGGCGCGAAGCGGGAGCGCTCGATCAGTTCGCGGATGTTGTCGACGCCGGTGTTGGAGGCGGCATCGATCTCGATCACATCCAGGGCATTGCCGGCGGCGATGGATCGGCAGAGTTCGCAGCTGCCGCAGGGTTCAGGGGTCGGACCAGCGCTGGCGATGCAGTTGAGCGAGCGAGCCAGGATGCGAGCGCTGGAGGTCTTGCCGGTGCCGCGGGGCCCGCTGAACAGGTAGGCGGGGGCGATGCGGCCGCTGCGCAGGGCATTGGCCAGGGTGGCGGCGATGGCCTCCTGCCCCACGAGCTCCGAAAGCCGCTGCGGGCGGTACTTGTGATGGAGGGGCTCATAGGGCTGGATCATGGGGGTATTGTGACTGGGCGGGTTGCTGATCCGACTTCTGCTTTGCAGCACCTCAGGTTGCCGTCTCTTGGCTGTTTTCCTCTGACCGAGATGTTGCTCCCGTATTTCTTGCTTTCTGAATGCCCAATTTGCGAAGAAATGTGGCAGGCAAAAGGTCGAGATAAGGGTCTATTCCGCTGATTTTGTTGCCCATGCTTTCTCTTGATTAGGCAGCGAGCTCCGCAGCGGATCTCGGGACCACCCAGTCCCAAGGCTGGCAAAGGCTTTTGCGGCGACCCAATCGAGGCGCAATGGCACCCTGCGGAGCTTGCTGCCTGATCAGGTGCTTTCTTGGGCGGTAGAAGCATGGTGGCTGTTGGTCTCGACTCCTTTGTAGAGCAGAAAAGCCGCTGCTTTGAGGTTCGCTGTTCGGATGGAGGGTCGCGCGATGGCACGGTTGAGTATGCGCTCTGATTGCTCGGTGCCAAGGCCATGGAAGTGTTGGCCATCATCGCCGAGGACCATCAATCAATGGCGCCCTTGACCATGCTGTTTGCGTGGCAAGGGGTGCATGCCTGTATGTGCTTGAACGGGATGACTCTTGATCTTCTGCCGAGGCTTTCGGCGCTGTTCGAACATTTCTCAAGGCCAGCCCTGCTGGTGTCGTCCATTGATTCGGCAACCCAGATCAGAACAAGCTCTTGATGGCCGCAACAGAATGATCGTTCGCACAATCGTCCAATGCAATGGGCTCAAGGTTCCTGCAGGCTTGGTTGGCAATGGACTGTAGGCGCGCCTCATGAATAGATGCACGATTGTAATGTGGAACAGCAAAAAAAACTCGCTCTGGGCCCCATTTCTTCGATGCTGGTTGGTGCTTTGTTGTGATTTGAGGCTCTTGTCCGCTCAGTTGTTTGAGCCACTGTTTGGCGTGAGCAGAAACACATTCACTGCGGTTATGGCGTCTGAAGCCATGGGTCTCATCCCTGGCCATCCGCAAACGTGAAATCGGAGCGTGCGGCTGCCTGGTTCAGGCCGAGTCTCCTGGATTGGTGTAAAATCCGGTATCCGTTCAGGGGGGGGGCGTGACGGCTCGGGGTGAATAACGGTTCTGCCGAACTCTTGACGGGAGACCCGATTCCCCAGTTGCATCTCAGGCAGAGACTGCATGCGATGGACACCGCGCCGGCCGGGATCTCAGAAATTGCTGAAAGGCCGGGCGCCAGCGCTGGGTTCGGAGCACAGCTTCTGGGCCTACAGCAACAGCTGTTTGACCATTGGCACCGCTACAAGGCCGGAACGATCGACTGGCCCAGCTTGCAGCAAGCCTGGGGCCCATCCGTCAGGTCTTCGTGGCCACGTTGCAGCGGGTGGTGGAGCTGGGCTGTCATCGGGGCGAGCGAACGCCGTGGGCCAGGACGGTGCGCACCTGCCGCCAGATTCTCCAGGTGGCCGATGCCCTTTGGACCTTCCTGGAGACCCGTGGAATCGAGCCCACCAACAATGCCGCCGAGCGCGCCCTGCGCCAGTCGGTGATTCAGCGCAAGATCAATGGTTTGCCAAGCAACAGCCGGGGCGTCCAATCCCGCCAGGGTGCGATCTGCCGCAGCCGGCTGCTCACTGTCACCACGACCTTGCAACAGCCGGGGCGTGATGTCTGGACGTCCCTGGAGCAGGCCTGGATCGCCCATCACCGTTGTGGGGTGACGCCATCACTGTTACCGGATCCCTGAATCAGCAGCACAGAGCACTGCTTCTTGATCGCTCAGCGATGAGCTGTCAGGCATGCAGTCCCGCGGGGGAAGTTCCGACCCCTGAACACATTCGGCAGATCAGTCCTCATTCCCTCACCATCAGAAAAAGCTCCAGCTCTTTTTCGATTCTCTCCCGATCCAACTCCGCCGGCACTCGGAACATGGCTTGGCGGCCCTCTCTTCGCTCGATCGGGCAGAACTCTTCCACCAGGTGGTAGTGGGCACGTTCGCTGTAGTCGTCGAAGAGGATGGCCGTGCCGGCTTCGGCGGCCAGCAGGGATTGCAGAAAGCAGGCCACCCGGAAGCGGCCATCGATCAGCACCAGATCGGGGTGTTGGTCTCCGTGACGCCAGGGGGATTGCACATAGTCGCGGAAGCGATGGCGGTGGCGGTAGGTGGTGGGGTAGCCCCAGTCGCCCAGTTCGCCGAGATCGATCGCATCGATCGTGATCCGCTCGGCCTGGTCGGCTGTACTCTCGCGCACCCTGGCGATCCAGGCGGGTGAAGAATCCACGGCCAGGATCCTGGCACTGCTGTGGTGGGCCACCCAGATCGTGGAACTTCCGCAGCCGTATTCGCCGTAGACACGGCAGTTGCTGACCTCTTGCCGGAACAGCCCGTCGTCGCCATCGAACAGGCGGAAGCTGGGGTTCTGCTCGGCGGTGTTGCTCATGGCTGGTGATCGGCGTGGTGGGTGGGGGCTGTGCGGCCCCACGGGCCTGGAGCCTGGCGCTGGCAGCCTGTCGATGCTGTCAGCGCTCGGGACCCTTCAGCGATGGCTGGCCCAGGGCTGGCGGTTCCTCGTGGTTGGCGGCGCTCCTGACCTCCAGCATCCTCTCCAGCCGGGCTTCGAGTTCTTCCACCTGGCTGAGCTGGTCGGCCAGCTTCTGAGCGGCGAGGCGAAGCTGGACGAACTGGTCGGTGGGTTGGTTGCTGCTGCCCCAGCGCAGCTCTGCCTTGGCCAGCTCCTCCTCCAACCGCCCCTGGAGCCTGGCGCGCAGGCCGTCGAGCTGCTCGAGGGTTCTGCTGGCCACCTCGCGCCCCTTTTCCAGGTGGCCTGGTTCCACGGTGATCCCCTGGCGCAGCAGCATCCGCACTCCGGTGAGCAACGCCGCCGGCACAAACTGTCCGAAGGCCAGGGCGCCGAGGCTGCTGGTGTGCAGCCAGTCCTCCACCTGGGAACTGCGGTGGCGGCCGGTCTTGCACCAATGGGCGAAGTGCTCGCAATTGTTGAACAGCAGGTTGTAGTTCTGTTCACCCAGCCGTCCCATCGCCCGCCTGAGGGTCACCCCCGCTGGTGAACAGCTGCCCTGCGGATAGTCGACCGTGCTGATCGGCTGGCCTCGGCTGAACTCCTCCCGCGGACTGCGCAGGATGGCGCGCCCTTCGAGGTAATGGGCGACGCTGCCGTCGCCCAGATCGATGCCGTGGTGGTTGAACAGGCCGTGCTGGCGGGGGGCCTGCAGGTGGTCGGCGACGGCCAAGGTGCTGGAAGGCTCCCGAACGGATCGGGGTCCAGCATCGCCCGGTCGCCGGTCGTCCAGCTCCCCAGGGCCGGTGGGGATTGCACCACCCGAGGGTCAGCACACCCTCAGGCTGGTCCAGGGTCCGGAGGGCGGTGAGGCCTGCCCCCCGCGTTCTCCCTATTGGCTGGTGGGCGCCTCCGGGCGTTCTCACGGTCCACGACACAGGAGCCTGTGGCGCATCGGGCGGCAGACCAGGCCCTGAACAAAGACAGATCCGATCGGGCGCTTATCACGGCCTCATCCTGAGACGAGGGGCATCCAGAACACCTCAGCGCCTTGATCGCGAGATCAGTTGCGGCGCCATCATTCTGCCCATCGGCACGGCGCCGCAATCTCGATGCTGATGAGATCCATCTGCGGCCCCTGTTGGCTCAAGGGCGGGATGGCCCCATGGATCTGGGGCCCATACAGCGACGCGCAATAGACTGCCGGGCCTGTGCGCCCTGCGGCGGCCCGCCCCAGACGTTTGACACCGACTCCGGCCTGGCTCCAGGGCGGCCGGCTCAGGCGCTGGCCTGCTCCTCGCGATCACCACCCGCCAGCGGCACCACCTGGGCCTTGCTGCGCTGCTCCACCAGCTCCCGGGTCACGGTGAAGCTCTTGACATCGCGGCGGGAGGGGAGGTCGTACATCACATCGAGCATCAGCTCCTCGACGATGCCGCGCAGGGCTCGGGCTCCGGTCTTGCGGCGGTGGGCCTCGCTGGCGATCGCCTCCACCGCCCCCGGCTCGAATTCAAGGCGCACGTTGTCCATGCTCAGCAGGGTCTGGAACTGCTTGACCAGGGCATCGCGCGGCTCGGTGAGAATCGCCTCCAGGGCCCTGGCATCGAGGGGCTCAAGCACCGCTGCCACCGGCAGGCGGCCGATGAATTCCGGGATCAGCCCGTAGCGGACCAGATCATCGGGTTCCAGATGACGCAGGGCCTCGGCAGCCAGCTTCTCCTTGCCATGGCGCGCCCTGGCCTGGCCGCCCTCGGGCAGGAAGCCGATCGCATTGCGCCCCATCCGTTTCTGAATCACATCCTCGAGGCCGACGAAGGCTCCGCCGCAGATGAACAGGATCTGGCTGGTGTTGATCTGGATGCAGTCCTGGTAGGGGTGTTTGCGACCACCCTGGGGAGGTACGTTGGCGACGGTGCCCTCCAGGAGTTTCAGCAGGGCCTGTTGCACGCCCTCACCGGAAACGTCGCGGGTGATCGAGGGGTTCTCGCTCTTGCGGGCGATCTTGTCGATCTCATCGATGTAGATGATGCCGCGCTGGGCCTGCTCCACATCCATGTCGACCTTCTGCAGCAGCCGCAGCAGGATGTTCTCCACGTCCTCGCCCACGTAGCCGGCTTCGGTGAGCGTCGTGGCATCGGCCACGGCGAAGGGCACATCGAGCATCTCCGCCAGGGACTGGGCCAACAGGGTCTTGCCGCAGCCGGTGGGACCGATCAGCAGGATGTTTGACTTGTGCAGGCGGGCGCCGCTGTGGTCGCTCTCGCCCTTGCCATCCCCCTGCCAGGCCAGTCGCTTGTAGTGGTTGTAGACCGCCACGGCCAGCACCTTCTTGGCCTCGTCCTGTCCCACCACCTGCTGGTCGAGGAAGGCTCGGATCTCCTGGGGCTTGGGCACCTGGGCCAGGGTGGGCACCGGTTTGCTCGGCTTGCGCACCGGGCTCTTGCGGTTTGATTCCACCGCCGCCCTGCCTGGAGGGTGGCTGTGCCCCTCGACCAGCTCCTCATCGAGGATCTCGTTGCAGAGGTCGATGCACTCGTCGCAGATGTAGACCCCCGGTCCGGCGATCAGCTTGCGCACCTGGTCCTGGGACTTGCCGCAGAAGGAGCATTTCAGGTGGGCGTCGAACTTCGGCATCAGGCGTCGGGGGCGGTGATGGCTGGAGGCGGGTGGTCCAGGGGCCAGGGGCAGCCTTGGCTGGGGCAGGAGCAGGAGTGCTGTCCGTAGCACCCCCCTGGTTTCAGGATCACCCTTGGCCGCCCGTTCGTCAGCGGTTCCTTAAGAAAGTCACCGGAGCTGGTTCTGAGGGCAGGGTGCCTGGGGAGGGATGGGCCTGCCCGGGACCTGTGGGTTCCGCTCAGGCCGCTGTGTCCTCGACGACCCGGTCGATCAGGCCGTATTCAACCGCTTCCGCCGGCGAAAGGAAGTAGTCGCGGTCCGTGTCTTCAGCGATCCTGGCCAGGGGCTGGCCGGTGTGCTCGGCCAGCAGGCCGTTGAGGGTGTCCTTGAGATACAGGATCTCGCGGGCTTGGATCTCGATATCCACCGCCTGGCCCTGGGCGCCGCCGAGGGGCTGGTGGATCATGATCCGGGCATTGGGAAGGGCCAGGCGTTTGCCCTTGGTGCCTCCGGAAAGCAGGAAGGCTCCCATGCTTGCGGCCAGTCCGTAGCAGATGGTCACCACATCGGGGCTCACCTGCTGCATGGTGTCGTAGATCGCCAGGCCTGCCGTGACCGAGCCGCCTGGAGAATTGATGTAGATCTGGATGTCTTTCTCGGGATCCTCCGCTTCCAGGAACAGCAGCTGGGCGACCAACGAATCGGCCACCTGGTCATCGATGCCGCTGCCCAGGAAGATGATTCGCTCGCGCAGCAGGCGCGAATAGATGTCGAAGGCCCGGTCGCCACGGCCGGACTGCTCGACCACCGTCGGCAGCACCCCCGGACTCGCCTGGGGTGCCGTTCCCGGCAGGGCATTCCAGGGCCGTGGACCCGCCCAGCGGTTGTGCACCGGGTGGGGCCGCATACCCTCCAGTGGTCCCGCGGCAAGGCCAGGCAGGCCAGCCGCCGCCCCTGTCGTCGTAGGGGCTGGGGGCAGGGCGTCGGTGGGGAGGTGGATCACGCGGCGCAGCTTCTCCGGAGGGGACCTCACTTCAATCTATGGGCAGCGGCGGGGCCCCCGGGGAGAGGGGTCGCTCTGGAGGCTGGCCCGCTCTGGGGGCCGGGCGGGTCGGCCGGGGCGTTCTGCTGCGCCTCACCCCGCTGCTACCAGGCTGTGGATCCGTCGATCCGGTCGGAGCGCGGAGGGGCCGCCGGCGCCAGGCTTCGCAGTCGGGCCATCGATCCGGCGTCACCACCGGGAGGCGGCGCGCCGGGCTACGACTCAGCCGGCAGCCGGCTGGGGGGGCGTTGCCGGCTCTTCAGCCTTGACCTCAGCGGCGGCGCTCCCCTCCCGATCCGCCGGGCGCGCGGCCTCAGCGCCAGCTTCCGCTTCCTCGCCTGTCCCCTCGGCGGGGGCCTTTTCGCTGATGCTGCTGTTCTCCTCCAGCCAGGTCAGCAGGGCCTCCCGCAGCAGGTCGTCCGCCACGGCGGCCCTCAGTCGGGCCGGATCGACGCGGCTGCGCTCGTTGAGGTCGCGGCTCACCTCCCGGATCCTGGCCTCGAGGGCCTGGTCGTCCACCGCGATCGACTCGGCGCTGGCCAAGGCCCGCAGCGCCATGTTGCGGCGCAGCCGATTCTCCGCCTCGGGCCGGGAGGTGTCCATCAGGCTGCGCACCAGATCGGGGGTGAACAGCTTCTTCACATCCATGCCCTGCTGGGCGATCTGGCCGGCGGTCTGCTCGATCAGGGCGCGGATCTCCTCATTGATCAGGGTTTCCGGCAAGTCCACCTCCAGCTGCTCCACCAGGGCCGCCAGCAGGGCGTCGTGGCGGGCGCTGCGCTGACGCCGCTCGGCCTCCTCCCGCAGGCGGCTTTCCAGATCGGCCCGCAGTTCGGCCAGGGTGGCCTTGTCGCTGGCCTGCTGGGCGAAAGCGTCGTCGAGGGCCGGCAGTTCCTGGGCCTTGAGGTCCAGCAGGGTGATGGCGAAGCTGGCCTCGCGGCCGGCCGCATCCGCCTGGGGATAGGACTCGGGGAAGCGGCAGGAGACGGTGCGGGTCTCACCGCTGGCCATGCCCAGGATGCCCTCCACGAAGCCGGGAATCATCCGGCCCTCCTCCAGCTCCACCTCCATCCCCTCGCTGCTGCCGCCTTCGATGGCGCTGCCGTCATCGACGTATGTGCCGGTGAAGGCGATGCGGGCCACATCGCCGCTGGCCGCAGGGCGGTCTTCCACCGGCACCAGGCTGGCCAGCTGGCGGCGCGACTGCTCCAGCAGCTCCTCGAGCCGGGCCGGGTCGTAGGCCACCGTTTCCACCTCCGCCTGCAGGCCCCGGGTGGCCCGCAGGGTGGGGGTGGGTTCGACATCGAGCTCCAGGGTGAAGCTCAACGCAGCGCCGGGCTCAAAGCGCTCGAGCACCGCCTCGAATCCGTCCTCCAGCACCGGTCGGCCGAGGACGGCGATCTTTTCCTGCTCCACCGCTTCGCGGAACACGGCGTCGACCAGCTCCTCCAGGGCGGTGGCCCGCACCCGCTGGGGTCCGATCTGCTGCAGCAGCACCGCACGGGGGACCTTGCCCTGGCGGAACCCGGGCAGGCGAACGCTGCGACTCAGCTGATCGAGGGCCCTGTTGTAGCTGGCCTGGCAGCGCTCGGCCTCCACCGCCAGGGCGACGGCCAGGCGGCTGCCGGGGCGTGGGCTGGTGCTGACCGTGAGACCGGCTCCGGGCTTGGCTGGGGCCGGCGCCGAGGCCTGGGCGACGGCGGGGGCGGAGCTGGCGGCGGAACTCATGGCAGCGGCCTGGCGACTGGGCAATCCGCGATCCTAGAAAGTCACCGTTTCGCCACCCGGCGACGTATTGTTATCCAGACGCAACGGCGAGTCGATATCCCCCCCCTGGTCCGCCCTTGAATCCCTGCCCCCGTGGCCGGGATCCATCAGGGGCATCCCGCTTTCCGGACCAGGGCTTTGAACAGGACCCCCGCTCATGGGGTCCTGCAGCCCCGCTTCCAAGCCTGGCTGCCCAGAACCGCCCAAGGTCACGCCCGCCCCAGCTCCCCCTCCGCACCGCCCCCTTGCCGGCGCGGCCCCGCCAGCCCCGTTCCGCCAGCGCCGCCTTCCCCATGGATGCGGCCACCCTCAAGGGCAGGTTTCTCCGGACCAGGGCCTCACCTGCAGCCCGCATCCATCCACAACCCATCCACGCCGCTTCACGCTCGCGTTCCAGCCCCCTGCCCAGCCCCATCCCTTGACCACCCTCTCCCCCCACTCCGCCACCGATCCCGCCCCGGCCACTCCGCCGGTTCGCCTCCCCAGCCGCCCCTTGCGGGTGGCCGTGCTCGGCGCCACCGGAGCTGTCGGCCAGGAGCTGCTGGCCCTGCTGGAGGAGCGGGGATTTCCGGTGGCCGAGCTGATCCCCCTGGCCTCGCCCCGGTCCGCCGGCCAGCCGCTGCCGTGGCGCGGGGAGCGGCTGGAGGTTCAGCCGGTGCGCGAGGGCTGTTTCGACGGTGTCGATCTGGTGCTGGCTTCGGCCGGTGGATCGATCTCCCGCGCCTGGGCCCCCGCGGCGGTGGCGGCCGGGGCCGTGATGATCGACAACTCCAGCGCCTTCCGCCTCGATCCGGAGGTGCCCCTGGTGGTGCCGGAGGTCAACCCCGAGGCGGCCTTCGCGCACCGGGGCATCATCGCCAACCCCAACTGCACCACCATCCTGCTCACCCTGGCCCTGGCCCCCCTGGCGGCCCGCCGCCCGATGCGTCGGGTTGTGGTCAGCACCTATCAGTCGGCCAGCGGGGCCGGCGCCCGGGCGATGGAGGAGCTGCGCCAGCTCAGCCGTACGGTGCTGGAGGGCGGTGAGCCGGTCAGCACCGTTCTTCCCCATTCCCTGGCCTTCAACCTCTTCCTCCACAACTCACCGCTGCAGCCCAGCGGCTACTGCGAGGAGGAGCTGAAGATGCTCCATGAGACCCGCAAGATCATGGATCTGCCCGATCTGCGCCTCTCGGCTACCTGCGTGCGGGTGCCCGTGCTGCGAGCCCACTCCGAAGCGGTCAATATCGAGTTCAACGAGCCCTTCCCCGTCGAGGAGGCCCGGGCCCTGCTGGCCCAGGCCCCCGGTGTCGAGCTGATTGAGGACTTCAGCGCCAATCGCTTCCCGATGCCCACCGATGTGACCGGCCGCGATCCGGTCGCCGTTGGCCGCATCCGCCAGGACCTGAGCGAGCCCCATGCGCTGGAGCTCTGGCTCTGCGGCGACCAGATCCGCAAGGGGGCGGCCCTCAACGCGATTCAGATCGCCGAACTGCTGCGTCAGGAGGAAGGGGCTTGAGCCAGACGAGCGCCAGCGCCATCAGCACCGCTCCGGCCCCGGGCATTCCCTTCGGCCGGGTGCTCACGGCGATGGTCACCCCCTTCAGCGCCGATGGCGCCATCGATCTCGACCTGGCGGCCCGCCTGGCCGATCACCTGGTGTCCCAGGGCTCGGATGGCCTGGTGTTGTGCGGCACCACCGGCGAATCGCCGACCCTCAGCTGGGCCGAACAGCACGCCCTGTTCGCCGCTGTCAAGGATGCGGTGGGGGGCAGGGCCCAGCTGCTGGCGGGCAGCGGCAGCAACTGCACCGCCGAGGCGGTGGAGGCCACGGCCGAGGCGGCCGCCTTAGGGGCCGATGGGGCGCTGGTGGTCGTGCCGTACTACAACCGGCCGCCCCAGGAGGGGTTGGAAGCCCATTTCCGCGCCGTGGCCGCGGCGGCGCCGCAGTTGCCGCTGATGCTCTACAACATCCCCGGCCGCACCGGCTGCAGTCTCGATCCCACCACCACGGCGCGTCTGCTCGCATGCGACAACGTGGTCGCCTACAAGGCCGCCAGCGGTACCACGGAGGAGGTCAGTCGCCTGCGCCAGCACTGTGGCGAGCGGCTGGCGATCTACAGCGGCGATGACGCCCTGACCCTGCCGATGATGGCCGTGGGAGCTGTTGGGGTGGTGAGCGTGGCCAGCCATGTGGCAGGACCGCAGATCCGCGCCCTGATTCAAGCCTTCCTGGCGGGCGACCATGCCGATGCCCTGGTGCGGCATCAGGCCTTGCTGCCCCTCTGCCAGGCCCTCTTCTGCACCACCAATCCGATTCCGGTCAAAGCCGCCCTTGAGCTCTGCGGCTGGCCCGTTGGAGCCCCCCGACTTCCTCTTGTCAGTGCGGATACGACCGTGCGTGAACGTCTCTCCTCAATCCTGGCCGCCCTGCGTCCCACCTGACGCCATGGCTTGCAGCGGCTCCGTCCAGGCCCGCAGTCTCCCGATCGATTTCCTCTCTTCTTCCTCCCTAAATGACCAATTTGAATGCATCCCATCAACAAGGATCCAATGGCAAAGCAAAGCCCTGTCTGCGCGTCATTCCCCTCGGGGGCCTGCATGAGATCGGCAAGAACACCTGTGTGTTCGAGTATGGCGATGATCTGATGCTCGTCGATGCCGGCCTCGCTTTTCCCAGCGATGGTATGCACGGTGTCAATGTGGTGCTTCCCGATACCAGCTATCTGCGCGAGAACCAGAAGCGAATTCGGGCGATGATCGTGACCCATGGGCATGAGGATCATATTGGCGGCATTCCCCATCACCTCAAGAATTTCCAGATCCCGATCATCTATGGGCCCCGGCTTGCCCTTTCGATGCTGACCGGCAAGATGGAGGAAGCCGGGGTGATGGATCGCACCATCCTCCAGACCGTCAGCCCTCGCGAAGTGGTGAAGGTAGGCGCCTCTTTCCAGGTGGAATTCATCCGCAATACCCACTCGATCGCCGATAGTTTTTCCCTGGCGATCACCACCCCCGTTGGGGTGGTGGTGTTCACCGGCGATTTCAAGTTTGACCACACGCCTGTCGATGGCGAGTACTTCGACATTCAGCGCATGGCCCACTACGGCGAACAGGGTGTGCTCTGCCTGTTCTCCGACTCCACCAATGCCGAGCTGCCGGGTTTCACGCCGCCGGAGCGTTCGGTGTATCCCAATCTCGATCGCCATATCGCCAATGCCGAAGGTCGGGTGATCGTCACCACCTTCGCCAGCTCGGTGCATCGGGTTTCGATGATCCTTGAGCTCGCTCTCAAGCATGGTCGCAAGGTTGGCCTGCTGGGCCGCTCGATGCTCAATGTGATCGCCAAGGCCCGCGAGCTTGGCTACATGCGCTGCCCCGATGATCTGTTCGTGCCGATCAAGCAGATCCGCGACCTGCCCGATCGTGAAACCCTGCTGCTGATGACCGGCAGCCAGGGCGAGCCGCTGGCGGCCCTGAGCCGCATCTCGCGGGGCGAGCATCCCCAGGTGCAGGTTAAAACCAGTGACACCATCATCTTTTCCGCCAGTCCGATTCCCGGCAACACAATCTCGGTGGTCAACACCATCGATCGCCTGATGATGCTTGGGGCCAGGGTTGTCTATGGCAAGGGGGAGGGCATTCACGTCTCCGGCCATGGCAGCCAGGAGGATGAGAAGTTGATGCTTGCCCTCACCAGGCCCAAGTTCTTCGTGCCTGTCCATGGCGAGCACCGCATGCTGGTCGCCCACGCCAAGACCGCCCAGTCGATGGGTGTTCCCGCCGACCATACCCTGATCATCGACAACGGCGATGTGGTGGAGCTCACCCCCGATGCCATTCGTCGGGGTGATCCGGTCAAGGCCGGGATTGAGCTGCTCGATGCCTCCCGCAACGGCATCGTCGATGCCAGGGTGCTGAAGGAGCGCCAGCAGCTTGCCGAAGATGGCGTGATCACCCTGCTGGCGGTGATCAGCACCGATGGCGTGATGGCCGCCCCTCCCCGCGTCAACCTCCGCGGCGTCGTCACCACCGCCGACGCCCGCCGGCTCTCGATCTGGGCCGAGCGCGAGATCACCTGGGTGCTGGAGAACCGCTGGAGTCAGCTCTGCCGCAACAGCGGTGGCAAGGCCCCCGATGTTGACTGGGTCGGCGTGCAGCGGGAGGTGGAGCTGGGTCTGCAGCGGCGCCTGCGCCGGGAGCTTCAGGTCGAGCCCTTGATCATCTGTCTGGTGCAGCCAGCCCCAGCCGGCACCCCGGCCTACAAGGGCCGCGCCGATGCCGAGCCCGACAACCGGCAACCCCAGCGCTCCCGCCGCGATGGCGGACGCGAGATCTCCCGGGAAGTCGTGCGGGATGCCGGCCGTACCGCCACCGCTTCAGCCACGGCCAGCCCCGCCACCGCCGCGCCTGCCACCGCCGCGCCAGCGGCGGCCACCTCGGCCGCGGCCGCCCCTGCGGACGACCGGGAACCGGCGGGTCGCACCCGCCGCCGCCGTTCCGCCGCCCTGGCCGGCTGATCCCTCAGTCCCTGAGGTTCACCTCCAGCAGGCCGGCGACCAGATCAG
>CAIZQU010000017.1 GCA_903935205.1 uncultured cyanobacterium | reverse complement strand
CACGGGTATCCCCATGCTGGCGGGCCGATCCGGGTGCGGTGGTTTCACTCAAGCCCTGGGCGGCTGCGGTGGGATCCACTGAGGTGGACAGGCCCGCCAACCCGCCCGGCGCTTCTGGGCCCAAAGCTTCATCGCCTGCTCCCGCGTCAGCTCCTTGCGGCGTTACCGATTCGCGGAAGGCTTCGCCAACAGCAGGGGTGCCGCCTCCCCGGGAATCAACTCCCCAAGCGTCACCTCCAGGCTCTGGCTCCAGCGGTCGTAGCGGCGCGGCTGGAAATGCAGCACCTGACGGCCATCACTGATCCAGCCCTCCTGCGGGGAGAGCGGCGGCCGGCCGGACCTGTCCGTGACATTCATCGGCCGCTCACACCACCTCCGGCGCCCAGCCGCGGCTGAGCGTCATGTCGTCAGTCCAGCCCTGGCAGCGGCTGGTGAGGTGCTCGCCGTGGGCGATCAGCCCTTGGTGCAGCTGGCATGTGAGCACGGGGATGCAGTTCACCCCGGCGTGGTGGCGAAACCAGTGGCAGGTCATGCAGACCTTGCGGCTGCGGGTCTTAAGCAGCACCGCCTCATCAAGGTAGGGCCACTCCTCGTAGACGCCATTGTTTTCTCCGAAGACTGGCCCCGGCCGCCGGGTGCCATGGGAGCGGGGCTGGGAGACAGCCACGGCGGCGACATCAGCAATGGGGTGCATTTGGACTTGCAGATGTGGTCTGGTTCTGGCCAGCACTGGCGCCACATCCGCCAGTGCCAGGGCGCCAGATGTGGGAGGCCGCACAGCGCCGCGTCCCGGGAGCACGGCTCCAGAGGTGAGTACTGCATGGGTTACGCGCTGGCCCTGGTCTGTGGTGGCTCGCAGAGTGACGCCAGTTTTTGCTGTCGCCTGACACTGTCGCGTGACCTTCCAGGATTTCCCGGGGCGCATCGTTCACAACTGCCACCACCCCAACACTCAGGTCCTGGGCTGACGGCGGCGGGCTGCAGATCGATGGCCAGGGCAGCTGAGGGTCCCTGTGAGGCCCTCAGCCCCAGGATGATGCACTGATGCCGCAGTTTCAGAAGGATCACGGCTATTGCAGCCACAGGCGCAGGCAACGAACCGATCCGTTCATGCGCCACGTCCTGACCTTCTCGCTGGCCTGCTGCTGGCTGGT
Source organism: uncultured cyanobacterium (assembly GCA_903935205.1). Lineage (GTDB taxonomy): Bacteria > Cyanobacteriota > Cyanobacteriia > PCC-6307 > Cyanobiaceae > Cyanobium. Next base: position 3,076 of record CAIZQU010000017.1, on the reverse strand, counting down.
AGCTCCGGCGATGGCGGCTGAATTGGAGGCGTGTCGGAACCTGCTGGATCAACGCAATGCCCTGGCCGAGCAGGCCATGAAGGCCGAAATCGCCCTGGTTCGCACCACCCGCGAACGGATCTGCCCGGTCCTCAGCCAGCAGGCCGATGGGGCCAATGCCAACGACCGCAACGAGCTGACCATCGACTACCAGGCCCTGATCGAGTGCCGCCACAAGGCGGAAGAACAGCTGCTGCGCAGCCGGCGGGTTCTCTACGTCAACCGCCAGCAATTCAGGTTCTACACGGCGGCAGGAGCCAAACTGGCCCGGCAAGCCGATGGGCTTGCTCAGGAATTGCGGGATCGGGAGTGTCCCTATCTGCGTTGATCAACAGCCTGCGGGCACCCGGTGCCGCCCAGACCCTTGACCCTGAAGTGACTACAGGCTGTTTGCTGGGGTGCTTGATGACAGGACCATGGCGGAACATTGCTGCAGCAGCGGAACCAGCGGGCAGAAGGCTGGAGGCACCACGGCGTCGCAGCTGGAGCCGGCAAGCGCCAGAGAAGTGCTGTATCGGATCAGCGCGATGGATTGCGCCACCGAAGAAACCGAGATCCGCCATGCCCTCGCAGGGCTCGACGGCATCCGCGGCCTGAGGTTCCTGCTGGCCGAGCGCGTTCTGGCGATCGATGCCGAAACGGCCGCGCTCAACTCCGCCCTTGCTGCCATCCGCCGGATGGGATTCAACCCGGAGCCGATCAGCTCCGATCACCGGCCTTCTGCCGCCCAGACCCGCGCCGAACGGCGCCTTGAACGGCTCCGCCTGGCGGGCTCCCTGGCACTGGCGCTCACGGCGGAGCTGCTGCATCTGGTCGTTCCCGCCTACCCGGGCGATGAGCTGGTGGAGATCGGGATCGCCATCACCGCGATCGCCCTGGCGGGCTTCTCCGTGTTTCGCAAGGGCCTGGCCGCCCTGCGCCAGGGCCGGCTCAACATCAATGCGCTGATGAGCGTGGCGGTCACGGGCGCCTTCCTGATCGGCCGCTTCCCGGAGGCCGCCATGGTGATGGCGCTCTATGCCGTGGCAGAGGCGATCGAAGCGCGGGCCGTGGAGCGGGCCCGTCAGGCGATCACCAGCCTGATGGCCCTGGCCCCCGATGAGGCGGAGATCCGCCAGAGCGATGGCCGCTGGCAACGCGTGGTCGCCAGTGCTGTGGCCATCGGAGATGTAGTGCGTGTCCGCCCAGGTGAACGGCTGCCGCTTGATGGCACGGTGCTCAGCGGCGAGAGTGCGATCAACCAGGCCCCGATCACCGGCGAAAGCCTGCCGGTTGACAAAGGCCCTGGTGATGAAGTGTTCGCGGGCACGATCAACCAGGGCGGCGCCCTGGAGATCCAGGTGACGGCACCTGCCTCGCTGAGCACCCTGGCGCGCATCATCCAGGCCGTGGAGGAAGCCCAGGCCTCCCGTGCCCCGATCCAGCGCTTCGTGGATCGCTTCGCGGCCCGCTACACCCCGGCGGTGTTTGTGGTGGCCCTGGCCGTTGCCCTGCTGGCGCCGCCCTTGCTGGGATTCACCCCCATGCAGGCGATCTACAAGGCCCTGGTGCTGCTGGTGATCGCCTGTCCCTGTGCGCTGGTGATCGCCACACCGGTCACGGTGGTGAGTGGCCTGGCCACCGCCGCCCGCCGCGGCATCATCATCAAAGGCGGCCTCTACATCGAAGAGGCCCGCAAGATCAAGGCGCTGGCCCTCGACAAGACCGGCACGATCACCCTGGGCAAGCCCAAGCTGGTGGCGTTCTCACCACAGCAAGAAGGAGCAGACGCTGACGCGCTCAAACAGTGGGCCAGCAGCTTGGCAGAGCGCTCCGACCATCCGGTCTCGCGGGCGGTGGCCACAGGCCTTGATGGCGAGCGGCTGGCCGTGGAGGCCTTTGAGGCCCTGCCTGGGCGCGGGGTGCGCGGCGTGATCGCGGGGAGGCCGCTGATGCTGGCCAACCACCGCTGGATCGAGGAACTGGGGCTCTGCTCCAGCACACTGGAGGCGTCGATGCAGGTCCATGAGCGGCAGGGCCGCTCCCTCAGCCTGCTCGCGGATGACAGCGGCGTGCTCGCCCTGATCGCCGTCGCCGATACCGTTCGGCCCAGCTCGGCGGCGGCCATGGAAGCCCTGCGAGCCCTGGGAGTCACCCCGGTGATGCTCACGGGTGACAACGCAGCTACCGCCAGTGCGATTGCGGCCCTGGCCGGCATCGATGAGGTGAAGAGCAACCTGCTGCCGCAGGAGAAGCTCGAGGCGGTGGCCGATCTGCAGGCCCGCTATGGATTCGCGGCCATGGCCGGCGATGGCATCAACGATGCCCCGGCCCTGGCCCAGGCGGACATCGGTTTCGCGATGGGGGCCGCGGGCACCCACATCGCCATCGAAGCGGCCGATGTGGTGATCATGAACGACGATCTGATGCGCGTACCGGAAACGATCGCCCTCTCTCGCCGCACCTTCACCATCCTGCGCCAGAACATCGCGCTGGCACTGGGAATCAAGGCCCTGTTTCTGGTGCTCACCGTGGCCGGAAATGCCACGATGTGGATGGCGGTCTTCGCGGACATGGGCACAAGCTTGATCGTGATCGCCAATGGCCTGCGGCTGCTCCGCACTCCCACGCTTGGCAATATCAAGGGCTGAGCCTGGTCGGAAATGATCAGATCTGAGCCTTGTCGATTCGTGCCGAACGGTTCAATTCCATGAGGATGCCGCAGGTCTTCACCTCATCCGGTTGCTGACAAAGCCCTCTGAGCTGCCGTAGCTGATCCTGGAGTTTGTGCAACTCATTCACGCGGGCATCGACCTCGGCGATCTTCTCGTCCAGCAGGGCATTCACCGTCAGACAGCTTCCGGACGGTGTGTCGAGCACCCCGATCAGGATGCGGACCTCCTCCAGGCTCATGTCCAGGCTGCGGCAGTAGCGGATGAAACGCAACTGCTCCACATGCCGCGGCGAATAGAGGCGATAGTTGCCATCCGTGCGCTGCGGCACCGGTAACAACTGCTCGCGTTCGTAATAGCGGATGGTTTCGATCTTGACCCCGGTG
>CAIZQU010000016.1 GCA_903935205.1 uncultured cyanobacterium | reverse complement strand
GCCGGCGCAGGGGAGCTACCGCAAGGGAGAATGGAAGTCCCGTGCCTGTCGTCCGGTGAGCGCCGATCCCTTCGCCAGCCCCGCCCCCCTCGGATCGCTCCAGCCCGAAGGCAGCGGCGGAGTGGCGGATTTCGATTTCGATGTGATCGTGATCGGGGCTGGCTACGGCGGCTTCGACGCGGCCAAGCACGCCGCCGAGCATGGCCTCAAGGTGGCGATCGTCGAAAGCCGCGACATGGGCGGCACCTGCGTCAACCGGGGCTGCGTGCCATCCAAGGCCCTGCTGGCGGCCAGCGGCCGGGTGAGGGAGCTGGCCGACGCCGACCACCTGGCCGGCTTTGGCATCCACGCGGCACCGGTCCGGTTCGAGCGCCAGAAGATCGCCGACCACGCCCGCCAGCTGGTGGAGACGATCCGTACCAACCTCACCCGAACCCTGGAGCGCTCCGGGGCCACCATCCTGCGCGGCAAAGGCCGGCTCGATGGTCCCCAGCGGGTGGTGGTGCGCGAGAGCGGCGGCGGCGTGGAGCGCCCCTATCGGGCTCGCGATGTGATCATCGCCACTGGCTCCGATCCCTTCGTGCCCCCCGGCATCGAAACCGACGGCCGGACCGTGTTCACCAGCGACGAGGCGGTGGACCTGGAGTGGCTGCCCCGCTGGATCGCGATCGTGGGCAGCGGCTACATCGGTCTGGAATTCGCCGATGTCTACACCGCCCTGGGCTGTGAGGTAACGATGATCGAGGCCCTCGATCGGGTGATGCCCACCTTCGATCCCGACATCGCCAAGATCGCCGCCCGCCACCTGATCGACAGCCGCGACATCGACGCCCGCGCCGGCGTTCTGGCCCAATCGATCAAGCCGGGCTGCCCGGTTCAGATCGCGTTGGTCGACATGAAGACACGCGAACCGGTTGAAACCCTCGAGGTGGATGCGGTGCTGGTGGCCACGGGCCGGGTGCCGGTGAGCAAAGACCTCAATCTCGCTTCGATGGGGGTGGAGACGAACCGCGGCTTCATTCCCGTGGATGACGGTCTGCGGGTGCTGGCCAGCGCCGAACCCGGCGCCGCCCCGATTCCCCACCTCTGGGCTGTGGGCGATGTGACCGGCAAGATGATGCTGGCTCACACGGCCGCCGCCCAGGGCACCGTGGCCGTCGACAACATCCTTGGCCAGGCCCGGACGATCGACTACCGATCGATCCCCGCCGCCACCTTCACCCATCCCGAGATCAGCTCGGTGGGCCTGAGCGAGGCCGATGCCAAGGCGCTGGCAGCGAGCGAAGGCTTTGAGCTGGGGGTGGTGCGCAGCTATTTCAAGGCCAATTCCAAGGCCCTGGCCGAGCTGGAGAGCGACGGTCTGATGAAGTTGCTGTTCAACAAAACCAGCGGGGAGGTGCTCGGTGCCCACATCTATGGGTTGCACGCCGCCGACCTGATCCAGGAGATTGCCAACGCCGTGGCCCGCCGCCAGGGGGTGCGCCAGCTGGCCAGCGAGGTGCACACCCACCCCACCCTCAGCGAGGTGGTGGAGGTGGCCTACAAGCAGGCGGCCCTGGCCGTCGCCCACTGATTCGATTACCCCGCCTGCACCCTGAGCCCCATGGAGATCCGTCGCCGTCCGCCCAACCCCAAGGTGAAGGTGGCCCACCTGGAATACGCCGTTCCCCATGCGGAAAGTGAACCCCGCAACATCCTCGAAAAGATCGTCTGGGAGAAGGACCGGGAAGTGGCCGCCGCCCGGGAGCGGCTAAGCCTGGATCAGCTCAAGCGCCAGGTGAGCGAGTTACCGCCCACCCGCGATTTCGTGGCCGCCCTGCGGGCGAGCTGCCGCAAGCCTGCCGTGATCGCTGAAATCAAGAAGGCCAGTCCCAGCAAGGGGGTGATCCGCGAGGATTTCGACCCGGTGGCGATCGCCCGCGGCTACGCGGCCGGCGGTGCCAGCTGCCTGTCAGTGCTCACCGATCGCCAGTTCTTTCAAGGCGGCTTCGATGTGCTGGTGGCGGTGCGAGAGGCGGTGGAATTGCCGCTGCTTTGCAAGGATTTCATCCTCACCCCATACCAGCTCTACCAGGCCCGGGCCGCCGGTGCCGATGCAGCCCTGTTGATCGCCGCCATCCTCACCGACGTGGACTTCGCCTACCTGCTCAAGGTGGCCCGCGCCCTGGGGTTGGCGGTGCTGGTGGAGGTGCACGACGAGGCGGAACTGGAGCGGGTGCTGGCCCTGGAGGGCGTTCCATTGATCGGCATCAACAACCGCGATCTGGCCACCTTCCACACCGACCTGGCCACCACCGAGCGGCTCACCGCCCAGTTCGGCGACCGGATTCGCGAACGGGGGGCTCTGTTGGTGAGCGAATCGGGCCTGTTCAGCCGCGATGACCTCGACCGGGTGCAGGGGGCCGGCGCCGATGCGGTGCTGGTGGGCGAGGCCCTGATGCGCCAGGCGGATGTGACCGCCGCCCTGGAGAGCCTGATCGGAGGGTGAAAACCATCGCCCCGTCGGGAGCTCCTGGCGGCGAGGCAGGCAAACGGCCCCTGGCGGAGCGGTTCGGGCGGACGACGACCATCCCCAGACAACGACCGCCCAGACCCTCCCCGGGGACACGCCCCTGGGCCCCTCCCAGGGGCGTTGCTGCGAGATGGTCCAGGGGGGCTTGCCAGCGGGGCATCCTTCTGCGCTGGCGGAGGGAATCCGGGCCGAACGGCAGCCAAGGGGATGGAGGGGGCGGCGCCAAGGCAAGCCGAGCGAACCGAAGACGACCGGAGCTGGCGGCCGAGGACGGTCGGCGCCAAGGCATCGCATCGACCAAGCGATGACCAGCAAAAAGCCCCCGCCGCAGCGGAGGCCAGAAAGCGAAGGCCAGCAAGCGAAGGCGGTCGCCGCGCCGCCCGCGCTTGGCGGTCAGACCTTGCGGCTGTAGAACTCAACCACCAGCAGTTCGTTGATCTCCAGAGCCACCCATTCGCGCTCGATTCGGCCGGTGACCTTGGCGGTCATCTTGGCCTTGTCGAACTCGAGGTGGGGCGGGATGTTGGCCAGGCCGGGGAAAGCGAGGTTGCCCTCGGCAAGCTTCTTGGATGCCTTGCGTTCGCGGATGGCAACCACATCACCGGCTTTGCACTGATAGCTGGGGATGTCGACCACCCGGCCGTTGACGGTGACATGGCCGTGATTCACCAGCTGGCGGGCGCCGGGCACGGTGGGACCAAACCCGAGACGGAAGCAGACGTTGTCGAGCCGGTTTTCGAGCAGCTTGAGCAGGTTGGTTCCGGTGGACCCCTCCTGGGCACGCGCTTTCTTGACGTAGCGGACCAGCTGACGTTCGGAAATGCCGTAGTTGAAGCGGAGCTTCTGTTTTTCTTCGAGACGGATCGCGTATTCGGAGCGCTTGCGACGGGCCTGGCCGTGCTGACCGGGGGGATAAGACCGCTTGGCGGCCTTACGGGTGAGACCGGGAAGGTCTCCCAAGCGCCGCGTGATCCTCAGGCGAGGGCCGCGGTAGCGGGACATGTGGGACTCGGTTCGAGGGACGGGGTGGCCGGAACAGCCGGCCGGCGCTGACGCCGGGGCGTCATGCTGGAGGGGACCTCCGCAGCTGCCCTGGGCCATGCAGCGCCAATTGGCGATCTTAAACAACGGCCTGGCGGCGCTCATGGTGGGCCTGATCGCCGTCTACAGGCGCTGGATCTCGCCACTGCTGGGCCCCCGCTGCCGCTTCATCCCCAGCTGCAGCGCCTACGGCCTTGAGGCGATCAGCCGTCACGGTCCCTGGCGCGGCGGCTGGCTCACGCTGCGACGGCTGAGCCGCTGCCACCCCTTCACCCCCTGCGGCTGCGACCCCGTCCCCGACTGAGCCCCCACAGCCCGGTCCTTTTCCCCGTTCCTGCTCCCGCCAGCCGCCGTGATTGAACCCTCCCCGACCGAGCTGCTGCGCCTCTACAGCCGTCAGGGCTGCTGCCTCTGCGAGGGCCTGCAGGAGCGCCTCGAAGCCCTGGTCCCCCAGCCGCCGATCGCTCTGGTGGACATCGATCGCGATCCAGAGCTGCAGCACCGCTACGGGTTACGGGTACCGGTCCTGGCCAGGGCCAGGGAGGGCGGCGGCTGGCAGGATCTGCCGCCGGTGCCCCCGAGGCTGACGGGGGAGCGGCTGGCCCGCTGGCTGGAGAGCAACGGGGCGGTTACGGGAGCGGAACCCTGAGCACCCGGGGTCCCGGATCAACGGTTTAGACAACGAAGTCATTCGATGCCGTCGGCACCTCATGACCCAGCATCTGTTGCCTCTGCTCCGTCAGGTGGGACTTTCGCTGCCCGAGGGGTTCGCCGACGGCGAAGTGAGCGGCATCAGCTGTGACTCCCGACGGGTTGGTCCCGGCACCCTGTTCGTCGGCCTTCCCGGCACCACGGTCGATGGCGGCAACTACTGGCCCCAGGTGCTTGAGGCAGGGGCGACGGCGGCCCTGATCGGGCCCCAGGCGGCCGCCCACCAGCCACCGGCGCCTGGCGACCGCGTGCTGGTGGTGCCGGAACCGGTGGCGTCCCTGGCCGGCGAGCTGGCCGCCAGCTTCTGGCGGCAGCCGAGCCAGCGCCTGGCCCTGCTGGGGGTGACCGGCACCAATGGCAAGACGACCACCACCCATCTGATCGAGCATCTGGCCCAGGCCCTGGGCCAGCCCACCGCCCTGTTCGGCACCTTGATCAACCGCTGGCCCGGTCACAGCGTGACCGCCCAGCACACCACGGCGTTTGCCGATGTGCTCCAGCCCCAGCTGGCCCAGGCGGTGGAGGCTGGCGCACGGTTCGCGGCGATGGAGGTGAGTTCCCACTCCCTCGATCAGCAGCGGGTGGCGGGCTGCCGCTTCGCCGGGGTGGTGTTCACCAACCTCACCCAGGACCACCTCGATTACCACCCCTCCATGGAGGCCTATTTCGAGGCCAAGGCCCTGCTGTTCGCCGAGCCCCTGCTGGCTGAAAACGGTGCCGCAGTGGTCAACGTGGATGATCCTTGGGGACGGCAGCTCGCCGAGCGTCTGCTCGGCCAGGGGCGACGGTGCTGGCGAGCGAGCCTGGTCGATGGCGAGGCGGAGCTGCGCATCGAGGATGTGACCATGGGCGCCGCCGGAGTGGCTGGCACCCTGATCAGCCCGGTGGGCCGCGGCAGGTTCAGCTCCCCCCTGCTGGGCCGCTTCAACCTGATGAATCTGCTCGAGGCTGTTGGTGTGCTGCTGCAACAGGACCTGCCCATGACCCAGCTGTTGGCAGCCCTCGACAGTTTCCGGGGGGTGCCGGGTCGGATGGAACGGGTGCGGCGGGGAGAGGCGGCAGCCGATCCGGCCGTGCTGGTGGACTACGCCCACACCCCCGATGGGCTGGAAAACGCCCTGCTGGCCTGCCGTCCCTTCTGCAAAGGCCGGCTGATCTGCGTGTTTGGCTGTGGCGGCGACCGCGACCGCAGCAAGCGGCCATTGATGGGGGCGATCGCCGCACGGCTGAGCGACGCGGTGGTGGTCACCTCCGACAACCCCCGCACCGAAGACCCGCAGCGGATCCTGGACGATGTGGTGGCTGGCATCCCGGCTGGAGGCGACCTGCAAGTGGAGGGCGACCGGGCACGGGCGATCGCCATGGCCATTGCCGAGGCGGGCCCGGAGGATCTGGTGCTGATCGCCGGCAAAGGCCACGAGGACTACCAGATCCTCGGCACCGAGAAGATCTATTTCGACGACCGCGAGCAGGCGGAGACCGCTCTGCGTGCCAGGCCTGTGCAGGTCTGAACAGTTCAATCCTCAGTCCGGCGGCCATGAAAAGCCCCCCTGCTTCAGGGGGGCTGGTTGTCCCGAAGATTCGGGACACATCTGAGGCCGGGGTCTGCTCAGCTGAAGCGCACGGTGGTGCGGTCGTAGCGCACGTCGATATCGCGCACCCAGCCGCCGCTGGCGACCTCCAACCAGTCGTGGATGCGATGGCCGGTGAGGGCGATCCGCTCACCGTTGCGAACGCGGCGGAGGATGGCGGAACTGATGTCGGCGCGGTCACGCACCTCCAGCTCACCATCGTGGGCATTGGCCTCGACGTAGATGTTGCGGGAGGTGGTGGTGCCAGTGGTCACAACGCCGCTGCCCCCGCCGCTGTAGGCCGCCACACCATCGCGGGCACCATCTCCGGCACCGCGCAGGGCTGCCCATCCGAGGAGGCCGAGGCCGAGGGGCAGCAGCAGCCACCAGGCGCGACCAGGATTGACCGGGGTGCCGGCATCGGCAGCCTCGGCCGGGGTGGTCTCCACGGCAGTTGTGGCGCTATCGGCGGTGCTGGTGGCCGTCTTACCGAAATCGGCGGGAACGCCCTGGCTGATGCTGTAGGGGCAGGTCAGGCGGGCGGTGTTGGTGCCGTCGCGGGTGAGGTCAAAGACCACCTCGACCTTATCAGCGTTGATCGAGCGGCTGGAAATCACCTTGGCCAGATCGGTGCGCCAGCCGAGCTTGCCCGCATGGTCGAGGCAGGCGGCGGTGGCGGTGCGGATCGCTTCCTCGGTGCTCACGGCAAACACCGGCGCGGCGGCGAGAAGGCCGAGCGAGGCGGCAGACACCAAGAGGGCGGACCGCAGAGGACGGTGGGTGGAAACCATTGCGAAAAAACTCCTGAAGATCGGGCTGGTGAAAGGTTGGGAGAGGGACCCTGAGCCAATCCAAGGCTTCGCCACAGGGGTGGCGTGGGAGGTGTAACAACCCCATCCCGACCCCGGAGCGGCGCCGGGCGGAGCCGATGCACCGCTTTGGGCAAGGTATGCACATCCGGATTGGCAGGCATGAATCTTCGGGATCTCTTCGTTTCCATGGGCTCGAGCGGAAGGCTTGCCGGCAGACCAGAGGCCTGAGCTTGGTGGCAAACAGTGCGTCACCAAAGGGGTTTGCTGCAGGAAACCAGTCCCGCGCCGCCAGGGAAAGACACGCTCAGAACAAGGCGACGGCAGAACGAAAATGACGCATTCTTTGACAGATTGCGTAACAGGGCATTGCCGCTGCAGCGACTGGCGGCCATCATGCGCCTGGTTGTTTCCACTCCCCCCTCCAACTGCATGGCTCTCGGAGTTCCCATTGCCAAGAAGTTTTTAGCCGAGTTCATCGGTACCTTCTGGCTCGTTCTCGGTGGCTGCGGCAGCGCTGTGCTGGCCGCCGTCTTCCCTTACGACAGCGCGGCTGCCAACCCCCTCGGCCTGGGCTTCCTCGGCGTTTCGATCGCCTTCGGCCTGACCCTGCTGACCGCGGCCTACGCCATCGGCCACATCTCCGGCTGTCACATCAATCCAGCGGTCACCTTCGGCCTCTGGTCGGCCGGCAAGTTCCCCGGTTCGCAGGTGCTCCAATACATCATCGCCCAGGTTCTCGGCGCCCTGACCGCCGGCGGTCTGATCTGGGGCATCGCCAGCGGCCGTGACGGTTTTGCCCTCGCCGGCAGCAATCCCCTCGCCACCAACGGTTGGGGGGCCCACTCCCCTGGTGGTTACGGCTTCGGCTCCGCCCTGCTGATCGAGCTGGTGCTCACCTTCATCTTCCTGCTGGTGATCCTGGGCAGCACCGACCGTCTGGCCCCGAGCGGTTTCGCCGGACTTCCGATCGGCCTTTCCCTCGTTCTGATCCACCTGATCAGCATCCCCGTCACCAACACCTCGGTGAACCCCGCCCGCAGCACCGGCGTGGCCCTGTGGGCAGGCGGTGATGCGGCCGGCCAGCTCTGGCTGTTCTGGCTGGCTCCGATCGCGGGTGCCCTGCTGGCAGGCTGGGTCTATCGCAACTTCCTCGATTCCGACGCGATCGGTTGAGGCTGTCTGCAGAGGCCACCAACCTAGTCCTTAGCGGATCGCCATAAAGGGGGGCCTTGCCCCCCTTTTTCTTTGGTGTGGACGAAGACCCGATCGGGCCGAATCGGGTGGTGCTGCCCTTGCCGGAGGCCTGAGCTTCCCCAGAGTCAGCTCTGCCGCAGCTCGCTCAGCAACCGCTCCACCTCCTCAGCCGTGGTGGTGATGTGCGTGCAGGCGCGCAGGCAGGACGGTTCCGGCAGGCTGCGAAGCCAGAGGGCCCGTTCCCCGAGCCGCCGCACCAGGGCCTCGGGAGCCTCGCCTGCGAGCGTGAAGCTCACCAATCCGGCTGGCGGAGGCACCTCCAACAACGGCCGCACGCCGGGGATCTGGCCCAGGCCATGCCACAACATTCCGCTGCGGTGGCGGATGCGTTCCAGCCTCTGCTCTGGGCTGCCCTCCGCCTCCAGCAGCGCCAGGGAACGGTCAAGACCGGCGAACAGAGGGGTGCAGGACGTCGCCACCTCAAAACGACGGCCATCCTGGTGGAAGCGGCCATCCCCACGGCTCTCATCGGCGAGGCTGCGCCAGCCGATCAAGGTGGGCCGAGCCGTCGCCAACACCCGTTCGGAGAGGGCCACCACCCCCAGGCCCTCGGGACCACAACACCACTTGTGCCCGGTGCAGGCATAGACATCGGCAGCGGAGGCCGCCGCCGCAACCGGCAGGCTGCCGAAGGACTGGGCCCCGTCCACCAGCAGCCAGGGATGGCGGGGATGGGCGGCCAGTCGCTCCGCCACGGCGGCGATCGGCATCAGCTGGCCCGTGTTCCAGAGCAGATGGGAGAGGACCACCAGCCGGGTGCGCGGGGTGAGGCCCTGCTCCAGGGCGGCGAGCACAGCGGCCTCCGTCCGCTCCTCGCCGCCACGCAGTCCCTGCACCGGCAGATTCACCAGGCGCAGATCATGGCGCCTGGCCAGCTCCTGCAGACCGGCCACCACGCCGGGATGTTCCGCATCGGCGATCAGCAGTTCATCCCCCGGCTGCCAGGGGAGGCCCCAGAGGGGGAGCAGGCAGCCGCTGCTGACGTTCTCGGTGAAGCTCAACCGCCGGGGCGACACGCCCAGCCAGTGGGCCAGCCGTTGGCGCAGGCCCTCGACGGTGCTGGCCAGCAAGGGAGCGACGGCGCTGGCAAAGGGTCCGAGCTCCTGGATGGCCTGCCAGGTGTGGAGGATCGCCTCCAGGGAGGGGGAGGGCAGGGGGCCCTGGCCGCCGTAATTGAAATAGGTCTTTCCGGCCAAGGCCGGCATCAGCGCTCGCAGCGGCGCGGTGGTCTCGGTCATCGGCCGGGATCAGGGCTGCGCCCACTCTGCAGGCCGAACGTTTGGGCCTCGGCAGACAAGCGACAGTGCCGATCCAGATTGCAGCCAGGTTGGCTCAATCGTCAAACGGTGGCCAACGGGTCTGACGGGGAATCGCCCCTGCTCACCAGCCTGGCCATCAACTGGGGAGAGCAGGGACGAGACATTCAGACGACCTGCCCCACCAGAACGGCGGCAACGGCTGAGAAGAGGGTGATGCCGAGAGCGGTGAAGGGATCCTGGCCCTGGGCTACGGCGATGCTGGTGACCACGCCGGCCCCAAGACAGGCCACGGCGATCTGACTGGTGATTTCGCCCTTGGGAGTGGGGGTGGGCAGCACGGCGGCGTCAGCGGTTGCCGGGACGCTAAGGGGAGCTTCCTGGGCTGGGAGTTCGCCCCGCTCGGGTTGTTACCGGCTGTTCGATTTCGACACAAGGTCGTTACAAGCCATGGGTCGCCGTTGGCGCAGGGCAGGGCCGCCGGCAGGAAGGGGCCTGCCGATCAGTTCGGCGTAGCGCTCCAGGGCCCGCCGCTGGCTGGGCAGAGGGGAGGTCTGGCCTGAGCCATGGCGGCCGAGGCCACTCAAGGGCCAAGCCTGTTGGTAGAAGCCCACCTGTTGATGGCGGCGCCGCAGGCGACGGCTCCAGAGAAAGGCGCTGCTGGCGCCGGCCAGGGGGAGAGGCGCAGGAATTTCAACGGCGTCAAAGTTGCTGATGCCCAGGGTTGGATAGCCTCCAATGTTATCGGTGGTCACCGAGAAAGAGAGCGTTGCCCCAGGCGGCAAATAGACAGAGGCAGTTGAATCAGAGAAAGATTCAGAGGTGCTGTTCCAGCTTGTACCGTAGTCGGTGCCGTCAACAATCAACGTCCCGGAGCTGAGCGAAAACGACACATACTGATTGTCCGATTGATAAAGGAAGGACCAGTTAAAATTGATCACATAAGGCCTGAAATTCGTTTCCGTGACCGTGTTTGTTAGTATAACCGAGGTGGTATTTGGCACTCCTGCTGTGACGTCAGGGAGAGGCGGTGGCACTGCCAGGCTGTCTTCAGTGCCGAGAATCTGGACATTACCTGAGCTGGCCGCGGTTGTGCAGCCTCGGGTGTTCGTGCTGCCTCCATTTTCGATGCATATTCCGGCAGTACCTCCCAGGCTTCCATAGGGATCCGTGTTGACAACAGTCCATGTTGATTGACTGAACGTGCCGCTAAAGCCGGATACAGCCCTGGCCGGAGCTGGAGTGAGGCAGAAAAGAGACAGGAGAGGCAAGGTTGCCAGAAAAGGGGACCACCAACCCCGCACATATGTTGGCAGCGCAACATCACATGTTGTAGACATTGGCTGGCCAGCAAGAGCCATGGGGAAGCAAGATCCTTGGAATTCACATCACTGTAACAGATCGCAGCGTTAGCACTGGGATCACCGCCTTGGCCCTGAAAACATTCCATGAACCGAGACAGAACACTGGAGCAGCAAAGCATGGGAGCCAAATTCCCATGGAGCAATGACTTAAGATTGGGCGAAGATGTAGTAACTGCTACCGGTCTGGATCTGGCCGGCAGGGATCGACGCCAGAGTCGTGGGCACCCTGACGAGGAGATCATTGGCACTGTCGGCCGATGTGTCCGAAGCCACCAGCAGATAGGCGGTCAGGGGATTGGTGATGGAACTGGCGCTGCCCAGAGTGAACAGCACGGCGTCATTGGCCCCGATGGCCTGATTGCCGGATTGGCTGCGGTCCTTATCAACAAACAGGGAATTGATCGTTGCCGTGAGGGCAAGGCTACTGGTGTCGCTGCTGGAGAAAGCTCCGGCATGGAAGAAGTTGGGCTTGATCAGTACATCGTTTCGGCTCAATCTGATCTGATCGAGGCCGGAGGCTGTCGTGCGGGTGAAGTTGCTGATGATGTCCGTCGCTTGACGATTGGACTGGGTGAAGCTGGTGTAGACGAAGGTGTCATCCCCAGCTCCACCATTGAGCTCATCGGCACCCGCTCCCCCCTGCAGGAAGTCCTTGCCAGCGCCACCGCTGAGGATGTCATTGCCCAGGCCACCGATGAGCGTGTCATCGAAGTTGGAGCCGCTCAGGACCTGGGCGTTGCTGCTGCTGGCGCTGCCCAGAGTACGCCCGCCATTGGGGTTGTTGAGGATATCGACCCTGGCGATGTTGGCGCTGCTGCTCAGACTGGCATTGTCGGACACGGATGTGATCACTACATAGAAGAATTCATCTGCCTCCAATAGGCTGTCACCTTGGATCGAAAGACTGATCGATGAGGTCACCCCTTGAATCGGGATGGTGATGCTGCCGCTACTGATGCCGGTGTAGTCAGCAGGAGTGTCTGGGCTGCCCTTGGCGGTGGCATTGGGCAGTCCAAGCTCAAGACCCAGGGCCGCCGGCAGGTTGGTGCTGTACTGCACCGTGGTCTTGCTGCTCGATGGCTGGCTCAGGCTGACCGGCAGTCGCAGGGTCGTCGTGCCGCTGGTGTTTTCCACGATCGTGGCGTTGCCGACACTGACCACCGGCAGGCTGGAGATCTGGGCTGTGTCGTTGTCAGCGATCACCAGGGCGATGGCACTGGTGCTTCCGAGGTTGTAGTTCTGGGGCTTGATCAGCTGGGCACTGATTGAGCGGGGCAAATCAACGGTGCTGTTGTTGTAAACCGGCACGGTCACACTGGCCGTGCTGGCCCCCGCCGCAAACGTCACGCTGCCGAGGGCGGTGTTGGCGTCGTAGCCAGAGGGATAGGCGAAGTCGAGATTGGGGCGGGCACTGCTGTCCTTGAGGGTGTAAAGAACCGTCAGTGGTGCGGCCAGGGCCGCAGGATCGGTGCAGGAGCGACAGAAGCTGAGCAGCAGCGAGTTGCCACTGATGCTGCCAACGGCACCACTGTCCTCGCCACCAGCTTTGGAGAGGCTGCGATCGATCGCCACCTCGCCGAAGAGCAGCGAACCGCTGCTGATCACCTTGAGCTCGCCATTGCTGGTATCAGCCGTTGACTGCGCGGACACATTGGTGACGATGGCCACCACCTCGAAACTGCCCGCAGCCAGGGTGCCCATCAACGCCCCATTGCTTGCCGGGGTGGTGGCCAGGTTGAGCGACCACAAGCCAGCACTGCTGGGAAGAATGTTGTTGTACGTCAGGCCATTGACCTGAACGCTCAGACTTTCACCGGCCCGCAGGGCCGCGGTACCCGACAGGGTGATCGGCGCGCTACTGCTGTTGGTGTTGGTGGTGGTCAGGGCATTGATCGTGGGAGCCAGTGGCGGCGGATTGGTGATCGTCAGCTCGTTGCTGCTGCTATCGCTGATGCCATTGCCCGCGAGATCCACCACAGTGGCGGTCACGGCATAGGCCATGCCGCTGCTGAACGGGGCCAGGGCGCCGTTGACCGGGGTTGGATTGGAGGCCAGATTGAGGCTCCAGGGTCTGCCCACACCCCAACTGATCGGACCGCTGCCGATCTCATAGGTGGCGCCATTCACGGTGACGAGCAGCCGTTCACCGGCAGCGAGGGTGGCCGTGCCCGAGAGGGTGGGTGTGATGCTGCTGGTGGAAAGTGGGTTGACCGTCGGGGCGATGGTGGGCGCGCTGGTATCCACCAGGAGCACGGCCGTCTGGCTGGTGAAATTGCCTGCGCCGTCGCTGATGGTGGCGGTCATCGTCACAGGTCCATCCTTGAGCTGGCCGTGGGAGGGACTGGCCGAGGGCGCAATGGCAGCGGTCCAAACGCCACTGTTGCTGGTGATGCCGGTGGCGCTGAGCAGCAGCGGGCTGTCATCGTTCCTATGGGTACCCGCCAGGGTCACGCTCACGCTGCGGCCGCTGGCACCGGCGCTGGTGCCCTGGATCACCAGTGCGGTGGTGGTTTCGCTGCTGTTGAGCAGGGCGCTGGCCGGGCTGTCGCCGGCCAGGCTGCTGATCGCAAGGGTGGGGGGCAGGGTGTCGAAGCTGATCGCGGGGCCCGCCGCGGCGGCACCGGCGTTACCGACCGCATCGCTGAACCGCCCGGCCGCCACGCTGATCGAAGCGCTGCCGGCATTGGTATTGGCGGTCGGGGTGAAGGTGGCGGCATAGACCTTCGGATCGGCCGTCACCGCCAGGCCGCTGACGCTGCCGCCGCTGACGCTGAGGTCACTGGCATCGAAGCCGCTGGGCACTTCCGAAAAACTGAAACTGAGGCTGGCCACCTCGCCTGCCTTGAGGACCGTCCTGTCGCTGCTGATCACCAGGGCGGGCGCCAGGGTGTCGATCGCGATCGAGGGGCTGCTGGCGGCGGTGCCCGGGTTGCCGGCGCCATCGGTGTAGCTGCCGGCCGCCACACTGATCGAGGCGCTGCCGCTGCTGTTGGGGGCGGGGGTGAAGGTGGCGGTGCGCACCAGGCCACTACCGGAGAGGGCAGACAGGATCCCGCCGCTCACCACCACATCACCAGCACTGAAGCCGACGATCGGGGTTTCCGAGAAGGTGAAGGTGATCGTGGCGGTCTCACCGGCCTTGAGGGTGCTGCGGTTGCTGCTGATCGAGAGCGTGGGCACCAGGGTGTCGATCGCGATCGACGGGCTGCTGGCCGCGCCGCCGTCGTTGCCGGCCCCATCGCGGTAGCTGGCGGCCGCCACCGTGACCACAGCGCTGCCGCTGGCCAGGTTGGCGCTGGGGCTGAAGGTGGCGGTGCGGCTGGCACCACTGCCGCTGAGTGCCGAGAGGCTGCCGCCGCTGACCTGCAGATCGCCGCTGCTGCCGTCCCAGCTGAAGCTGCTGCCCGGATCCTCGCTGAAGTGGAAGCTGATGGTGGCCGTCTCACCCGCCTTGAGGGCGCTGCGGTTGCTGCTGATCGAGAGGGTGGGGGGCCGGGTGTCGATGCTGATCGGCGGCAGCAGGCTGGAAGCGCTGCCGGGGTTGCCGGCGCCATCGCTGAACCGGTCAGCCGCCACGCTGATGGCGGCGCTGCCGCTGGCGAGGTTGGCGTTGGGGGTGTAGATGGCGGTGTAGACCTTCGGGTCGGCGGTCACCGCCAGGGCGCCGAGGCTGCCGGCCGAGACATTGATGTCGGTGTTGGTGAAACCGAGGATCGGCGCCTCCGAGAAGGTGAAGCTGATCACGGCGGTCTCGCCGGCCTTGAGGGTGCTGCGGTCGCTGCTGATCGTCAGCGCCGGCAGGATGGAATCCTTGATCAAGACGGCGACATCCTGGACGGCGGCATTGCCGGCGGCATCGCTGAGGTCTGCCCGCACGCTGATCGTGCCCTGGGCCAGCGCCTGCACCTCCTCCGCGCTGAGGCTGTGCTTCCAGCTGTTGTTCGTCACCGAAGCGACATGGCTGGTGGTGCTCACACCATCGAACACCTGCAGCTGAACGCTGCTGCCATCCGCAACGCCGCTGGTGCTGCCGCTGAGGGGGAGGGCTTTGTTCAGCTCGCTGGCGATCAGGTAGCCCGCGGAGATCGGCTGCTGGATCGACACGCTCGGCGGCAGGGTGTCGATGCTGATCTGGGCGGAGCCATCGACGCGGCCCGTGCTGCCCGTGCTGGTGGCCCAGGCGCCGATCGCGAAGCTCACACTGGCGGCGGCCACCAGGGCCGGAGGGGTGAACGTGGCCTCATACAGAAGGCTGCTGCCGCCCACGGCCGTGAAGGCCGAGAGGCTGCCGCTGCTCGGGGTCACGACGGGCAGGGCGTCGGGGGCGACGTTGAAGGCGAGGCGGATCGTGGCGGTCTCGCCGGCCTTGAGGGCGGAGCGGTTGCTGCTCAGCAGCACAGCCGGGCTGTTGCTGATGCTGATCGCCAGGTCCTGGCTGTCGCTGAGGCTGCCATCGCTGGCCCTGACGGTCAGCTGATAGACGTTGTCGGCACCGACATCGCTGGGGCTGGCGTAGGCCGGTGGGCTGAGGAAGCTGACGGCGCCGGTGCTGGCATGGATGGTGAAGCGGGCAGCGTCGGGGCTGGCCGGGTCGATCGCATAGGTGATCGCGCTGCTGTCGGGATCGCTGGCCACCACGGTGGTCACAGTGGTGGTGAACTCCGGGACGCTGATCGCCGCACTGCTTCCTCCGTCATTGGAGAGGATCTGAGGGGCATCGGCCAGCGCCGTGATCGCGATGGTGCTGCTGATCGGGCTGGAGAAATTGTTGTTGACGCCGTTGTCGTCAAGCTGCCACTGCAACGTGCGGCTGTTGCTGATCGCCGTGGGATGGCTGCTGCTGGAGCCGAAGCGGATCGAAGCGAGGGCGGAGGCGTAGCTGGCCAGGCTGGCCACGCCGCTGAGGTTGAGGGTGCGCAGGCCCCCATCCCAGCTGCCGCTGATGCCGTTCTGGGGGGAATACAGGAGGTAGTCGCCGCTGGTGAAGCCGGCACTGAAGCTGACGCTGGCGGCGTGGAGAGTGGCGCTGTCGGGATCGCTGATCGCGAGGCTGCCGCTGAACGGGGCCACCTCGCTGCCGCGCTCGCTGTAGGCCACGGCGGCCGCCGAGGAGAAGGCCAGGCCAGGGGCATCGTTGACAGTGGTGAAGGTCACCGCCGCCGGGCGCAGCGGAGAACTGTTGGTCCCATCGCTGGCGCTGATACTGAACCCTGGCGCGGCTTCACCGCCGTCGTGGCGGAAGCGCACCAGTCCAGCGGCCAGATCGGCGCTGCTGAAGCTGGTGACGGCCGTGGCGGGGGCGGTGCTGAGGCTGAAGACGCCGCCGCTGAGCTCGGAGACGCTGAAGCTGAGGTCGCTGCTGTCGGCGTCGCTGGCACTGAGGTTGGCAGCGCTGAGGATCAGGGTCTCGCCTTCGCTGAGGCTGAGGTTCGGTGTCGCCAGGGACGGGGCGATGTCGTTGAGATCGCTGACGCTGATCGCCAGGGCCTGGCTGGCGCTGAGGCTGCCATCGCTGACCCGCAGGATGACGTCGTAGATGTTGTTGGCCCCGGCATCGAGGGGGGCTTCGAAGTCGGGGGGAACAACGAAGCTGAGCAGACCGGTGCCGGGGTCGATCGTCAAACGGGAGGCATCGGCACCGCCCTCAAGGCTCCAGGTGAGCATGCTGCTGTCGCCATCAACCGCCGAAAGGGTGAGCACCGGGGTGGTGGTCTCCGCCAGGCTGAGGGCGGCGGAGGCAACCCCGGCGTTGCTGAGAATCCGGGGAGCGTCATTGACAGGCGTGACATTGACGATCAGGCTCGATTCGGCGCCGGTGTCAACGCCACCATTCGCGGTTCCAGCGTTGTCGCGCACGCAGAAGCCAAGGCTGGCGTAGGTGCTGCCGTTGGCATCCGGAGCGGGGCTGAACACCAGACCGGTGCTGCCGGGCACGAGGCTGGCCACCGGGATCAGCTGACCGCTGGTCACGGCGACGCCATGGAGGGTGAGGCTGCCGGCGGCGGGCAGGGTGCTGATCAGCACGGCCGCGAAGGCATGGCCCTCGGGGTCGGAGAAGCCGAAATCGGCGGCGACCAGGGTGCGGGAGCTGTCCTCCAGCAGGGTGATGGTGGCCGAGCTGCCGCTGGGGGCGTCGTTGACCGGCGTGATCGAGACCGTGGAGGTGGCGATCGCAGAAAGGCAATGGGCGCTGCCGCCATCGTTGACACACCAGCTGATCGTGCGGTTGACAGAACTGGCGGTAGGGCTGTCGGAACTGGAGCTGAAGGTCACGCTGCGCAGGGCCGCCTGATACTCGGCCAGCGAAGCGCTGCCGCTGAGACTGAGCACGCCGGTGCCGGGATTGAACGACCCGCTGATGGCAGCGCTGTTGCTGAAGCCGAGCTGATCGCCGGCCGTGAGACCGGCGCTGATCGCGATCGTGGCGCCGCTGAGCGTGGGGCTGTCGACGTCGGCGAGGCTGAGGCCGGCATCAATCACGGCGGGAGCACCGTTTTCGCCGTAGGCGAGGGAGGCGCCGGCACTGAGGGTGGGGGCGTCGTTGGTGTTGGTGAAGGTGATCGTCGCCGCCAGCGGGGCGCCGCTGGTCAGGCTGCCATCACTGGCGCTCACGGAAAACTGGGGAGCGGCTTCCGAGCCGTTGTGCACAAACTGCACCTGGCCGGCCTTGAGCTGGGCGGTGCTGAAGCTGGTGATCGCATTGGCCTGGCCCGGATTGGTGCTGAGCTGGAAGTAGCCGTTGCTGACGCCGCTGAGGGTATAGATATGGCTGGGGCTGTCGGGGTCGAGGAGGGTGATGTTGGCGGCCGCCAGGCTGACCGTCTGACCCTCGCTGAGGCTGAGGTTGAAGGCGCTGATCTGAGGTGCATCATTCACCGGGTTCATCAGGGCCACCACCGGCAACTTGCTGGTGGGAGCGGCGATCCCATCGCCAACGCAGAGGTAATAGAAGGGAGTGGCCTCGCTACCGTTATGCACGTACTGGACCCGCTCGGCCATCAACTCGGTGTAGGAGAATCCAGTGATACCGATCTGGCTGACGGCGCTGCGGCTCTCGTTCAGGAGCTGGAAATAGCCATGGGCAAGCACCGGATCAACGGTAGTGCTGGCGGCATCCTGGTTGGTTGAAACAGCAAACATCAGATCGCTGACACCATCCCCATCAGTCGCGATGATCGACTTGGCCGAGGCGATGCTGCTGGCAAAGCTGAGGGTGGCTGTACCGCCTTCACTCAGGCTGATGCTGTTGGCCAACAGCTGCGGTGCGATGTCGTTGGCATTGGTCACCGTGATCGATACCGCCTGGCTGGAGCTGTTGAGGCTGCCGTCGGAGGCGCTGACGGTAATGGCGTAAACGTTGTTGGCGTCAGCGTCGTTCGGGGTCTCGTAGTCGGGAGGGGTGGTGAACGAGATGGCGCCGGTGCTGGGGTTGATTGTGAACCGGTTGGCGTCGCTGCCGCCAAGGCTGTAGGTGAGGCTGCTGCCCTCCGGATCGCTGCCCACCGCGGTGTAGGCGATGCCACTGCCGTTCTCGGCGTAACTGGCGGCAACGCCGGAGGTGATTGTGGGGGCGTCGTTGGCGCCGTGGATCGTCAGACTGATGGCTGAGCTGAGGGCGGTGAGGCTGCCATCCGTCACCTGAATCAAGCCCAGGTTCTCGGTGACGGCGGTGCCGGCGGCGAGCGCCTGGGTGGCGGCTGCGCTGTTGTCGAGCGTGTAGGTGATCAGGCCCGTGCTGGTATCGAAGCTGGCGGAGCCGTAGGTGCCGATCTTGGTGAAGGTGGCGTCAGAAACCGTCCAGCCATTGTTGCTGAGCTGGGAGATGTCGAAGCTGGGGATGGAGCCGTCTGGATCGGCCTTGCTGAGGCTGACCGTGGCAGAGGTGGTCCCACCGATCGCATTGTCGATGCCGCCCGCCTCGACGAGGGTTGCGGACGGGGCAGAGACATCCAGGGTCGGAGCGTCGTTAACAGGGCTGATGGCGATGGTGGCCGTGGCGGGGCTGTTGCCAAGCCCTTCGCTGAACACACCCAGGTTGAGAGTGCGGTTGCTGGTGCTGGGGATGTCGCTGGTGTTGAGGTAGTAGTAGGAATCAATCAGCGCTTCGGCCTCGGAATAAGTTAGCGTGCCGCCGCTACCACCGCCGATATTTTTGGTAATGAAAAGGCGATTGAGCGAAGCTGTAACCAGCACAAACTCGTAGCGGTAGCTCGACCCTCCAAAACTGAAGCTGCCGTAAGTGCCATTCTGGGCCCCGAGAGCTCCGCTGGGGGAGGAGAGCAGATTGAAACGGCCGCTGGAGATCGAGGAATCAGCGATACCGTTCACGTATTGCTGATGATTCGTGGCGCCGTTGATCACGAAGAACTCATTGCCACTGTTGGTGAACAACGGTTTATTAATGCCGATTCCGAGCCGATCCACGCTGCCTGCAAGCTGCGCGGAGATCAGAGATCCAGCGGCACCAAGCAACGGCCGATTGGAATTGGCGACCAGTACCGGGCTCTCGGTTGTGCCACTATTGGTGATGATGATATCAAAGAAGTGTTGACCAGATTTGCCGGATCCGTCGGTGCTACTCCAGTTATAATTGACGCCAAAGGTATGGCTTGCGCCTGCAGCCAGACCAGGACCGCTGTAGTGAGCCGTGTCGTAGCTCCACTTGCCATTGACACTGTCGATATTAAAGCTCAGGCCTGGTAAGTTGCCAACCTGCGAGTAGGAGGCGCTGCTGTAGAGAGGCGTGAGATTGATGCCGGATCCACCACCGTTGGTGGCAAGTTTCACGCCGGGATTGGTATCTTCGCTGAAGGTCACCAGCCGATGGTTGGCATCGCCGTTATAGCCGGCACCATCGCCATCGAGATCGATGCGGGGACCATTGCCAAGGGTGAACACAACATCGGTGTCATTGGAGCCTGTGTTGCCGGAATCGATGGCACGCAGCTCAAAGCTGCGGCGCGCTGAGGTGATAAGCGTGGTGGCTGTGTTGGTATAGTGGAAACTGTCGAGCAGGGCTTCCGCTTCGACGGTGCTCATCGACCCGCTGCTGCGGCTGATGCTGATCGTGCGATACAGGCTGGATTGAGCATCGATCAACTGGCCAAGGGTGTAGATATAGTCCACACCGGCGAGGTTGAAGGTGCCGGATCCGGAATACACGTCGCCGCTGGAGGGTGCCAGAGCGATGGTGGACACAGTGGTGGAGCCGGAGAGAATCAGCAGCTTTTCATCCACTCCGTTTGGCACAAAGTCAGCCCTGATGCCAAGACTGATGCTGCTGTAGCTGTTGCTATCTCTGTCCGTGAGATTGGTGGTAGCAGCAGCCATGAAGGCCACCGGCGTGCGTGGATTGACGATGTCGAAGCTGACTTCACGAACGAAGTCATCGTTCACATCAACGCCGTTGGCATTGAGCACAGCAGCATCATTGGCGCCGCTGATATCGACGGTGAAGCCAGTGGTGGTTGTCGCGGTCCCGTCGGAGATGGAAAAGGTGAAGCTATCGGAGGTGTTGCTGATCAACCCATTGATCGCCGTGGTGTAGGGCGTGTAGGTGTAGGCGCCGGTTGTAGTGGCAAGCGCAAGGGTGCCGTAGATGCCGGCGCGTGTGGAGATGCCATCGGAAACTGTGCCGCCGGTGATGCCATAGGTGAGGGTGGTACCAGGATCGACATCGGCGCCGAGGAGCGAACCCGCGATGGTGGGAAAGGAGTCGTTGGCTGCCGTATCCGTCAGCGAGCCATTGCCCACAGAAGCAAGGGTTGGCGCATCGTTAACGTTGAGGATGGCGTTGGTAGCAGCGGAGGTGGCGGTTTCCGTGCTGCCGCCGGCATCGGTCTGGCTGGCACGAACGGAGATGGTCGCGCCAACGTCGGATTGGGCCAGGGCATAAGCGCTGCCGGTGGCGCCAGTGATAGCGCTGCCGTCACGCAGCCACTGATAGGAAATGGTGCCGAGGCCATCAACATCGGCAAGGGTGTTGGCGGCCTGGAGCAGATCACCCTGCTGGGCCGTGGTGGTTCCGCGTGTGCCGTTGGTGGTGTTGGTGATCGTCACCGAGCCGGTCATGGCATCATTGGCGCCGGTGATCGCGAACGAGACAGCCGTATCGGTGATGTTTCCGGCCGTATCGACAGCAGACACGGTGAACACATCGCTGACGGGCTGACCGGCAGCCAAGGCGTTGGTATGCACGTCGCTGTTGTTGAGCACATAGCTCAACAAACCCGTGCTGGTGTTCAGCGTAGCCGCGCCATAAATGCCGGTTTGTGCGTAGGAGACCGGAGTCGAGCTAAGGGTATAGGTGAGCTGGTATTCGAGGTCCTTATCGACAATGCTGCCTGCATTTTCATAGGCATTACCACTAAGCTGACCAGGCAACGCGGGCGAACTTCCAGACCAGTAGAGAAGCCCTGCACCACTACTTCTGACACGAATGAAATATGTCTGGCCGGCCTGCAGAACCGCAGCATTCAATCGGGTCAGCCCCACGGATGTACGGCTGGAGGAGTTGTTCTGGCTGCCGATGGGGAAGGTATTGGCGAAGCCCGACCAGCTGAAGTAAACCGTGCCTCCCGTATTGGCCTGGGAGGCGATCTCCACCACCACTGGGTAAGTGGAGGGTGAACCCATCGCACTCCCACGAACAAGTGCCAGGGCAAGGGAGGTTGGAATGTAGCTATCGCTGCCAGTGAGCATGAAGCTCTGGGAGCCAATCTGCCCGGCTTTGATCTCGTAGCCATAACCACTGCCATCGGCGTCGGCAGTGGCGACAGGGGATGGCGTGATCGCCGTCCAGCCATTGGCTATGAGATCATCGGGGCTGTAAGTGCCGTCTGAGAGAATGAGGCTGCGGCTCACTGAAGCGGTGCCGGCTCCGGCGCTTCCGGCTTCGACAAGTTGGGCGGATTGAGTGCCGGCGGTGATCGTGGGAGCGGCGGTATCGATGCTGACGCTATAGGGGCTGCTGGCGTTGGAGACGTTGCCGGCAGGATCGGTGGCGGTGGCGGTGAAGGAATAGGTGGTGCCGTGGACCAGGGTGGCGGTGGTGAATGACCAGGTGCCGGAGCCGCTGGCGTTGGCGGTGCCGAGACTGGCTGCACCATTGAAGATGGTGACCGTGCTGTTCGCCTCAGCGGTACCGTTGAGAGCCAGTACGGTGTCATTGGTGCTGCCGCCACTGGCCACCGTGCCTGTCAGCAGTTCAACGTTATCGGTGATCGTGGAAATCACCGGGGGGCTTGGTACGTTGCCATCGACGGCGATGGCATTGGTGCCTGCGGTAACAGCCGGTGTGGTCAACGCAAGGTTGTTACCTGCGGCATCCCTGAGGGTGCCGCCGTTGAGAGCCAGTGCCGAGGTGCCAGAGGTGATTCCACCGGAGGCGTCGGAATCGCCAAGAGTGACGGTATACCTAAAAACGAGAGTAGAAGTTCCGCTGCCTGATGCATAAGCCGCGCTCCTGCTCGCACCACCGACATTAATCGCGAAGCTTGGTACGCCGCTAACGGTGATCGCCTCGGAAGCGTTGGCGGTTACAGTGATCACCTGGCCAACAGCAAGATCGCTGTCAGCACCGGATATAACGATGGAGGTGATGACTGGAGACGCCAAATCGCTTGCGTTAACAGCCCATCCCCTTGTGGCAGAGCTGCTCGAAAGGCTGGTGGATTGCACAGTCGTGACACTACCAGTCGTGTAGGTACTGGCATTTCGCCTGAAAGCCACTGACGCATCCGTACCGCTGGCCGTTGCAGTGGTGACATTGATGCTGCTGCTTCCGTTGTATGTACCTTGCCAGGCGCGGAAGAAAAGACCAGTGCTAATATTTCCGGCGATCAAACTAGTATCGAACTGAGCAAGATTGAACGCTACGGTTGCCGAATTATCGTCAAGGTTTGTGGCTCTATTGTAGACCGACCAGCCGATCAACGATGCCGCAGAAGTCGAGTTCGACTGATAGGCTGCGATCAGCAGGTCTGCGCCATTATTGTTGGTGTTATCGACGCTGACAGTGATCTGAATGGACGCGGCGATTTGGGGCGTGATTGTCTGCGGAGTAGTGTAATTAGATCCCAGGGTGCTGCTGGTAAGGATTGAAGCCGCCGCCTCCACCCCTACCTGCGCCCCCTCGATCGTGAGCACAGCGCTGTCGTCCTGCGCCGCAATCAGTGCGCGCTGCTCGGTATTGAGCACCACGCCGGTGAGCAGGGAGGCGAATAATTCGCCTTCATCGCCGGGGGTGTCGGTCGCGCCATTAAGGCGCTTATCGATCGCATGGCCCAATTCCTCCAGCAGGGCGCTGGTGGTGAGGGTGAGATCCAGCTGGCCGCTGTTGATCTTGTCACCATTGACATAGATGCGCTCCGTGCCCGTGTGGCCCACGGCTGCATAGGCGGCCAGGGCACCATTGAGTTCGCCATCGCTGCGCAGATCCACCTCAATGCGCAGGCCGCTGCCGCCGAGGCTGGCCAGCAAATCGCTCATCGCAGCGGCAAACACCACCGGATCGGTACCGGCGTTGCCGAACACAGCCGCGAGGATCGCTCCAGGATCGGCCCGGCTGATGAGATCGCCCAGGCTGCGGCTGGCATTGCTGAGGGCCTGCTCCCATAGCGCCTGGGCCTGGCTGGTCAGCACCGGGGCGTTGTCGTCCACCAGCACGTACTGAGCCGTGGCATCAGGGGTGCCGCTGAAGGTCACCAGCAGCGCCTGGCTGGTGGTGGCGATTCCATCGCTGACGCTCAGCTCAAAGCTGTCGCTGCCGCTGCTGGTCTGGCCATTGAGGTTCCAGTCGCTGCGCGGCTGGAAACGGTACTGGCCGGTGAAGCTGTTGAGATAGAGCGTGCCGTAGTTGCCGGCCCTGCTGAGGTCGTAAACCACCTCCTCAAAGCTCACAGCGGCGGCGGAGCCCAGCTCGGAAGCTCCGACCAGCCCGTAGCGGAGGGCCTGGCCCTCCGGGTCGCTGCCGCTGAGGCTGCCGCTGCTGGTCGTGAAGGCATCCTGGCCGGCCGTGTCGATCAGACCGATCGGCGCCAGGCTGCCGAGCAGGGGGCCATCGTTCAGCGGCACCAGCTGGACCGTGCTGCTGATGAAGGGGAAGGAACTGTCGCTGCCGCCGCTCTGGCTGCCGCCGGAATCGCTCAGGCTGGTGATGGTGACCGTGCGCACCCCGGCGCTGGGGTTGTCGCTGTTGGTGTTCTGGTAAGCGATGGCATTGACCAGGGCCGCAAAGGCCTCCGCTTCCAGACCCAAGGTGCACTGGACGCTGAGGGTGGCGCTGGCGCTGCCATCGGGGGAGTCGCTGAACTCCAAGACGTAGCTGAGGCCATGGTCGGCGGTGCGGCCGCAGGCCCTGGCCCCCAGGGCAATGGCGCTGCCATCGAGCAGCAACCGCTCGGCATCTCCGTCGCGCAGCCCCTCGACCCGCAGGACCAGGGCGGTGATCGTCTGCTCGGCTTCGCCGCTGCCGCCCAGGTTCACCGCCGCTCCGCTGAACAGCAGGACGGCTTCGGCAGCGGTGCCCAGACCCGCTGGCTCGCGGATCGTGGCGGCGCTGGCGCTGACCACGAGCTGGGGGGCGGCGTTGGAGGCCGTGGAGGTACCCGCGAGGTCGTCGGAGGAAAGGCCCATGGCAGGAAGCGGTGAGGCCGCGGAGAGGGGGAGTGGGGAGCCGGACCCGAACCGAGGAGCCGGAACAGGTTCTACATGCCACCTATATAGCGCATACAGACATGGCATCTACAGGCCCGGATCCGATCCGGTGGCCGGTTGGGTGCTGTCTGCACTGGTCTGCTGCGCTGGAACCTCAGCGGCGCAGGGCGGTCCGCCCCGGCCGCCCCCCGTCAGCTCCTGCTGATCAGCTGTTGTTTTCGATCAGCCCTGCCTGACCCAGGCCTCGTGCCAGCACGGATTGGCTGCTGCTTGCCGAAGGCAAGAACTAGGGTGAAAAGAACATGTGGCCTTTTCCGTGGGCGACAACGCCACCCCACGTCCAGAGACATCCCGAGCGCAGCCGATCAGCCCCACCGATCCCCCCTCCCCAGCCGATCTCCAGAGCCAGCCACCGGCCGAGGAGGACCAGGGCCGTGCCCCCTCAGCGCTTCCCGTGGCCGATCTGGTCGGCCTGAGATTCTCGTTGGTGCACCTGCGCCTGGCCGGCTACGGCCTGCTTGGCGTATGGCTCTGCGAAATGCTCGGACTGCTCAGATCACCGCTGCTGCGGGAGATAGGCACCCGGCTCCACTACATCTCCCAGGCCCTCGATCTCTCCCCCCTGCTGCTGGTCGGTCTGGTTTTGGTGGCTTTCCAGGGTGGATTGCAGCGCAGTGGACTGGAGCGGCGTTTGCTGCCCCTGCTGTTTGCCCTTCTGCCTCTGCTCAGCGCCTTCCATCTGCTGATGGTTCCAGCCAGCATCGGCAACGCCCTCACCCTGGGCAGCAAGCAGCTGGAGATCAGCCGGGAGCAACTGCAGTCGATCGAGAGCCAGCTGGATCGGGCCAGCACGGTGGTCCGCAGCAGCCAGGATCTCGATGACCTGCGCCAGCGCCTCAATGCCATCCCCGGGGTCCAGATCAAAGCGGCCCCGAATCTCAGCCTTCAGCAGGCCCAGCGGGAGGTGGCGGAGGCTCTGAAGGTCGAGCGGGGTCGCGTGCGCAGCACCATCAGCACCAACACAGCCCTGTCCCGCGCCCAGTTCAACCGCCGCGCCATCCAGAACGCCATGCTGGCAACGGTGGTGGGGTTGGTGCTCGCCTGGATGCGCATTGCCTCCCTGCGGGAGATGGGCCTCAGTGCCGCCTATCTCAGCTGGGCGATCACCGCTGATCCCCAGGCCGCCAGGACCAGCGGTCTGCAGGCCTTGTTGGGATTCCAGAAGTCCTGCCTGGCCACCTCGTACATCGCCTTGGCCGAAGCCCTGCTCCAGCTCAGCAGCAACAAGGCCGAGCGCCAGCGGCAGGAACAGGAGCGGCAACAGGAGGCGGCCATGCTTGAGCGCCTGAGCCAACCACTTCCCGAGCCCCAGGTCCCGGCGCCATGGGAGCAGGGGGCCGTCGAGATCCGCTCGGAGGAGTGGCGGCGTTCCGCCGGACTCTTCAGGGGCCTGTCTCGGCTCGATCGCCTCTCCCCGGTGGATCCGGATGAGGAGGAACTCACCCACGATGAATGGTCGGATCCGAGCGATGGCATAGGCGAGCCAGCGAGGCCGTCGGCCTGGGATCGGCGACGCATCCGCCGCAATCAGGAGCGGATGCGGGTCGCGATGGAATCCTTCGCCCGCAACATCGACAGCTTCGTACCGGTCCCAGGGGCTGAATCCTCGATGGCGCCATGGCGCTGGCGTCAGAGGCCATCGCAGCGGCAGCTGCGCAAGGCGCGAAAGGCCCTGGAGCTCTTCGCAACCCAGTTCGCGGAGGATCAGGCCGCGGCCGATGGCCACCCCCAGGATGATCCAGCAGGAACCAGGCCTGCGGATCCCGAGAACCGCAAAGCCGAGCGGAACGAGCCCAACCAGGACGACAAGCGATCCGGGCCTGCCTGATCGATCCCGGCACCATCGCCCCGCCCACCGGCCTGAACCGCCTGCCGCAGCCCTCTCCACAGGCCGTTCGGGGTGGACCGGTCAGTCAGCCACTGACGAAGGATCAAAGGAACTGCCCGCCTCGCCTGGCGGCGCAGACGCCGGGCGGGCCCTGCCTCCACGGGCCCATTGGCGCAGGGCCTCCAGCTGCTCCCGCGCCGTACGGGACAGGGGCACCACCTGACTGGCGGCGGCGATCAGATCCGACTCGCCGAGCTCGCGGCCCTCACCGAAGGCCAGGTGCATCGCTTCGATCACCGTCTGCTCCAGTTCGGCTCCGGAAAAGCCATCGGTGCGATCGACCAGCACATCCAGACCGATGCGGTGCTCGGGCCGGCGGCGGCGCAACTGCAGATCGAGGATGGCACGCCGCTCCAGGCGCTGGGGAAGTTCGAGCAGGAAGATCTCATCAAAGCGTCCCTTGCGCAGCAGTTCGGCCGGCAGCCGCTCGACCGCGTTGGCCGTGGCGACCACGAACACGGCACTGCTCTTCTCCGCCATCCAGGTCAGCAGGCTGGCCAGCACCCGCTGGCTGGTGCCGCCGTCGCTGCGGCCATCTCCACCCCCACCCACCCCCAGCCCGAAACCCTTGTCGATCTCATCGATCCAGAGCACGCAGGGGGCCATCGCCTCAGCCCGCAGAATCATCTCGCGGGTACGGGCCTCGCTGGCGCCCACCAGCCCGGCGAACAGGCGACCCACGTCGAGCCGAAGCAGGGGCATGCCCCAGCTGTGAGCGATCGCCTTGGCGGTGAGACTCTTGCCGGTGCCCTGGGGACCGACCAGCAGAACGCCGCGGGGCAGGGGCAACCCGTAGCGGCGGGCTTCCTCACTGAAGGCCCGATGGCGCTGCTCCAGCCATGCCTTGAGAGACTCCAATCCACCGATATCGGCCGGGGTGGCCTCGCTCGGGCAGTACTCAAGCAGCTCGCTGCGGGCGATCACCTGGCGTTTCTCCTCCAGCACCTCCGCCAGATCCGCCTCCCCCAGCCGCCCCCGCCTCGCCAGGGCCCGGGCCGCCAGTTGGCGGACCCGCTGCTCACTCAAACCATGGCAGGCCGTTGCCAGGTCTTCCAGCAGCTGGGGCGACAACGGCTCACCGCAGGCGGCGGCGATCTCCTGCAACAACCCTGCGATTTCGCGACCATCGGGCAGGGGCAGATCGAGAAGACTGATCGCGTCCTCCAGCTCGGCCGGGATGCGCCACTCCGGGGCGGTGATCACCACCGTGTGGGGCCGCTGACGCAGCTCAGTGGCGAGATTGCGCAGGCGCCGGCAGATGCCCGCGTCCTCGGCATAGCGGTGAAAATCCTTGAGCAGCAGGATCGCTCCCTGCTCCGCCGGCAAGCCGCTGAGCAGATCGAGCGCAGCCAGTGGATTGCGGCTCGCTTCGCCGTCACGGCCGACGGCACCGCGCAAACCGCCGATGAAATCCCAACGCAACAGCAGCCGGCCACCCAGCCGTGAGGCCACCCGCTCCAGCAGGGCTTCCACACGCTCCTCCTCAAGGCTGCGGATCCAGAGGATGGCCGTGCGAGAGCGGATCAGCAGATCGAGCTGGTCAGCGAGGGGAGCAGGGGAGGACATCGGGACGGACGAACCTCAGGACGAGCCCAGACCCTGCAGGGCTGCCCAGCGGGGATCGAGCGGCGGCGGCTCACTGCTCCAGGTGGGGGGACCGGGACAGTCGGCACCGCAGCGGTTGACCAGGGGCAAACGCAGATTGAGCTGCTCGAAGATCCAGCGCTCGGGATCAAAGCGTCCCAGGGGATCGAGACGCTCATCGAGGTCATCGACCTCGGGGAGGCTGGGGTCGGGAGGGGCGTCGCCGGCACGGAGCTCGATCAGTTCGCGCACCTGGGCCTGGAGGGCCTGGTTGAAATGGTTGAGGCAGCGGTCGCAGCGCAGGGTCACGATCGTCGCCAGGGTGGCATCCACCTCCAGGACGGTGCCGTGGTGGTGGGCTCGCAGGGAACCTCGCACCGGCGTCAGGGTGGTGAGCTCGGCGATCCGTTGATCCACCTCCCAGTGACGCCCTTCGGCCAGCAACCGCAACTCCGTCAACGGCACTGGCCGGAGGGGGGGCAAGCTGGCGCCGACCCCGGCAGCTGGCGGATGGCTCACTTGCGGCCTTTGGGTTCAAACGGCAAGCGGTCCCCGCTTCCTGGTCCTGCCGTGGCGGTGGCGGTGGCCTGCTGGGCCATCTGCTTGTCGAGAATCTGCTGAAGGTTATCGGGAAGCGCCTCACGGCTGAGCAGGAAGGTCTGCACGCCCTGGAAGATGTTGGCCACCACCATGTAAAGCAACACGCCGGCCGGCAGGGGGAAGAACAGGAACATCGCCGTGATCATCACCGGGGTGATCTTGTTGGCGGTGGCCTGCTGCGGATTGGCAGGCATCCCCATGCCAGAGAGGATCTGGGAGATGAAGAGCGTGGCACCGAAGGACGCCACCAGGATGGCGATGTCCCAGTTGACAGCGCCATCGGTCATGAAACCGACCTGGCCGAGGGCTTTGATGAACAGGAAGCCGCTGCGGGCAGCGAGGCCTGGGATGGAGGCCTCAACAGTGGCATCGCCGGGTGCAAGGGCGGTGATCGTGCCGTCGTCGGCCACGCTCACCACTCCCTCACCCTTGGTCACGGACCAGCGAGGCTGAAAGGCGGCGCCATCGTCGACACCGGCCAGCACCGAAGCAAAGCTGCCGCCTTCGCGGGTGTGGAGGGTGGCCTGCTCGACATCACCGACACCAAGCCGGTTCCCCTTTTCCAGCGTGCCGATCACGGGCACGTGGTTGGTGGCCGTCACGAAAATCGAGTGGCTGGGAGTATTGAACGGCTTGGGCTCAACCGCGGCAATCTGCTCAGCTGGCAGCACCTTGAGGTTGAAGGTGTAGGGCACATCGGCAAAGGGTGAGCCGCGCAGGGTGGCGAACAGAGCGAACAGGATCGGCATCTGCACCAGAAGCGGCAGGCAGCCGGCCAAGGGGCTGCCGAATTCCTGCATCAGCTTGCCCAGCTCCTCCTGCTGCTTGGTCGGGTTGTTGGCGTATTTGCTCTTGATCTCAGCCTGCCGCTGCTGCATCACCGGCTGGGCGATACGCATCCGGCGGGCGCTGCGGATCGAGCCGGCACTCAAAGGGAAGAGGGCCAGGCGGATCACCACCGTGAGAGCGACGATCGCCAGGCCATAGCTGGGAACCAATCCGTAGAAGAAATCCAGGATCGGCAGCAGCAGGTTGTCGGAGATGTAGCCGATCACGGCGGGGTGGGGCTGGGGGAAGGGTGGAGGGGATCCGGGGCCAGTGTGGCGGACCGGAGGGGGAAATCAGGCGGTGGCGCGGGTCGTTTCTCCGAACCCCGCACTGGTACGGCCGCCGGCATCGGCAGGGGGGCGGCTCTGACGGCGCTCCTCGATGTAGGCCTCCAGCTCGCGGAAGCGGGGCACCGAGCGCATCTCCAACCTGGAGCCATCGTTGAGCACCAGGACCATGTCACCCCAGGCACCGAAGCCCCTGGGCACGGAAAGCACCTCTCTGATCTGGCTGTAGACCACCTGGGTGCGGTCCCGGCCGAGCCAGCCGCCACTCACGGAGATGCGGCGGCTGGTGATCCGGTAGCGCAGCCACAGGGCTCGCACAACGGCTCCCACCGCAATGGGCAGACCGATCAGGGTGAGGCCGATCAGCAGGCTGAGGATCAGGTCGCCGCGGGCCGGGCCACCTTCGTAGAACACCGTCTCACCGCTGGCGAGGGTGGGTGGTTCTGCCGGGGCCTGGGGTGCCGGATGGCCGGAGGGGTCCTGGGTCATGGAATCAGGCCTGCCTGACGAAGGAGGTGGGAGCATTCTTCCAGCAATCTGGGCGGCTCGGCCTCCGCCGCACCGGGCCGGAGGCTGACCAGCAGCCAGCGGGGGTGCGGAGGTGCGGGGGCACAACGGCGCAGATGGTCATGCAACAAGCGGCGCAGACGGTTGCGGCGCACCGCCCGCTTGCTGACCTTGGTGCTGATCGCAACAGCACAGCGCCAGGGGCTGGGGGAGTGGGCGCGATCGCCAGGGAGAAGCAGTGCCTCCTCGGCCAGGGCTACCCGCAGGGTGAGCAATGGGCTCTGGAAACGTCGCCCACGGCGGTGGAGGCGATCCAGCGAACGCCTCCCCCGCAGCCGGTGCCGGCGCGGCAGGGCCATCGCCCGAGCCGTGCTCAGACCGCCAGACGGGCGCGGCCTCGGCGGCGGCGGGAGCGGATCACGCGACGGCCGGTGTGGCTGCGCATCCGCACGCGGAATCCCGAGACGCGCTTGCGCTTACGGCTTGTTCCTTCCAGGGTGCGGCGGGTCATGACCTTGTGTTTGCAGCCTGCCACCCTATCAGGCGGCGGTTGGCGATCAGTTGGGACTGATCTCGATCAGCCAGCTACCCAGGTAGATCGACACGGGTAGTTCGCCGGGTACCTGGGCCATGGCATTGAGCTGGAACATGCCGGCCGTGAACGGATTGAACAGGGTCATCATCAGTCCAACCGTGCCGCCGGTCGGGATCGGCGTGTTCGGGTAGACCTCGATCGCCCTGCCATTCGGTGCCACCTCGATCGTGGCCGGGATCACTTGCTCGCAGCCGGTTCGGCGGGTCATGCCACCCTGACGCATGCGGCAAAGCTTCATCTGCTTGGGATAGAGCTTGGCATCGAAATGATCCGGTATTGTAATTGTCAGCTTGAGGATCGCAGTCTTGCGGTCTTTAGGACGAAGAAGGAGGTAATAGTCGGAGCGCTGCAGCCGGATGGCGCTGGTGAGGAAGTAGTAGAGCTTGTTGTAGTCCTTGTTGTTCTCCCATCGAAACTCCACCACCCCCGGGGTTCCCTGGGCCCGGGCCGCCCCGATCGGCAAGGGGGCCACACCAGCGGTCTGGACCGCGGCGGTCAGGGCCAGGGCGCTGGCCGCACCCAGGGCCAGTCCACCCCGGCGGGGCCGACACAACGTGGCGGCGCGAAGCACCCGCAGGGGCCGGAAGGAAGCCATGGCAAAGGAAGGGAGCGGCTCCGATTCTCCGCAGGCCCGTTCACCCGCCGCCCTGCGGGTGGTCGGCAGGGGAGCTGGTTGGGGCCGGAGGTGGGGATGAAGCCGTGCCGGGGAGAGAACCGGCAGCCAGATCGGGCCGCAGCCGGATCGCCTCACGCAGGTAGACGTGGACCACGGTCCGCTCGACCGGAACCCACGCCTGGGCCAGCAGCCGGATGCAGCGCGGCAGATCGCCGACCACCGCCATCTGCTGGCAGTCGAGCAAGGCGACCCCGTCCCAGCCGGATCGGCGCCGGGCGATCGCCGCCGGGAAGCAGGCATCGAGATCGGCGGTCACCGAGAAGATGACCGAAAGCACGCGATCGCCGTCGAGCCCATTGCGCTGCACCAGGGCTTCCACCAGCTCCTCCACCGCCGCGGCGATGGCCTCGACGCTGTTGGCCGTGGCCGTGGTGGCGCCCCGCAGGGCGCGCAGTGTCAGGGTGACCTCACTCATGGGCGATGGAGCCAGAGGGGCTGGCCGGCCCAGGCCAGCTCCAGGCGCAGGGCCTCCACCACCGTGCCCAGCAGATTGCGTCCCGGCAACACCGTGGCCCAGCGGCCCGGGGGCTTGCCGAAGGTGATCACCCGAGTGCGCAGCGGGTCAAGGCCGGCCAGCTCGGCGGCCAGCTGCCGCGCCCGCTCCTCATCCCCCAGCTCATCCACCAGCCCCAGCTCCCGGGCCTGGGCGCCGCTGAACACCCGACCGTCAGCAAAACGGCGCACCGCCTCCTCCTCCAGGCCGCGGCCCTGGGCCACGGCGGCCACGAACTGGCCGTAACTGGAATCAATCAATGCCTGCAGCAGATCCCGTTCGGCCTCGGTGAGGGCCCGATCCGGGGAGAGAATGTCTTTGTACAGACCACTCTTGACGGTTTCAAAACGCACGCCGAGCCGCTCCAACAGGCGGGACAGATCGTTGCCGCGCAGGATCACGCCGATCGATCCCGTGATCGTGCCGGGGTTGGCCACAATCCGTTCGGCCGCCACCCCGAGATACACGCCACCGGAGGCGGCGATGTTGCCGAAGCTGGCCACCACGCGGCAGCCCTTGGCGCGCAGGCGCAGCAGGGCCGCATGAATCTCCTGGCTGTCGCCCACGGTGCCGCCGGGGCTGTCGATGCGCAGCAGCAGGGCAGGACATTCGCGCCGACCGATCTCATCAAGGGCTTTGAGCACCCTGGTGCGGGTGCCGCCCGCGATCGGCCCCTCGATCACGACCCGGGCCAGGGTGCGGCGGGTCTTGCGGCGCCAGGGCCAGGGCATCGGGATGGGGGAGGTTGCGAGGATCTTAAAAAGCAGCCTGCAACAAACCGCACCCCTCCCGGCGTCGGCTCCGCAATCCCCTGGTCCGTGGATCCCGCCACCCGGTCCCCGGCCCGCCGCCTCAACCTGGTGCCCGCCGCCGGCCAGCACACCCAGGCCACCCTGGCCCGGCAGGCTTTCGCCCCCGGCGCCCAGCCATCCCCCCGCCCCTTCGCACCGTTCCTGCGATGCCGCTTCGCCCCTGACCCCGATGCCCCCCGTCGAACCGGCTCCACCCTTCGCCGCAGCCACCCCCCTGCGCTGGCTGTTGATGCTCCTGCCGTTCGCCCTGTGGGGCACGGCCATGGCGGCGATGAAACCCCTGCTCGATGGCGGCGATCCGTTGCTGCTGGCCAGCCTGAGGCTTCTACCGGCGGGCCTGGTGCTGCTGCTGGCGGCCCGCCTGCTGGGGCGGCCCCTGCGCATCGACCCCGCCGACTGGCCGGCGCTGCTGCTGTTCGCCCTGGTCGATGGCGCCCTCTTTCAGGGTCTGCTGGCCCATGGCCTGGGTCAGACCGGAGCGGGCCTGGGCTCGGTCCTGATCGATTCCCAGCCATTGCTGGTGGCCCTGCTCGCCCGGGGGCTCTACGGCGATGCGATCAATCCCGTGGGCTGGCTCGGACTGCTGCTGGGTCTGCTTGGCATCCTTTGTCTGGGTCTGCCACCGGCCCTGCTGCGCCAGTGGTGGCTGGAGGGGCCGGCGGTGGCGGGACTGAGACCCTGGAGCCACGGTGAAGCCTGGATGCTCGGAGCCGCCGCCGCCATGGCCCTTGGCACTGTGCTCTGCCGGGCCGCCAGCCGCCGCAGCGATCCGGTGGTGGTGACCGCCTGGCACATGCTGATCGGCGGCCTTCCACTGCTGCTGGCCACGGTCCTGGTGCCGGCTCTGGGGAGCGGCTGGGATCCCGCCGCCGGCTGGGCCGCCCTGAGGCCGGCCTGGGGGCTGCTCGACTGGGGTCTGATGGCCTACGCCTCCCTGCTGGGCAGCGCCCTGGCCTACGGCCTGTTCTTCCACTTCGCCAGCCGCGGCGATCTCACCGGCTTCACCGCCCTCACCTTCCTGACGCCGGTGTTCGCCCTGATCTGCGGGGTGCTGCTGCTGGAGGAGCGGTTGCTGCCGCTGCAATGGCTGGGCGCCCTGCTCGCCCTGGTGTCGGTGGTGCTGATCAACCGTCGTGCCCTGCTCTGGCAGCCGGCGCTGGCGGCAGGCCCTGGGGCCGGCGATGCGGTGGCCGCGACCCCGGCGGACTCTCGTCCCGGCCTCGCCGGAGTGGCCGCAGACCCCGTCAACGGAGACGTTCACCGAGCCAACAGCTCCCAGGGCGGCGAATCCCAAAGGAGTGAGCCGGCCGCCACCGATTCCTCCCCGGAGGTCCCCTGATGGCACCGTTGATGCCCGGTCACCGCCGCTGGCGGACGCTGCTGGCGGTGCTGCTGCTCGGCCTGCTTCTGTTCGTCTGGCGGTTGGGACAGAGCGGGCTGGTGGATGAAACTCCGCCGCTGTTCGCCGCCTCGGCCAGGGCCATGGCGGAGCAGGGCGATTGGCTGGTGCCCCAGGTGAACGGCCTGCCGCGTTACGACAAACCACCCTTGATCTACTGGCTGATCGGAGCACTCCACAGCCTGCCTGGACGGAGCGGCTGGGATCCCCTGGGCTCCTGGGCCTCCAACCTGCCCTCCGCCCTGGCCACGGTGGCACTGATGCTGCTGCTGGCGGACACCCTGCTGCGCTACCCCCAGGCAACCCCGGCTCGGCCCTCATCCCGCCCCTCCGGGCCTGATGGCCCCACGGGCCAGGAGCGAACCGCCGTTGCTGCGGCCCTGGCCTTTGCCCTCTCTCCCCTGGTGCTGCTCTGGGGAAGGATCGGCGTCAGCGACGCCCTGTTCAGCGCCACCCTCGGCGCCGCGCTGCTCTGCAGCTGGCGCTGCTACGCGGCTCCAACGGGCCGGGGGCGATGGTGGCAGCCCTGGCTGACCCTGGCCCTGGCGGTCCTCACCAAGGGACCAGTGGCCGTGGTGCTGCTGGTCGGGATCCTGGGGGCCTTCGGGTGGTGGCAGAGGGATCTGCGGAGCCTGTTGCGACGGCTGCGGCCCCTGCCTGGCCTGGCCCTGCTGGTCGCCGTCTCCTTGCCCTGGTACGGACTCACCCTGGCGCGGGAGGGCCAACCCTTCTGGGACAGTTTCTTCGGTTATCACAACCTCCAACGTTTCACCTCGGTGGTGAACAACCATCTGCAGCCCTGGTGGTACTACCTGCCGCTGCTCCTGGTGGCGAGCCTGCCGGTGGCACCCCTGCTGCTGCTGGGCCTGGCCCGGGCCCTGGGGGCATCGACTTTCTGGGGCCGATCGTCCAACCATGCCGCCATGGCATCGCCGCGATCGGCCCGGTGGCCTGCCCGGCGGCCCTGGCCAGCCCAGCACTCCCTGGCGCCCTTCGCCGCCTGCTGGCTGCTGGGGGTTCTGACCTTCTTCACCCTGGCCGCCACCAAGCTGCCCAGCTACTGGCTACCGGCCACCCCCGCCGCCGCGCTGCTGATCACCCTGACCGGCCCCCTGGACCAAGGGATTGGGGCGGTAGCCAGCGCTCCCGATGCCGGCTGCTCCGCCGACGCGGATGGCGCCCCGGCCAGGTCCCAGCGCGATGGCGGTGGGACCTGGCCGGGGGTGGGCGCCATCGACCAGCCCCTGGAGATCGGAAGAGCGTCGTGTAG
>CAIZQU010000015.1 GCA_903935205.1 uncultured cyanobacterium | reverse complement strand
TCAACTACATCAAGGCCAACCACGGCATCTCCGGCGACGCCGGCGTGATTGCCAACAACTACATCGACTACGCCATCAACGCTCTCGTCTGAGCCTGCGCTTTTGTCGTTCCTCTGCCCCCCTCCACAGGGGGGCTTTTTTCATGGCCTTTGTTTTTCATGGCCATTGG
Organism: uncultured cyanobacterium; assembly: GCA_903935205.1. Taxonomy (GTDB): domain Bacteria; phylum Cyanobacteriota; class Cyanobacteriia; order PCC-6307; family Cyanobiaceae; genus Cyanobium. The sequence goes on along the minus strand of CAIZQU010000015.1, from coordinate 50,633 downwards.
TTAAGCACCCTGACACCCCTGGCCGCCTGCCGCTGACGCGGTGGCAGCATCGTGGCCAGAAGGGCGCCTTCCACGCACCATGGCCGTCGACGACAGCGGCAGCAGCCCCCCGGGTGGGGGCCAGCCGATCAGCGAGGCCGAAGCCCTGGATCGCCTGCGCCAGACCGCTGATCAGTCTTTGCAGTACTACGCCGCCTGGTGGCTCGGGCGCATGCGCAGCCGCCATCCCGAGGCCGTTCCCCTGCTCTGCGCCGCCCTGCGCCAACGCCAACCCCGGGATCCCGGTGCCGGTGTCGAGCACAACGCCGTGGCCCGCAACGCCGCCAGGGCCCTGGGCAAGCTCGGCGATCCGGCGGTGGTGCCGGATTTGCTGGCCGCACTTGAGGATGAGGACGACGGTCTGCGGGAGGCTGCCGCCCGCGCCCTCGGCGAACTCAGGGCCGAGCAGGCGGTGGCGCCCCTCACCGCCCGGCTGCGCAGCGGCCCGGCCGGGGCAGGCGCGCCCCAGGCCCGGAGCCCCCGCCTCCAGGAACCCTGTGAGGCCCTGATCGAAGCCCTCGGCGACATCGGCATCGCCAGCCCCGAGGTGCTGGCCGTGATCCACCCGTTCCTGGACCACGACCGTCCCCTGATTCGCAGCGCTGCCGCCAGGGCCCTGCTGCAACTCACCGCCGAGCGCCGCTGGGGGGAGAGGCTCCTGGAGTTGCTGGAGCATCCCCAGCTCCAGGTGCGCCGTGCCGCCCTGATGGACCTCGGTGCGGTGGGCTGGCGGCCGGCCCTCAAGCCGATCCGCGCCACCCTGGCGGAAAACAGCCTCAAGCTGATCGCCCTGCGCGGCCTGGTCGAGGACGGCCAAGGCGACCCAGGCGAAGAGGCCCTGCTCCAGGCCATGGACGAGCTGCTGTGACCATCGGCATGACGATCGCGACCCCCCAACCCAGCCCTGAGACCGATCGCCTGATTGCGGCGGTGGAGGGAGCAGACAGTGCAGCCGGCCTGCTCACCGCCAGCGCCGCATTGGCCCGCCATCTGGCCGGGAGCCAGGTGCCGGCACCGGCGGCGATCACCAGCCTGGTGCAGGTGCTGGGCTTCAACAATCCCGGGGCGGCGGTGGCCGCTGTCGACGGATTGATCGCCTGCGGCGAGGCGGCGGTGGAACCGCTGCTGGCCAATCTCGACGCCCACAACTACGGCGCCCGTGCCTGGGCGGTGCGAGCCCTGGCGGGGATCGGCGACGTGCGTGGGCTGGAGCTGCTCGAGCAGGCCCTCGCCAGTGACATCGGCCCCAGTGTGCGGCGGGCGGCGGCCCGTGGCCTCGGACAGCTGCGCTGTGGCGCCCTCCCCCAGGACGGGCGCCTGCGGGTCCGGGGCCGGGCCCTGGAGGCCCTGGAGGCTGGCGGCGAGGACGGCGAGTGGGTGGTGCGCTACGCGGTGGTGGTAGGGCTGGAGGGGCTGGGCCTGGACCTTGCCGATCCGCAGCTTGGCGCCATGGCGCCGGAGACCGCCCTGCTGGCCCGCGTGCGTCAGGCCCTGAACCGCCACCAGGACGGTGACGACACCGTGCCGGTGGTGCGCCTGCGGGCCCGCCAGGCCCTGGGCCGGCTGAACGCGATCGCGACCCGGGAGGCGATGGAGCCTCAATGATCAGCAACGCCTGGCTGACCAATGGCGCTCAATCCGTTGGCCATCTGCACATCGGCGGGGGCAGTGCGACGGCACCATTGGCTCAAAACCCTGATCTCGCGGGCGAGTTCAAGCAACTCTCGATCGGAAACCTGAGTCTGCAATCTCAGCGTGTGCGTCCAGGCGCACTGAAGCGGCGCCGACACCCATGCCTCGCCTGACGGGATCGTTGCAGGCGCAACACGCTGCCCCAGGCGCAACCGGCGGTGAAAACAGTGGCTGCCGGCACTGAGCAAAACCGACAACCTTGAGTCCCTGCGCCCCACCCCGCCTATCCGAACGGCTCACTGATGGATCCCGCTCCCTCCAACCCCACCCCACCGCTGCAATCGCCATCGCCGCGGGCCGACTCCAGCGCTGCCCCGGCGCCACCCACCCGGGTGCTGTTCGTCTGCCTGGGCAACATCTGCCGCTCGCCGGCGGCGGAGGGCGTGTTTCTGGAGCTGCTCGCCACGGCCGGGCTGAGCGAAGCCTTTCTGGTGGATTCGGCCGGGACCGGCGGCTGGCATCAGGGCCAACCGGCCGATCGACGCATGCGCGAGGCGGCAGGCCGGCGCGGCATCGCCCTGCCGAGTCGGGCCCGGCAGATCGAGGTGGCCGATCTGCAGCGCTTCGATCACATCCTGGCGATGGATGCCGACAACCTCGCCGCCCTGCGGAGGCTGGAGCGCCAGGTCGATGGGGGGGCACGGATCCGCCCCCTGGTGCAACACTGCCGGCGCAGCCACGCCGAGGAGGTGCCCGATCCCTATTACGGAGGTCCGGAGGGCTTCGAGCGCGTGCTGGATCTGCTCGAAGACGCCTGCGCCGGCCTGCTGGAGGATCTGCTCAGCGAGCGAGGCGAGGCGGCGGCCAGGCTTGACTCAGCTCCGACCTGACGGCGACCGGGGTTCGGCCCAGGGAGTGGATCGGACCAGCCCCTGGCAGCCCTGGACGGGTGATCACGGATCAAACCAGGAGCCGATGGACGCCGGAGATCCTGCGGTCAGCCGGAAGGTCGATCCTTCACCAAGCGGACAACCCAGACAGCCATCACAGCAACCCTGCAGCGGCGGCAGCGGCCTGTGCTGGTTCCGCTGCAGGCCCGTCTGTCGAACCATGGCCCACCCCTGCCTGCCGATCCCCTCAGGGGCTGGCCAGATCTGCCGGCCCCGGCCAGGCATCCGCCGGCACCCGCTCACGGAACAGGTCCTCCAGGGCGGTGAGCACCGCCTCGATCGTCAGGCCATCGGTGAGAACCTCCACCGCGTCCTCCGCCTGGCATAAGGGCGCCACGGCACGGGAGGAATCGAGACGGTCCCGCTCGGCGATGCTCTCCGCCAACTCCGCCTGGGGGGGGACCGGAAAGCCCCGCTCCGCCAGATCGAGGGCGCGGCGCCGGGCCCGTTCCGCCACGCTGGCGGTGAGGAAGATCTTGCACTCGGCATCGGGAAACACGGCGGTGCCGATGTCGCGCCCCTCGGCCACCAGGCCCCCGCGGCTGCCCATCGCCCGCTGCTGGGCGGTGAGGGCGTCGCGCACGCAGGGATGGGCGGCCACGGTGGAGACCAGGGCCGTGATCTCCGGGCTGCGGATCGCCGCGGTCACGTCGTGGCCGTTGAGCAGCACCTGCTGCTCCCCATCCGTCCCGTCGAGCAGGCGCAGATCGAGATCCGCCAGCAGGGGGGCAACCGCCGCGGCATCGCCCGGATCCACCCCCTGCTCCCGCACCCACCAGGTGAGGGCGCGGTACATGGCGCCGGTGTCGAGATAGAGCAAGCCAAGGCGCCTGGCCAGGGCACGGGTCACGGTGCTCTTGCCGGCACCGGCAGGGCCGTCGATGGCGACGATCGGAGGACGGGACATCAGAACCAGATGATCAATCAGGCGGCAGTCGCCGCAGCGGGCCGCCACAGCGAGCATGGAGCAGCCGCGGGCCTCGACCAGGGGAGCGAGGCTCAAGGGATGCACCAGCTCCACGTAGTCCTCCTCCAGAGCGGCGGCCCTGAGCCATTCGCGGGCCGCGGCGATCAGGGCGGCCCCCTGCCGCTCCCCGGCCCGGTGCAGATCCGCTGCCGCCGCCAGCGCCCGGGCCACCGCCGCCGCCCGGCCCCGCTCGGCGGCGCCCAGGTAGCGAAGACGGGAGCTGCAGGCCAGCCCATCGGCCTCCCGCACGGTGGGGCAGCCCTCCACCGCCACCTCAAGGCCCAGGTCGCGGATCACCCGACGCAACACCTGCAGTTGTTGCCAGTCTTTTTCACCGAGCAGCAGCCGCTGCGGGCGCACCAGGGCCAGCAGCCGGCAGACCACGGTGGCCACCCCATCGAAATGGCCAGGCCGGAACCGGCCGCACAACACCGTGGCCAGGGCGGGGGGCGCCAGCACGCGGCTGAGCTGGGACTCACCTCCTGGGTAGAGGGCTGCGGGCGAGGGGGCAAACAGGGCATCGGCGCCGACGGCGGTGGCCAGGGCCCGGTCGGCCTCAAGATCGCGGGGATAGCGCTCGTAATCCTCGTCGGGGCCGAACTGCAGGGGATTGACGAAGACGCTGAGCAGCACCCGCGGCGACGGACCGCCGGAGCGCGGCTCGGCGGCCCGTTTCAGCAGGCTGGCGTGGCCGCGATGCAGACAGCCCATCGTCGGCACGAAATGGAGGGGCCGCTCCGGTTCATGGCGGCGCCAGGCGACCAGGTCGGCAGTGGATGTGAGCAGGCGCACGCTGCAACATGACAAAGGCCCACCCCCATCCTGGGAGTGGGCCATGGCTGGGCAGGCGTGATCCGCCAGGGCTCAGGGCAGGACCTCGAGCTTGACCGAGGCGACCCCGCTGGAGGTGACCCCCAGCTCGCTGGCGGCGCCATGGGCGAGATCGATGATCCGGCCGCCGTGGAAAGGACCGCGATCATTGATACGAACGACGGCACTGCGGCCGTTGTTGAGGTTCGTCACCAGCACGCGGGTGCCGAAGGGAAGGCTGCGGTGGGCAGCGGTCATGGTGCCTGGACGGAAGACCTCACCGTTGGCGGTGCGGCCGCCGTAGAAGCCAGGACCATACCAGCTGGCCTGACCGGTCGTGGTGTAAGCGAGCTGCAGAGGGCTTTTGGGAGCCGAGGGCATCTGCCTGATGAACCGCTCCTCCCAGGGGGAGGGAGCTGCTTCCCGGATCACAGCGTCAGCGGCTGGGCTGGTCTGGGAGGAGGTGGCGGCCGCCAGGGCGGGGCTGCCGAAGGGGAGCATCAGGAGGGCGGCGGCGCCCAGAAGTTGAGGTGCACGCATGGCAGTCGGAACACACGGGCGGAGATCTGAGGCATCGCCGGACAACCGGAGAACCATGGGATCGAACTGCAACTGAGGGGCCTGCAGGGAGCGGGATTCAGCAGAGCAGTGGCCTGGTGAGTTCCTGGCAATGAATAACGACGGCGCCAACGTAGTGGCAAAAAAAGAGGGCAACCAGCCACTTTTCCCAGCGCCGGGACTGATCAGTTTTTTTCATACTTCCGTCAGATTCCCAGCAGCACTGGCCCCAGCAGGCGCTGGCAACCCCCCGATCCATCAGGACATCTGATCTCTTGGATAAGCCGAAGCGATCCTTTCATGTGTCAATCCCAGGACCGCACACGGCCTGGAGGGTTTTGGGGCGTCGGCCGCCAACCCGAACCCGGCGCCATCGGAGGATCGGAACCGCCTGCAGAGCGATGACCATGGACTACCGCAGCGCCGGCGTCGACGTGGCCGCTGGCCGGGCCTTCGTCGATCGCATCCGCGCCAGCGTCGACGCCACGCGACGGCCGGAGGTGATCGGCGCCCTGGGGGGCTTCGGCGGCCTCTGCCGGCTACCGGCTGGACTGCGCCGCCCCCTGCTGGTGGCGGGCACCGATGGGGTCGGCACCAAGCTCGACCTGGCCCAGGCCCATGGTGGCCACCACGGCGTCGGCATCGACCTGGTGGCGATGTGCGTCAACGACGTGATCACCAGCGGCGCCGAACCGCTGCTCTTCCTGGATTACATCGCCACCGGCAAGCTCAGCCCCGCCACCCTGGCGGAGGTGGTGGAGGGCATCGCGGCCGGCTGCCGCAGCAGCGGCTGCGCGCTGCTGGGTGGGGAGACCGCGGAGATGCCCGGCTTCTACGGCGCCGACCGTTACGACCTGGCCGGCTTCTGCCTGGCGGTGGTCGAAGAGGAGGAGCTGATCGACGGCCGACGGATCGAGGCCGGCCACAGGATCCTGGCGGTGGCCAGCAGCGGCGTGCACAGCAACGGCTTCAGCCTGGTGCGCCGCATCCTGGAAGCCGAGGGCGCCGATGCCGATACCCGCCTGGGCAGCGATGGCCCGCCCCTGATCGCCAGCCTGCTCACCCCCACCACCCTGTACGCCGCGCTGGTGCGACAACTCCTGCAACAGGGGGCGCCCATCCACGGCATGGCCCACATCACCGGCGGCGGCCTTCCCGAGAACCTGCCCCGCTGCCTGCCGGACGGGGTGCATGGGGTGGTCGATCCGAGCAGCTGGAGCCGTCCAGCCCTGTTCCGTTGGCTGCAGGAGCGGGGCGGGGTACCCGAGGCGGACCTCTGGGAGACCTTCAACCTTGGGGTGGGCTTCTGCATGGTGGTGCCCCAGGAGGCGGCAGCTGGGGTTCTGGCCGCCTGTGCAGCCGCTGGCCATCAGGCCTGGGAGTTGGGTCAGGTGGCGGCCGGTGCCGGCAGCGGCGGCGGCCAGCCCCTGGCCGGATTGCCGTACTGAGGGCACACTGACGCCCCGGTACGCCCCCCCGTAGGGTGCCCAGGGAACGATCGCGGTAGCAGATCGTTTCCAGTTCGAAGTTCTTGTTGTGCTCGCATGTTCGATACCTCGTCCCGAATCACCCGCCGCCGCTCCTCCGCCGGCCCCATACCCCCCCAGCGCCCCCAGCAGCCCAGGCCACGCCTGCGTGAGACCACCAGCCCACGGGAGGGAGGCCAGCGCCCCACCTTCCTGACCCTGCGCGACCACGGCAAGGTGTACGTGGCCGATCTGCCCAGACTCTCCGACGGGCAGCTCAGCCAGATCGAGCGGGAAGCCCGGGAGGTGCTCGACAGCCTCAACCGCCGCCTCGACGAACTCCACAACCAGCTGAGCCTGACCCCCACCGATCAGGACACCCGCATCCGGGCCACCACTAAGCGGGATGTCACAGAACGCTTCCTCGCCTCGATCGCCCAGGAGCAGGAGCTTCGTCGCAGCAACCCGGCCCTGCGCAGCGCCGCCGGTGAATCCCTGGCCCGCGCCTTCCTGGAGCTGGCCCGCCATCGCCTGCCCGGCAGCACCTTCGACTCCCTGCTCCAGGAGGCGCTCGCCGCCTGCAGTCCCTCCGATCCCGACGGGCTCTCCCCCACCAGCCAGGACCCCCAGGTGCTGAGGCTGCTCCAGGGCGGCGACAACCGCCTGCCCAAGCCCGAGGCCCTGCCGGTGGTGCTGACGCCCGATCCGCCCCGGGCCAGCGGCAGCTAGTCGCTGCTGAACGGGTTGGCGGGCATCCGTGCCCGGCCGGCCAGGGCCAGGGTGTCGAGGGTCTCACGCTCCGCAGTGCTGAGGGTCCAGTCCAGGGCTGCTGCGGCCCCCTTGGCCTGGTCAGCGCTGCGGATGCCGGGAATCGGCAGGGCGCCGTGGGCCCGACACCAATTGAGCGCCACCGCCACCTGACTGGCCCGTCGTTCGGCAGCGATCGCCTGCAGGGTTTCCAGGAGCGGCTGCAAGCCGGGCCAGAGTCGTCGGAACAGCAGGCCCCGGGGGCCCCGGGGCAGGGGCGGCAGGGGGCCCGGCGGGCGGGCCAGAAGGCCCAGAGCCAGGGGGCTGTAGGCGATCAGCTCCACACCCAGCTCTGCGCAGACCTCGGCGATGCCACCGGGACGGAAGGGTTCGGGCGCCAGAAGCGAAGCCTGCACCTGCAGGCTTCGCAGGGGCACCCCCCGCTCCGCCAGATGGAGCTGCACCCGCCGCAGCCGCCGCGGGCCCATGTTCGACACCCCAAGCTGGGGCACCCTGCCCGCCAGGACGGCATCTGCCAGGCCCTCCAGCAGCGGTCCCTCCTGCCAGGGGGCATAGCGGGCCGTGCTCCAGTGCAGCTGCACCCGATCCAGCTTCCCTTGCAGGCGCAGGCGGGAGGCCTCCAGCGCCCGATCGAAGCCGCGGCGACCCAGACGCCAGGGGAAGGGAGCGAGCTTGGTGGCCACGGTGAGGGAGGCGCGTTGCTCGGGCGGCAAGGCGGCGATGAAGCGGCCCAGCAGGATTTCGCTGCGGCCGTTGAAGCGGCCGGTGCCGTAGGAGTCGGCGCTGTCGAAAACATGGAGGCCCAGATCGACGCAGCAGCGGAAGCCCTGCTCGAGGGCGGCGTCCTGGCCCGGCTCATAGCCCCAGAGAAAACTGTTTCCCCAGGCCCAGGTACCCACGCCGATGGTGGGAGGCGACGGGGTGGTGGGCATGGGCGCGGCGGCGGGGCATGGGCGCCATGATCGGTCCCTTGCGGCAGCGCTTAACCCCCCGTGATCTCCTCCGCCAGCTCAGGCCCAGCGGCCACCGTGTCCCCGGCCGTCAGCCCGGTGAAAGGCCCGGTGGCACAGATCGGGGCAAGCGCCGCTGGGATACCTGGGGTGGGCTCCAGTGGCACGGTGGAAGGTCAGGCTGACGTGATGGAAGAAAACACGCCCGCCGAAGCGGTGCTCTGCGACCATTGCGGTCGCACGGCCAGCAACGGTCTCACCTGCATCGGAGCCTGCGTGGCCGATTCCGGTTACTGACGGCATGGATCCATCGGCGCAACATGTCGGGTTGTGTCGGGATGTGGAGGCTCGGCACAGATGTCGCAGGCGAACAGCCGGCTCCTTAAGGATGCCTTTAGGTTTGGGGCAAATCCAATGCTCCTCCGCCATGGCCCGTCCCAGTTCTTTGCTCGCCATGACAGCCCTGATCGGTTTTGCTGTGGTCGAACTGTTCACCCGTCTGCTCCCCTGGAGCTGATCGCCAACCGGGCTGGCTTCGGTTTTCACTCCCTCCCTGAGCAGCTGGTCGGCGTAGAACAACGGCGTCGTGTCGGCGTCCAGGCCTCGGCCAGGGCAGGAGCCATGAAGGTCACCCATCACAACGATCAGCATCTGATCTGCCTCTCTTCCGAAGAGGTGGCCCTGTTGATCGATCTGTGCCACGCCGGCGCCTTCTCCGACGAGCTCGTCCAGGGGGAGGAGACGCGCCATCGCCTCGAGCGCTTCCTCGGCGAGATGCAGTCGTCGCTCTACGCCACCGCCCAGTCGGTCTGGCGCCAACGCGGCAGCGGTCGTCGATCCTCCGCGGCGGCATCAGCGGAGCCGCTGCAGCACGCTGGGGTGGTGGAGCACGGGGAGGGGAGCTGAGCCAGGGCCATCCACCCGAGACCCATCAGCGGGACGAGGCTCCCCTGGCATCACCTCCCAGGAATTGGCGAGCAAAGGTGCTGGAGCTTCGCCAGGATTGAATCGGCGGTTGCCGTCCAGCTGAAAGGAGCTGCGCCCTTGTTGTCGTTGGCGATGAATGGCTCGATTTTGGCGATCGGTTCCTGCTGCTTCGCAGAAGCCTTCGGCCAGGAGCCTGTTGCGCGTAGGTCGACAGGCCAGGCCCTGAACAATGACGAACCCGAAGCGGCGCCGATCGCGGCCTCATCCTGAGACAAAGGGCATCAAGCACATCTCTGCAGCGTCGTCGCAAGATCTGCTGCCGTGCCATCCATCTGCCCTTTGACACGGAGCCGCAATCCCAATGCGGATGAGATCCATGGGAGATCCTGTTCCGTTGTGTCGCGGGATCTCCCCAGGGATCTGGAGCCAATGCGGCTACGCGCAACAGGCTCCTAGACGCTTGAGAAGCTGCCAGGCCGAATCGCTCGCTGGGTTGGGTTGTCCAGGTTGCGTGGACAGGTCGCTCAGCCAGCGTGGCGTGGGTTCCGAACCACCGCCTCGTCGCCGTTGCCGATCTATTGCCCGGTTGGACAACCTCAACGGCAGATCCTGCGGCAGAAGATATCGCATGGCCTTAAAGATCCGACCAGCAGGAATCCGCCGGGATGGCGCCCATAGCCAGAGCTGGCCATCGACCCTGAGGTCTTGCCAGCGATCGCTTTTTCGGATGAGTGAAAAGAGGCGGCACCCAGATTCGAACTGGGGGTAAAGGATTTGCAATCCTCTGCCTTACCACTTGGCCATGCCGCCGGCCGGGGAGCAAACTCCCTTGCACGGATCGTATCAGCCATGGCATGCCTCCCCCCCGTCTGCTGGTTCTGAGCAACGGCCATGGGGAGGATCTGATCGCCCTGCGGGTGCTGGAAGCCCTGGCCGAACGGCGGCCGGGCCTGGAGCTGGTGGTGCTGCCCCTGGTGGGGGAGGGCCGGGTGTTTGCCGGTGCCGAAGCCGCCGGCGTCCTGCAGCGCTGCGGCCCCCGCCAGGCCCTGCCCAGCGGTGGCTTCAGCAACCAGAGCCTGCGGGGGCTGCTGGGCGATCTGGCCGCCGGGTTGCCCCTGCTGAGCTGGAAGCAGTGGCGCCTGGTGCGCCGCTGGGGCCAGGGCGGTGCACCGATCCTGGCCGTGGGCGATCTGCTGCCGCTGCTGTTCGCCTGGGCGGGGGGCGGCCGCTTCGGCTTCATCGGCACCCCCAAGAGCGATCACACCTGGGCCACGCCGCCCCCACCGGGCTGGGGCAGCACCGCCCTGGCCGACGCCTACCACCGACTCAAGGGCAGCGAATGGGATCCCTGGGAGTGGGCCCTGATGGGCAGCGGCCGCTGCCGGCTGGTGGCCGCACGGGATGAGCTCACCGCCGCCGGGCTGCGGCGCCATGGCGTAGCCGCCAGCGCCCCCGGCAACCCGATGATGGATGGCCTCGCCAACGCGCCACTGCCGGCCTGGCTGGTGGGTCAGCGGCGGCTGCTGCTGCTGCCGGGCAGCCGGCTGCCGGAGGCCCTGGGCAACCTGGAGCGGCTCCTGGCCGCCCTTCCAGCCCTCGGCCCGCCCACCACCGTGCTGCTGGCCACCGGCAGCGCCCCCAGCCCCGCCAGCCTGGCGGGGCTGCTGCAGCGCCATGGCTTCGCGGCAGCACCGATTCCGATCGGCAGTGGCGCCGCCGCGGCCTGGCGGCGACGCCAGCTGCGGCTGCTGCTGGGGCCGGGTCGCTTCGCTGACTGGGCCGGCTGGGGGGAGGTGGGCCTGGCCACGGCGGGCACCGCCACCGAGCAGCTGGTGGGCCTGGGCGTCCCAGCCCTGTCGCTGCCGGGCCCCGGGCCCCAGTTCAAGGCCGGGTTCGCACGGCGCCAGAGCCGGCTGCTGGGCGGGGCGGTGCAGCCGTGCCACAGCGGCGCTGAACTGGGCAACCGACTGGCGGCGCTGCTCAACGACCCGGCGGAGCGGCGGCGCCTCGGGTGGATCGGCCAGATGCGGATGGGGCCGGCGGGGGGCAGCGCCCGGCTGGCGGAGGCGATCGCCACCACCCTGCTCAACCGAGCCGAAGACCACTGAAGGCAGCCCCCCGCCGACCGTGCGGCCGACCGCCGGGCCTAGGAGCCCCCCGGCGGGATGATGGAAGGATCTCCACAGCTGCCCATGGCCGGCATTCCCGACCGCAATTACAACGCCGCCTGCGGCCGGCTCGCCAGCCACCTAGGCATCAGCCAGGCCGCTGCCCGGCGCAAGGTGGAGATTCGCGCCGCCCAGGAGGGCAGCCGCGATTCCGCCTCCCGAGAGGCCCTGGCCCAGCGCATGCTCGAGGAGGCCATCGCCGCCGGCACCGACCACGGCACCCTGTTCAGCGACCAGCTCGGGGCGGTGGGCAACGATGTCAACTTCATGCTGGAGGACTGATCGCCCCCCGCCTGCCGGGCCGGGATCTCAGTGCTCGAACACCGAGCCGAACCGCTGCCGATCGAGGTCGGCGAACACGGGGATGCAGGCGAAGCAGCGGCAGGCCAGTTCCCAGCGATCCTCGCGGCGCAGCATCACCTCCAGCCGATCCCGGGCCGCCAGCAGCCAGCGCACATCGCCGGCGGCATAGGCCAGCTGCGCATCGCTCAGCTCCTCGACCCGCCCCCAATCGGAGCTCTGGGCCTGCTTGTCGAGCTCCACCCCCACCAGCTCATTGACCACCTCCTTGAGGCCATGGCGCGGCGCATAGGTGCGGGCCAGGCGGCTGGCGATCTTGGTGCAGAAGATCGGATCCACCCGGATCCCCAGGTTTTCGGCCAGGGCCGCCACATCGAAGCGGGCGAAGTGAAACACCTTTTCGATCGCTGGGCTCTCCAGCAGGTTGGCCAGGCGAGGCGCCTGCCGCTGGCCCCTGGCCAGGCGGATGCAGCAGACGTTGTCGTGGCTGTCGCAGATCTGCACCAGGCAGAGTCGATCGCGGCCGTGCTGCAAGCCCATGGCCTCGGTATCGATCGCCAGGGCCGGGGCCTGCCCATAGAGCTCCTGCCAGCTGGCATCCAGATCGCCATCAAAGACCGCGAAGCGAGCCGGTGGTATCGAAGGCGTGGGCGGGCTGGCGGCTGGGCGGGCCTGGGTCATGGCAGCAGCGGAGAGGAGGCCGGCGGAGGGATTCGGGATCAACTGTGCCTGAGGCGCCGCACTCCCCGGCCCCAGCTGCGGCGGGGATGGGGGAGAATGCACCACCTGATCGCGGCAGGCTTCCGATGCCCACGCTGGCTTCCACCCTGCTGCTCACCCTGCTGCTGGCGGTGGGCCTGGTCTTTTTTCTGCGGGCGGCCAGCAAGGACCGCACCACGGTTGTGGATGTGCACTCGCCGCGGCCAGCCCTCGAGGTTCTCGATGGGCTCTGCGGCTGGCTCGGCCAGCGGGGCTGGCAGCGGGAGGGCGGTGACGCCGACCGGCGGCTGCTGCGTTTTCGCGGCCAGGTGAGCGCCAGTGCCCCCCTGGCCCTGCTGCTCTCCCTGCTGGGGGCCGTCGGCGCCGCCTGCCTGGGTCTGGTGCTCCGTCAGCTCTGGCCTGGCCTGGGCTGGTGGCCCCTGCTGCTGGCCCTGCTGGGTCCAGGCGCCGGCCTGCTCTACCGCCGCCGCGCCGAGCGGGCCGAGATTCTCGAACTCCGCCTGATCGAAGATCCACAGCGCCCCGGCAGCACCCTGCGGCTGCGGGCCCACCGCGACGAACTGATCGCCATCGAGACCGAGCTCGGCCAGACCCTGCAGCTCGCCAGCGACGGCCGCCTGCTCTCCTCCCCGATCTGATATCAACCGCCATGCTTCGGTCGCTGCCGTCCGCCCCGCCGCATCGAGCCCCCAGGCCGCTGGCGGCCCTGCTGGCGGCGATGGCGGCCCTGACGGGATGGGGAGTCCTTGGATCAGCCCGACCGGCCCTGGCCCAAACCTCGGCGAACGCCACCGGCACACCGCCACCGCTCAGCGATCCCCTGCTTGGTGTCCGCAGCCCCCTGGCCAAGGACTGGGTCGGTGCCCGGATCGTCGGGCGCAACACGCCGATTCTGGTGCTGGCCGGCCACGCCGACGCCCAGGGGATCGGCGGCTCGGGAACCAGCGGTGAGGCCGTCGGCCTCTATGGGGCAGCGCCGATGCGACCCGGCATCAGCGATGAGCACTACTGGTGCCTGCAGGTCGCCCACGCCGTGGCGGTGCGGGGTCGGGAGCGAGGCCTGCGCTTCGACTTCCACGTGCCGCCGGTGCGCACGATGATCAACGGCGACGATGCCGGCAGCAACTGGGCGGTGGGCCGCGACCATGCCGCCGCCGGGGGCTACGCCCTGGAGATCCACTTCGATGCCTACGGCAGCAGCGGGGTCGGTTCCGGCCTGATCCCCCCTTTGCACCAACCGTTCAGCAGCATCGATGAAAGCCTGGCCCGGGAGTTCGGCGCCTATCCGATGAACTTCCGCGACCGCCTCGGTGGCCCCAAACGCGGCATCGCCCTGCTGGAGGTGGGCAAGCTGGAGGGTCGCCTGGAGGCCTCCCTGCGCGATCCCCGCAGCCGTGATCGCACCATCCGCTACCTGGCCGAGCGGATCGTCTATGCGATCGAGCGGGGCATGGCCGCTGCCCCTGCCCCCAGGAACACCGCCGGCCGCGGCCGGCCGGCGACGCGCCGGGGCGGCCCGCCTCTGGCCACGGATACCCAGTAGGCACCGCCGCTGCACCATCAGCGAACCGGACCCTTGGCCGAGCACCTGACCCCGTCCAGAGTTGGGACTGGGCCAGGGTCCACGTCAAGCGACTGGCCCTGGGCCATCGCCGCTGCCGGAGCCCGAACCGCAGCCGCTGCAACAGGACGGGTCCAGCCGCCAGCTCCAGGCCTTGGACTCAGCCCACGGCCTGGTGGGGACGGCAACGCTCCACCAGGCCCCCATCCTCCAGCCAGTCCTGGGGGCGGGTGAAGACATCGGTGAGCAGGGCCTCGCGACTGCCTGGCTCGGGACTGTAGGCATACTCCCAGCGAACCAGCGGCGGCAGCGACATCAGAATCGATTCGGTGCGGCCATTGGTCTGGAGGCCGAAGATCGTGCCGCGATCGAAGACAAGATTGAACTCCACGTAGCGGCCGCGGCGATACAACTGAAACTGGCGCTCCCGCTCCCCCCAGGCCAGGGGATCACGCCGTTCGACGATCGGCACGTAGCTCGGCAGGAAGGCGTTGCCGCATGCCGTGGCGAGCCGGAACAGCTGCTCCCAGTCCTGGCTGATCGCGCCGGCCCCGGAGGCCGTGGCAGCGGACGCCGCAGCGGCGGGGCCGCTGGGGTCTGAACCTTTGTAGAGCACCCCGGCGGGATCCTGGTAGTCGTAGAAGATGCCCCCCACCCCGCGGGTCTCACCGCGGTGGCGAAGGAAAAAGTATTCATCGCACCAGCGCTTGAACACCGGGTAATAGGCCGGATCCACCCCATCACAGGCGGCCTTGAGGGTGCGATGGAAATGCTGAGCGTCCTCAAGGAAGGGGTAGTAGGGAGTGAGGTCGGCACCACCGCCGAACCACCACACCGGCCCGGCCTCGAAATAGCGGTAGTTGAGATGCACCGTCGGCACGTAGGGGTTGCGGGGGTGCAGCACCATCGAAGTGCCGGTGGCGAACCACCGCTGGCCCTCCGCCTCGGGGCGCTGGCTCAGGATCGAGGGCGGCAGCCGGTCCCCCTCCACCTCCGAGAAGTTCACCCCCCCCTGCTCGAACACCCGGCCCTCCTTGATCACCCGTGAGCGGCCGCCGCCCCCCTCGGGGCGCTCCCAGCTCTCCTCCAGGAAGTGCCCCTCCCCGTCCAGCGCCTCCAGGCCGGCGCAGATCGAATCCTGCAGCCCCATCAGCAACTCCCGGGCGCGGCTGCGGGAATCGGCGGGTGGGGGAGGAAGGATTGGGGCCATGGAGGGGCGAGCGGCGGCGTGGCGGCGAGGGGCGGGCCCCATCCGGGGGCGTCCCTGCCGAGGCCGGAACCGGACTACCTTTTCAGGACGCCAGGGCCGCAGACAAGCCCCCGAGAGGGTCTGTCACGGGCGGATCACCCCGACCACGCCACTAGGATCCAGGCCTGTCGCGGCGTACGAGCAGCGGATGGCCATCCCCGACCAGGCTGCCGGCTCCCCAGCCGCCACCGGCATCGACCCAGGGTCGGACGCACTGCATCAGGCCCTTGAACCCCTCCGCGACGCCGGCAGCGGCCGCAGCCTGCTCGAGCTCGGCTGGATCGGTCAGATCCGTCGCCAGGGGGATCGGGCCATCCTTCGCCTGGCCCTCCCCGCCTTCGCCACCAGCCAGCGGGACCGCATCGCCGGCGAGGCCCGCCAGGCCCTCCTGGCCGTTGCCGGCATCGGTGAGGTTCAGATCGAACTGGCCCAGCCCCAGCCATCCGCCTCCGGCTCCGGCGCGCCGATCGGCGGCGCCGGCCACGGGCCAGGCGGCCCCGGCGGCCCCCCTCCCCGCCAGCCCGTGCCCGGCGTGCGCCAGGTGATTGCGGTCAGCAGCGGCAAGGGTGGGGTCGGCAAGAGCACCGTGGCGGTCAACCTGGCCTGCGCCCTGGCCGCCCAGGGCCTTCGGGTCGGCCTCCTCGATGCCGACATCTACGGACCCAACGCCCCCACGATGCTGGGGGTCGCCGACCGCTCGCCGGAAGTGAGCACCAATGCAGCGGGCGAGCAGATCCTGCAGCCGATCGAGACCTGCGGCATCGCCATGGTGTCGATGGGCCTGCTGATCGAAGAAAACCAGCCGGTGATCTGGCGGGGCCCGATGCTCAACGGCATCATCCGCCAGTTCCTGTATCAGGTGGCCTGGGGGGAGCGGGATGTGCTGGTCGTCGACCTGCCCCCAGGCACCGGCGACGCCCAGCTGACCGTGGCCCAGGCGGTGCCGATGGCCGGCGTGGTGATCGTCACCACGCCGCAGCGGGTGTCCCTGCAGGATGCCCGACGAGGTCTGGCCATGTTCCTGCAGATGGGCGTGCGGGTGCTGGGGGTGGTGGAGAACATGAGCGGCTTCATCCCCCCGGATCTGCCGGATCGCCGCTACCCGATCTTCGGCAGCGGTGGTGGGCGCCAGCTGGCCGATGAGGCCGAAGTGCCCCTGCTGGCCGAACTCCCCCTGGAGATGGCGGTGCAGGAAGGAGGCGACCGGGGCCTGCCGGCGGTGCTGGCGACACCGAACTCAGCCAGCGGCCGTGCCTTCCTCGCCCTGGCCGCCGAGCTGGCGGCCCGCTGCGGGCTCCGATCGGCCGTGGCTTAAGCGACCATGGCTTCCGGCCTGAGTGCCCGACGGGGATCGAGTGTGCGGGGAGGCCGACGCAGTCGCCCCCTGTTCGGCGAGACCGATCTGCTGCTCTGGGGCATCCCCCTGGTGCTCACCCTGCTGGCCGGCATCCTGATCGCCAGCACCCAGCGCCAGGCCGATTACGCCGATTGGTATCAGCACTGGCTCACGGCGGGGGTGGGCATCGTCATCGCCCTGGTGGTGGCCCGGCTTCCCCTGGAGCGGCTCAACCAGGTGCAATGGCCCCTCTACGGCGCCACGATCCTCAGCCTGGTGGCGGTGCGCTTTGTGGGCACCTCCGCCCTCGGCGCCCAGCGCTGGATCAGCATCGGCGGCTTTCATGTGCAGCCGTCGGAGTTCGCCAAGCTGGCGGCGATTCTGCTGCTGGCGGGAGTGCTGTCGCGCTTCCCTGTGGAACGGCCGGTGGATCTGGTTCGGCCCATCGGGCTGATTGCCCTTCCCTGGGCACTGGTGTTCATCCAGCCCGACCTCGGCACCTCCCTGGTTTTTGGGGCCGTGCTGCTGGTGATGCTGTTCTGGGCCGGCCTGCCCCTCCCCTGGCTGGTGCTGCTGCTCTCCCCCCTGGTGGCGGCGATCGTGGCCGGGGTGCAGCCGCTGCTGCTGATCCTCTGGATCCCGCTGATGGGCTGGCTGGCCTGGCGCTCCCTGCCCTGGAAACGCATCGCCCTGGCGGTGGTGCTGGCGGTCCAGGGCCTGTTCGCCCTGATCACCCCATACCTCTGGATGCATGGACTGAAGGAGTACCAGCGCGACCGGCTGGTGCTCTTCCTCGACCCGTCCAAAGACCCGCTCGGCGGCGGCTATCACCTGCTGCAGAGCAAGGTGGGCATCGGCTCCGGCGGCCTGTTGGGCACGGGTCTGATGCATGGCCACCTCACCCTGCTGCGCTTCATCCCCGAGCAGCACACCGACTTCATCTTCAGCGCCCTGGGCGAGGAGACCGGCTTCATCGGCTCATCCCTGGTGGTTCTTGCCTATGCGCTGCTCTGCTGGCGCCTGATCCAGATCGCCAACCAGGCCCGCACAGATGTCGAATCGTTGGTGGTGGTAGGGATCGGCGCCATGCTGATGTTCCAGGTGGTGGTCAACATCTGCATGACGATCGGCCTCGGTCCGGTGACCGGTATCCCCCTGCCCTGGGTGAGCTACGGGCGGTCAGCAATGCTCGTCAATTACGTCTCGCTGGGCCTCTGTGCCGCCGTGGTGCGCCGCAGCCGGGTGCCACGACGCTGGTGAGGCAGCCGGCCATGCTGCGGCTTCTCCCCAGCGCATGCGCCGCCCCATCGGTCCAGGGTGGCGTCACCGCCCCAGCCCGCGCCCCCGGAGCCCACAGCCATGGCTGAGCCCATCCCCACCCTCGCCGATCTGCGCCGCGAGCTGGCCCGCGATGTGCCCAGCAGCGGCAGCGATGACGACAGCGCCCGGCGCCAGTGGTGGGCCGCGCTGGCCACCCTCCAGGACACCCTGCTGCGCGGTGATGCCGCCCCTCCCCGCGGCCTCTGGCTGGCGGCACCGCTACCGGCCCTCTACGAACCGACGCTGCTCCAGAACCTGCAGGGCTGGGTCTGGGCACCGGAGCAGATCGGCACGCTTCTGCCGCGGGCCCCGCTGTTGCCGGGCCGCCGGGAGGCGGAGCAGGGGCAGGGGCCCCATCCCTTCCGCTTCCAGCGGCTTCCTCTGCGCGACAGCGATGGGACCGATCCGGTGCTGCTGCTGATCACCCCGACGCTGCAGGTGGGGCTGGCCCTGGAGGGAGCCCCGGGCCGGCGGCGCCTGCTGGCCCGTTTTGATGCAGCGGTGCTCTCCACCAGCCTGCAGCTGCTGAACCGGCGCCTCCAGGCGGAGGATCCCGCTGAAGCGTCCCGGCTGCGGCGCTGCCTGGAGCGGCTGGGTCCCCTGGACAACGATCCCGGCCAGGCGATCCGGTTCTGGCCCCTGCTGGCGGAGCGTCTGGCGGGCATGGCGCCGAGTGTTACCCTTCAGCCCCTCGGGCGGCCGGCTCCCCCCGGATCGGCCCCTGCTGGCAGCGGCGAGGGGGGAGCCGGCGCCAGCGGCATCGGCGCCGCCCCCGAGGGTGCTGGCGGTGCCAGCGCCGAACTGGCCCTTCTCGAGGCCCTCACCCATGAGGTGCGCACCCCCCTGGCCACGATCCGCACCCTGATCCGCTCCCTGCTGCGGCGCGGCGAGCTGCCGCCCCTGGTCCGGCAGCGACTGGAGCAGATCGATGGCGAATGCAGCGAACAGATCGACCGCTTCGGCCTGATCTTCCTGGCGGCGGAACTGCAGCGCCAACCCGGCAACAGCCAGCCCCTGAGCGCCAGCGAACTGGCCCGCACCGATCTCAGTCGCCTGCTCAGCGATCTCGAGGAGATCTGGCGGCGACAGCTCGCCCGCCGCGACCTGAGCCTGGTGCTGACGATCGCAGCGGATCTGCCGCCGGTGCTGAGCGATCCGAGCCGCCTCGAGACCATGCTCGGCGGTCTGATCGATCGCTTCGGACGCAGCCTCAGGGCCGGCAGCGAGGTGCGCCTCAGCCTGCAGCCGGCCGGTCCGCGCCTGAAGCTGCAGCTGAGCAGCAGCGACCACGCCGGCCGCAGCGACGGCGCCGCTGGCGGCTCCCGGGGCAGCAGCGGCAGTGGCAGTGGCAGTGGCAGTGGCAGCGACATGGTGGGACCGGTGCTGAGCTGGAATCCATCCACCGGCAGCCTGCAGCTCAGTCATCAGGCCACGCGCCAGCTGTTCCACCGCCTCGGGGGCCGACTGACGGAGCGGGGTGGATCAAGCCTCACCGTCTTTTTCCCGCTGGCCGAAGGCCATGAGGCGAGGCCAGCGTCCAGCCATTGTTGACGGGTGTGAAGAGTGCGTGCGCCCGGGCTGGGAGGGTCGAAACACGGTGCTAGCTTCCGCCTGTAACGGTCTTTGAGCCATGCCAGCGACGGCCCTGACAGGTCAACTTCCGAAGTTCATCGGCAGCACGGGCGGTCTGCTCAATGCCGCCGAAACCGAGGAGAAATACGCCATCACCTGGACCAGCACCGCTGCCCAGGCCTTCGAGCTCCCCACCGGGGGCGCCGCCGAGATGCACGCCGGCGAAAATCTGATGTATTTCGCCCGCAAAGAGCAGTGCCTTGCCCTGGGCACCCAGCTGCGCACCAAGTTCAAGCCTCGGATTGAAGACTTCAAGATCTACAGGATCTTCCCCGGCGGTGACACTGAATTCCTCCATCCCAAAGATGGTGTTTTCCCCGAGAAAGTCAACGAAGGCCGCGTCAAAGTGGGCCACAATGCTCGCCGCATCGGCGCCAACCCCAACCCCGCAAGCCTCAAGTTCAGCGGCAAGGCGCCCTACGAAGTCTGAGCCGCGTACCCTCGCGCATCTATAAAGGCGGGGCTGGCAAGCCCCGTTTTTTTTGCCTGCCTGTCGTTCCGATGCCGGGTCCCGATCGCGCCCCCGACCGAACCGCCTTCCTGGAGGAGGCTGCCCGAGGGCCAGAGGCGTTCGGCGGGCATAGCTTTGTGCCCCTCTGGAAGCGCTGGCCCGCCGATCTGGAAACCCCTCTCACCACCTGGTTGAAGGTGGGGGCCGGCGAAGGCCATGGGGTGCTGCTGGAGTCGGTGGAGGGCGGCGAGCGGATCGGCCGCTGGAGTGTGGTGGTGACCCGGCCCCTCTGGACCCTCACCTGCCGCGGAGAGACCAGCGAGCGCCACTGGCGCGATGGACGCCGAGAAGCTCTCCGCGGCAACCCCTTCAGCCTGCTGCGCCAGTGCCTGGCCCCGATTCAACCCGCCCCGGTGCCCGGCCTTCCCCCCCTGGGCCAGCTGTTCGGTGCCTGGGGCTATGAACTGATCCGCTGGATCGAACCCAGCGTGCCCGTGCATGCCCCCGGTCCCGGCGACCCGCCCGACGGCTGCTGGATGCTCGCCGACAGCCTGCTGGTCTTCGACCAGCTGAAGCGGCAGATCACGGCGGTGGCCTACGCCGATCTCAGCGGCGGTCTTGAGCCCGACCAGGCCTGGCAGCGCGCCTCGGAGCGGATCGCCGAACTCGAGGCCCGCATGCATGCGCCCCTGCCGGCGGGCATCGCTCCGATCGAATGGCACGACGAACCCGCCAGCACCCTCGAGACCAGCACCAACCGCAGCCGCGAGGACTTCGAAGCCGCCGTGGCCGAGGGGCGGGAGTCCATCGCCGCCGGCGATGTCTTCCAGCTCGTGCTCAGCCAACGGCTGGAAACCCGCATCCAGCGCGATCCGTTTGAGCTCTACCGCAGTTTGCGGATGGTCAACCCATCCCCTTACATGGCCTTCTTCAACTTCGGCGACTGGTACCTGATCGGCTCCAGTCCCGAGGTGATGGTCAAGGCCGAGCCGAAACCCGGTGGGGGGGTGCGGGCTTCCCTGCGGCCGATCGCCGGCACCCGCCCCCGAGGCGCCGACGAGGAGGAGGATGGAGCCCTGGCGGCCGAGCTCCTGGACGACCCCAAGGAGCGGGCCGAACACGTGATGCTGGTCGACCTGGGCCGAAACGACCTGGGCCGCGTCTGTCGCCCTGGCAGCGTGCGGGTGCAGGACCTGATGGTGATCGAGCGCTATTCCCATGTCATGCACATCGTCAGCCAGGTGGAGGGGGATCTGGAGGATCGCCACGATGTCTGGGACCTGCTGATGGCCTGCTTCCCCGCCGGCACCGTCAGCGGGGCACCCAAGATCCGCGCCATGCAGCGCATCCATGAGCTTGAGCCGGATGCCCGCGGCCCCTACTCCGGCGTCTACGGCGCCGTCGATCTCGGCGGCGCCCTGAACACGGCGATCACGATCCGCACGATGGTGGTGCTCGCACCGGCGGCGGGCGATCCCGATCCGGCCTGGCGGGTGCGGGTGCAGGCCGGCGCCGGGATCGTGGCCGACTCGGTGCCGGCCAAGGAATACGACGAAACCCTCAACAAAGCTCGCGGCATGCTCAAGGCCCTCGCCTGCCTGCTGCCGCCAGCCCCGCCTGCCCCCTCTCCCCCCCGCCGCCCCTGACCATGAGCACACCCCTGCTGACCAAGGGCTTCGAAGTGGAGATGTACACCGGCCGCCCCGACGGCACGGTGGTGGGCTGCGCCGCAGAGGCGGCCAGGGAGCTGGTGGGCTTCGTGACCGAACCGGATCAGCGCAACCTCGAATACACCACGCCCCCGGAAGCAAGCTACGAGCGCCAGCTGGCCCTGCTGCTCGAACCCCGCCAGCGGCTGAGGCGTTGGCTGGAGCCCCGTGGGCTCACCCTGCTGCCAGGCAGCACCCTGGCCACCGGAGACAGCGGTCGCTTCGAGCGCTCCGACCCTGCCAACCCGTACCACACCTACATCGAGCACACCTACGGCACCCGGGTGGTGACCGCCAGCGTGCACATCAACCTCGGCCTGACGGCGATGGAGCCGCTTTTCGCCGGCCTGCGGCTGATCCGCTGCGAGGCAGCCCTGCTGCTGGCCCTCAGCGCCTGCTCCCCATTCCTGGATGGGCAACCCACCGGTGCCCACTCCCAACGCTGGCTTCAGTTCCCCCTCACCCCGCCAGAGGTGCCGCTGTTCCTCAGCCATGCCCACTACGTGAGCTGGGTCAACCAGCAGCTGACCAACGGCGCGATGACCAACGTGCGCCATCTCTGGACCTCGGTCCGGCCCAACGGCGAGGACCGGCCCCACGATCTCAACCGCATCGAGGTGCGCATCTGCGACCTGCTGGCCGATCCCATCGACCTGTTGGCGGTGACGGCCTTCATCGAGCTGCGGCTGCTGCAACTGCTGCTCGATCCCCAGGGTTGTGATCCCCTGGAGGCCAGCAGCCTCAGCCCGAGCGAACTGGCTCGGCTCGCCGACGCCAACGACCGCGCCGC
The DNA here is from genome assembly GCA_903935205.1 of uncultured cyanobacterium. GTDB lineage: Bacteria > Cyanobacteriota > Cyanobacteriia > PCC-6307 > Cyanobiaceae > Cyanobium. Next base: position 28,330 of record CAIZQU010000015.1, on the reverse strand, counting down.
GGCCCGCGACAGCCTCGATGCCGTGCTGCGCCACTGGCGCGACGGGAGCGAGATCAGGGCCCGCGACTGGATCGATCGCGAGCTGAAGTCCCTCGGCCCGATGGCCGCCCAGCTGGGTCTGGGCCCCAGGCTCGCCCCCCTGGCCGAGGTGCTGGGCCGTGGCAACACGGCGATGCGCTGGCTGGCCCTGCACCGGGCCGGACAACCGGTGGAAGAGATCATCGCCACCGCCGCGATCGAGTTGCAGAGGCGGGAAGAAAGCCTCAGAGCAAGCCTTGCAACAGACCCATCCCACGCTTTGGGATGATCATGGATCCCATCACCCCGATCCGCTCGCCCATGCGGCCGCCATCTTCAGCGCCAGCCGTGGGTCCCGATCATGGCGCCGCTGGCTCCGACGCGACGCAATCACTCCACCCAGGTGTCCAGGTGTTGCCCACCGCCAATCTGGAGGTCCCAGCCGTCGTCGGTCGCCTGCTGGGCGAGCGGCTGGAGTTGGTGGAAGACCTCTGGCTCACGGTGCTGAGGAGCGAATGCCCCCAGCCCCAACTGGAGCGACTGATCCGGCTGAAGGAGCTGAGCGGCCCTTTGAATCCGCCGGAGATCAGCGCCAGCGACGAACAGGCCGGCTTCCGCAGCGGTGACAGCGAGGCGATCGTGGCGGTGATCCGGGAGATGGATCTGGCCGATGGCATCGCCGCTGCACGGGCCTTCTCCCTTTATTTCCAGCTGGTCAACATCCTGGAGCAGCACATTGAGGAGGACACCTACCTCGAGAGCATCCAGACCGCAAGCGGCCCCGTCGCCTACGACCCCTTCCTGCCACCGCTGGCCAGCCAGAGCGACCCCGCCACCTTCCGCCAGCTGTTCGAACGCCTGCGTCGCCTCGGCGTACCGCCGGCCCAGATCGAAAACGTGCTGCGGGAGCTCGACATCCGCCTGGTGTTCACCGCCCACCCCACCGAGATCGTGCGCCATACGGTGCGGCACAAACAGCGGCGAGTGGCCAGCCTGATCCAGCGCCTCCAGGAGGATGGCGGCCTGAGCCGGGAGGAGCAGCAGCGTTGCCGCCAGTTGCTGGAGGAGGAGATTCGCCTCTGGTGGCGCACCGATGAGTTGCACCAGTTCAAGCCCTCGGTGCTGGATGAGGTGGATTACGCCCTCCACTATTTCCAGGAGGTGCTGTTCGAGGCGATGCCCCAGCTGCAACAGCGCATCCGCACAGCCCTACGGGCCAGCTACCCCGACGTCGCCCTGCCCCGGGAAGCCTTCTGCACCTTCGGCTCCTGGGTCGGTTCCGACCGTGATGGCAACCCCTCGGTCACCGCCGAGATCACCTGGCGCACGGCCTGCTATCAACGCAAGCTGATGCTGCAGCGCTACATCCGATCGGTGGAGCAGCTGCGCGACCAGCTCAGCATCTCCATGCAATGGAGCCAGGTGGGACCGGCCCTGCTGGAATCGCTGGAGATGGACCGGCTGCGGTTCCCGGAGATCTACGACGAACGGGCGGCCCGCTACCGACTGGAGCCGTATCGGCTCAAGCTGAGCTATGTGCTGGAGCGGTTGCGCCTCACCCTGGAGCGCAACCAGCTGCTCTCCGATGCGGGATGGGAAGTCCCCGGGGATCTGGCCTCACCGCTGGGGGGTGATGGCTTCAGCAGCGCTGGCCAGGGCGGAGATCTCCACTACAGCAGCGCCGATGAGTTCCGCAGCGATCTCGAACTGGTGCGCGACAGCCTCGTGGCCACCGGCCTCACCTGCGAGGCCCTGGGCGATCTGCTCTGCCAGGTGCACATTTTCTCCTTCTGCCTGGCCAGCCTTGATATCCGCCAGGAGAGCACACGCCACAGCGACGCCATCGACGAACTGAGTCGCTATCTGCAGCTCCCCGTTCCCTACGGGGAGATGGACGAGGAGAGCCGCATCAACTGGCTGCTGGGCGAACTGCAGACCCGTCGCCCGCTGCTGCCGCCGCTGGCCCGCTGGAGCGCCGCCACCGCCGAGACGATCGCCGTGTTTCGGATGCTGCAGAGGTTGCAGCAGGAGTTCGGTGCACGGATCTGCAACACCTATGTGATCTCGATGAGTCACACGGTGTCCGACCTGCTGGAGGTGCTGCTGCTGGCCAAGGAGGCCGGGCTGGTGGATCCGATGACCCGCCACTCGCGCCTGCTGGTGATTCCTCTGTTCGAAACGGTGGAGGATCTGCAGGGTGCTCCGGCGGTGATGGGACGCCTGTTCGCCGACCCCTTCTACCGCGATCTGCTCGGCAGCGACCGCCGCGGCGCCGACCCCCTGCAGGAGGTGATGCTCGGCTACTCGGACAGCAACAAGGACTCCGGTTTTCTCTCCAGTAACTGGGAGATCCACCGGGCCCAGATCGCCCTCCAGGAGCTGGCCAGCACCCATGGCGTGGCCCTGCGCATCTTCCACGGCCGTGGCGGGTCGGTGGGCCGCGGCGGGGGTCCTGCCTACCAGGCGATCCTGGCCCAGCCCAGCGGCACCCTGCGGGGGCGCATCAAGATCACCGAGCAGGGAGAGGTGCTGGCGTCCAAATACGCCCTGCCCGAGCTGGCCCTCTACAACCTCGAAACGGTCACCACCGCCGTGCTTCAGAACAGCATGGTGTCGGCCCCGATCGACGACACCCCCAGCTGGAATGTGCTGATGGAGCGCCTGGCGGCCCGTTCGCGAGACCACTACCGGGCCCTGGTGCACGACAACCCCGATCTGGTGGCCTTCTTCCAGCAGGTCACTCCGATCGAGGAGATCAGCAAGCTGCAGATCTCCAGCCGTCCGGCCCGGCGCAAGAGCGGCGCCAAGGATCTCTCCAGCCTGCGGGCCATTCCCTGGGTGTTTGGCTGGACCCAGAGCCGCTTCCTGCTGCCCAGCTGGTATGGGGTCGGTGCGGCCCTGCAGAAGGAGCTGGAGGATGATCCCGGCCAGATGGAGCTCCTGCAGCTGCTCTATCAGCGCTGGCCCTTCTTCCGCATGCTGATCTCCAAGGTGGAGATGACCCTCTCCAAGGTTGATCTGGAGCTCGCCCAGCACTATGTGCGCGCCCTGGGCCGGGCCGAGAACCGCGAGGCCTTCGAAGCCATCTTCGCCACGATCGCCCAGGAATTCACCCTGACCCACGACCTGGTGCTGCGGATCAGCAACCACAGTCGTTTGCTCGACGCCGATCCAGCCCTGCAGCTGTCGGTGGATCTGCGCAACCGCACCATCATCCCCCTGGGCTTCCTGCAGGTGGCCCTGCTGCGACGCCTGCGCGAACAGAACCGCCAACCGCCGATGAGCGAGGGGCCCAGCCAGCAATCCAGCGGTGCTGACGAGCGCACCTACAGCCGCAGCGAACTGCTGCGCGGAGCGCTGCTGACCATCAACGGCATCGCCGCCGGCATGCGCAACACCGGTTGAGTTGAGCACCGGATCGCCCCCATACCCTTGATTCCCTTCCGCCCCGCCATCGCCCCAGCCCGCCTGCCGGAGGGGTATACCCTCCACCAGGAGCCTGATGGGTTCGGGCCATCGGGCCCTGGGGGCCTGGCGGAGCGCATCAGCGACGAGCTCAACCAGCTGCTGCTCGCCTGCGGTGACCTGCCCCGCAGCCCGGAACGCTGGCGGGCCACCCTGGAGCGCAGCGCCTGGTACCTGCGGATCTGCGATCCCCAGGGCAAGACCGTGGGCTTCCTGCGCACCACCAGCGACCAGGCCCTCAATGCCAACCTCTGGGATCTGCTCACCGACCCCGCCGACCCAGGCCGCGATGCGGTGCTCACCGCCCTGGTGCGCACCGCCCTGGGTCGACTGCGCCGGGAGCTGGGGGGGTGCAGCATCTCCCTCTCGGCCCCGCCGGAGGCCGTTGCGGCCCTGAGCGCCGCTGGTTTCCTGCTCGATCCCGGCGGCATCCGCGCCATGGGATTGCCCCTGCGTCGCCCCTGATCCACCCGCCTACCAGACCCGCACCTCGCGCTGGGAGCTGGGAGTGGAGGGTGGTCGGCCAGATCGAACAGGCCCCATCGGCCCCCGGGCGAGGGCCAGAAGGCGATGGGGCGCGCTCCAGCGCCCCAGGCCATGGCCTTGGAGCCACGCAATAAAAAGCCCCCGGCGCTGCGGGGGCTGGCCTGTGGGATCCCTGGGCCAGAACGAGCATGGAGGGACTCGAACCCCCGACACTCAGAACCGGAATCTGATGCTCTATCCAACTGAGCTACATGCCCACCCGTGCCGGGCACCAGGGAGGAGCGATGGGCTGCCAACGGGAGGCTGGCGGCACCGGCGGTACCGTCGGCACCGGCCTGAAGGTCGGCCGATCGGCACTGACGTGAGCTTACACGCGGTTCCACCGGCCTCCCAGCACCAGCCGGAATCAGCCACCGCCTCGGCTGGTGGGTGGCAGGTACCTTGAGCTCCAGCCGCCCCAGAACCATCCGGCTGCGTCGCCTCGAGCTGCAGGACTTCCGCAACATCAGCGGTCTGCAGCTGGAGCTGGAGGCCCCTCGCCTGCTGGTGATCGGAGCCAACGGCGAGGGGAAATCCAACCTGCTCGAAGCGGTCGAACTGCTCACCAGCCTCCGCTCCCACCGCTGCGGCAACGACCGGGATCTGATCCGTCACGGCGCACCGATCAGCCGGTTGCGGGCCTGCACCGATGAAGGCGATCTGCTGGAGCTGGAGCTACGCCGCCAGGGGGGACGGCAGGCCCGCCGCAACGGCCACACCCTCGAGCGCCAGCTCGACCTGATCGGTCCACTGCGCTGTGTGGGTTTCAGCAGCCTCGATCTGGAGCTGGTGCGCGGCGAACCGGCCCAGCGGCGCCAATGGCTCGACCGGGTGGTCCTGCAACTCGAACCCGTCTACAGCGCCCTGTTGAGCCGCTACGGACGGCTGCTGCGTCAGCGCAGCCAACTGCTGCGCCGGGGCCTGGCACCAGGTGAGCGGCAGGCCCTGCTCGATGCGTTCGACACCCAGATGGCCGTGGTGGGAACCCGGCTGCACCGGCGGCGCCAGCGGGCCCTGGCCCGTCTCAATCCCCTGGCCCAGACATGGCAAGGCCGTCTGGGCGGAGGCACCGAACCCCTCGAGCTGGTGTACTGCAGCGGCACGCCCCTGGCGGCGCCGCCGGACCCCGGTGAAGAGGAGGAGGCCTGGCAGCGGGCGCTGATCCTCGGGTTGCACCAGCAACGGCAGGAGGAAGAGCGGCTCGGCCATTGCCAGATCGGTCCCCAGCGCGATGAAATCGGCCTGCTGCTGGGGGGCAGCCCTGCCCGCCGTTATGGCTCCGCAGGTCAGCAGCGCACGCTGGTGCTGGCCCTGAAGCTGGCCGAGCTGGATCTGGTGGAGCAGGTGGTCGGCGAGCCCCCCCTGCTCCTGCTGGACGACGTGCTGGCCGAGCTCGATCCGCGCCGCCAGCAGCTCTTGCTGGAGGCCGTGGGTGAAGGGCACCAGTGCCTGGTGAGCGCAACCCATCTCGAAGGCTTCAGCGGGGGCTGGCGGGCCCGGGCCCAGCTGGTGCGGATGGAGCAGGGCAACCTGCGGCCGGGCTGAGCCTGGCGCCCTCTGTGGGCAATGCACCACAGGAGCCAACCGCCTCCGACCGAACCGGTGCAGCGCCCCCCCCAGCCATTAAGGTGGTGAGCTCATTGCCTGGATTCGATGAACCAGCGCCTGGCCAGCCTGCACCCCAACCCCGGATGGAGTGCTGACGACGCTCCCAAGCCCAATCCGACATCCGCCATCACCGACGCGGTAGGGAAACATTGCATCCTCGAGCTCTATAACTGCGATCCGTCGCGGCTCGATGACGAAGCTTTTCTCAGGGAGACCATCACCACTGCAGCGAAACGTGCTGGTGCCACCCTGCTCAACCTGATCACCCACCGCTTCGAACCTCAGGGTGTCACGGGGCTCGCCCTGTTGGCCGAATCCCATATCTCGATCCATACGTGGCCGGAATCGGGCTACGCCGCTGTGGACGTGTTCACGTGCGGTGATCACACCATGCCTGAGCTGGCCTGTCAGGTGCTGGTCGAGGGTCTGGCAGCTGCCGATCACAAGCTCACCAGCTTCCGCCGCGAAACGCCGGGTTCGATCGCCGGCAGTGAACGGGAACCGCTGCTCGCCGCCTGCTGATCGCTCCAGGCCGGCCCCTATCTGCGGCTGGGGAGGTCAGGGCAACCGTTCCCCGACCTCCCACCACACTCGCCCCAGAAGCCTGTTGCCCGTCGCGGTAGCGGCTCCAGATCAATGGGGAGATTCCACCATGGAATGGAACAGGGTCTCACGGGGATCTCATCCGCATCGAGATCGCCGCGATCCGGTGGGCAGAATGACTGCGCTGCAGTGGGTCCTGCGATGCAGGCCCTGAGGTGTTGTTGATGCCCTATGGCGCTGGTTGAGGCCGCGATAGGCGCCCGATCGGGTCTGTCTTGGTTCGCAGCCTGGCCTGTCGACCTTCCGCCACACTCGCCCTAATCCGCAGGCGAACGCACCAGGTCGCGGTTCAGCTTGCCGCTCACCAGTCCCTCCAGGTCCAGGGCCACGGCGGAAAAGCCCAATTCCCGGAACTGGGCCACCAGTCGCTCCCGCAGGCCCCCTTGGGCCAACAGCTCAAGGGCCCACACCAACTCGCCGGCTGCCAGCTCGATGCGGGCGGTCTCTCCCTGGCTGCGCACCCGCAGTTCCCGGAAGCCGGCCTGCAACAGCCAGGCCTCGGCGGCGGCCACCCGCTCCAACCGGGCTGCGGTGATCGGTTCGCCGTAGGGAAAGCGGGAGGCGAGGCAGGGCTGGGCTGGCTTGTCCCACCAAGGCAAACCCAGGGCTCTCGACAGATGCCTGACCCCCTGCTTGTCGATGCCGGCTTCCGCCAGGGGCGAGATCACCCCCCGCTCCCCCGCAGCCCGCAGCCCGGGGCGGTGGTCCGAAAGATCGTCGTGGTTCACCCCATCGACCACCACCGTGTCGGGAAGGCTGGCGGCCAGAGCGGCCAACAGTCCGTGCAGCTGGCGTTTGCAGGCATAGCAGCGGTCGCTGGGATTGGCGGTGTAGGCGGGATCGTCCAGCTCGGCGGTCGCCAGTTCCCGGTGGGCCACCCCCAGCCAGCGGGCCTGGGCCCGGGCCTCGGCCAGCAGATGGGGGGCCAGGGCAGGGGATACCCCCGTGACCGCCAGGGCCTTTGAACCCAGCTGTCCATGGGCCAGGGCCGCCACCAGGGCGCTATCGACACCGCCGGAATAGGCCACCACCACGGCACCGAGCTGATCCAGTCGCCGGCAGACCCGCCCGTAGGCCTCCGCCAGGGGCTGGGGGAGGGATTCGAGCAGGGTGAGGGGAGGGCGCTGCGGCGGTTCGGCGGTCATGACCCGATCCTGGCAAGACGAAAGGGGAACTGGGGCCCCTGGGGGGAGTGCCCTGGGTAGCATCCGGCCAGTGCGTTTCGCCATGGCGTCCTCCTCCAGCCGCACCCCATCACCGCAGCGGGGAACCGGCCGCGGCATCGGCATCCGCACAGCCGCTGGCAGCGACGAGCGGGTCCACGGCCAACTGCACGTCTACGACGGCGACGGCAAAGGCAAGAGCCAGGCTGCCCTCGGGGTGGTGTTGCGCACGATCGGCCTGGGGATCTGCGAACGGCGACGCACCCGCGTGCTGCTGCTGCGCTTCCTCAAAGGGCCAGGCCGCTCCTATGACGAGGACGCGGCGATCGAAGCCCTGCAGCAGGGCTTCCCCCACCTGATCGACCAGGTGCGCACCGGGCGGGGTGACTATTTCAGCGCCGAGCAGGCCAGTCGCTTCGACCGGCAGGAGGCGCAGCGGGGCTGGGACATCGCCAAGGGGGCCATCGCCAGTGCCCTCTATTCGGTGGTGGTGCTCGATGAGCTCAACCCGGTGCTCGATCTCGGCCTGCTCGATACGGCCGAGGTGGTGCGAACCCTGGCCGCCAAACCGGAGGGGATGGAGGTGATCTGCACCGGTCGCGGCGCCCCGCCCCAGCTGGTGCAGCTGGCTGATCTGCACTCCGAGATGCGGGCCCACCGGCGCCGCAGCCCCGCCCAGCGGGACGATGGCGGCGATCCCGACGGGGGGGTGCAGGAGCGGGGCCTGGATGGCATCGAGATCTACACCGGTGAAGGCAAGGGCAAGTCGACCAGCGCCCTGGGCAAGGCGCTGCAGGCGATCGGCAGAGGCATCAGCCAGGACAAGAGCCACAGGGTGCTGATCCTGCAATGGCTCAAGGGAGGGAGCGGCTACACCGAGGATGCGGCGATTGCCGCCCTGCGCGAGAGCTATCCCCACCTCGTCGATCACCTCCGCTCAGGCCGGGACGCCATCGTCTGGCGCGGGCAGCAGCAACCGATCGACTACGTCGAGGCTGAACGGGCCTGGGAAATCGCCCGCGCCGCCATTTCCAGCGGCCTCTACAAGACGGTGATCCTCGATGAGCTCAATCCCACGGTCGATCTGGAGCTGCTGCCGGTGGAGCCGATCGTGCAGACCCTGCTGCGCAAACCCGCGGAAACCGAGGTGATCATCACCGGCCGCTGCAAGAGCCGACCCGCCTATTTCGACCTGGCCAGCGTCCACTCCGAAATGGTCTGCCACAAGCACTACGCCGAGCGCGGCGTCGACCTCAAGCGCGGTGTCGACTACTGAGCCACCCTGCCCTGAGCCCATGGGATACCAGGGCGGTGGCGGCGCCGTTGCGGGGACCCTGAGCAGCGCGCCGGTGGTCAGGGTCTGCTGAGCCCCCGGTTGGGCGGAGCCCTCGCCGGGGTGGGCACGGGGCAGACGACGCTCCGTTCGGCAGGGCCGCCGAGGTCGCAGCACAGGGGATGCCGTCAGCCCGAGGTTTCTGGGCGGTGGGAATCCCCCCGGGGCAGGGTCCTGGTCATCGGCCTCAGTAGCGGGGGACGCTGGGATCCACCTCCTGGCTCCAGGCGTCGATGCCGCCGGCCACGTTGATCCCCTCGATGCCATGGCGCTTCAGGGCGATCAGGGCCTTGGCACTGCGGCCACCCAACTTGCAGTGCACATAAAGGCGACGGCCTGCTGCCAGCTGCCGCACGCGCTCGACGGCGCTGCCGCTCTCGATCTGATCGAGGGGAATTAGGGTGGAGCCAGGAATCGTGGCGATCTCGGCCTCGGGTGGATTGCGCACGTCAAGCAGCAACAGATCATCGCTGTTGCCATCCAACAGGGCCTTCAGCTCGCGAACGCTGATGCTGGCGACGGCACCGGCTTCCTCCTGGCCGGGGGCGCTGCCGCCGACACCACAGAATTGCTGATAATCAATCAGGCGATCGATCACAGGCCGCTCGGGGCTGGGGCGAAGCTTCAATTCACGGAAGCTCATCTTGAGGGCGTCGAAAAGCAACAGGCGACCGCTCAAGGAGGTGCCGATTCCAGCAATGATCTTGACCGTTTCTGCCGCCTGAATCATGCCAATAATGCCAGGCAATACACCGATCACTCCCCCCTCCGCACAGGAGGGAACCATGCCTGGTGGCGGCGGTTCGGGGAAGAGATCACGGTAATTGGGGCTTTCCGCATCGAGGTTGAAAACGGTGGCCTGGCCCTCAAACCGGAAGATCGAGCCGTAGACATTCGGCTTGCCCAGCAGCACGCAGGCGTCGTTCACCAGATAACGGGTGGGGAAGTTGTCAGTGCCGTCACAGACGATGTCGTAGGGACGAATAATCTCCAGGGCGTTCTCACTGCTGAGGGCCGTGGGATAGAGATCGACCTGGCAGTGGGGATTGATCTCGGCGATGCGGGCCTTGGCCGACTCGATCTTGGGCTTGCCCACCCAGCTGGTGCCATGGATGACCTGCCGCTGCAGATTGCTGGCATCAACCACATCAAAATCAACGATTCCCAGGCGCCCCACCCCAGCAGCGGCCAGGTACAGGAGCAGGGGTGATCCCAGGCCGCCTGTGCCGACGCAGAGCACCGAGGAGGCCTTGAGGCGCTTCTGCCCCTCCATTCCCACCTCCGGCAGGATCAGGTGTCGGCCGAAGCGGGCCACCTCATCGGGGCTCAACTGAACGCCGCTGGTGTCGGGAGGAAGCATGGACGGGAAGATCGGGACGTGAGGCGCTCGCCGAAGCGATCGCCTCAATCCTCCATTCTCCACGGCAGCAGCAGGGGTGGGGCCTCTGGCTCCAGCCACCAGCAGCGCAGCTCCTGGCCCGTGCTGGCCACGCCGGTCGGGTGGGTCGGGTCGATTGGATCGGTCGGGTCGGTCGGGTCGGTCGGGTCGGTCGGGTCGGTCGGGTCGGTCGGGTCGAGGCTGGCGCCGCGAATCAGCATCAGCGTCGGCCAGACGGCCAGGGCGCGATCGGTGGCCGAGGGCACCGGCGCACTGCTGGGATGGCTGTGAACCGAACCCAGCACATCCAGCCCCCGGGAGCGCCCCCAGCGGATCGCATGGAGCTGCTCGCGGGGGTCGATCGCGAAGCGGCGCCGGCGCTCGACGGCGGGCTCCCAGACATTGCAGCAGGGCCAGATCTGCCGCAACAACCAGGCCTCCCCCTCGCGGCCAGCCCCGGAACCCGGCCCCGGCGGAGGCCGCCGGCCGAGCACCAGCCCGCAGCCCTCCTGGGGCGCCGCCGCATCGAGCAGCCGGTGCAGAAGCGTCAGCGCCTGAGCACCGAACAGCAGCAGCGATGGCGGCGGCGGGGGCATGCCTGTACTTTGGGTTGGCTTTATTCTTGACGCACTCCATGAGCGATCTGAGCACCGAAGCGAAGGAGGATGTTGTGGAGACTGGCGCCAACGACAACGGCCCGTCGTTCGACTTCACCGCCCGCTATGGCGAAGTGATCGGGAAAGTCAACGATACTCTCGACAAAGTTGATTGGAGCCAGATCGGCAAGGCCGGCAAGGTTGCCGGCATTTTCCTGGCCGTGATTGTGGCTCAGATCCTGATCAAGGGCGTTCTTGACACCATCAATCTCCTTCCCGTTGTTCCAGGGTTGCTGGAACTCCTGGGCCTGATTGTCGTTGGCAACTGGAGTTGGAACAATCTCACCACCAGTGAGAAGCGCAATGCTGTGCTGGACCAGATCCAGAACCTGCGCAAGGAATACCTCGGCTGATCAGCCAAAGCTCCAGCGCTGCAGGGCTGATTCAAGGGCTCCGATCGTTGATCGGAGCTTTTTTTATCGGTGACGACCGGATGGGTTGAGCCGGCTGGGCGTCAGTCCTGCTCCATCGCAGCGTGGCAGCTGACGATCTGCTGACGGGCCTGGTCCACATAGCCGCCACCGAACAGATTGGCGTGATTGAGCAGGTGATAGAGGTTGTAGAGGCCGATCCGGCGACGGTGATCGGCGGCCAGCGGCCACACCGCTGCATAACCGGCGAAGAAGGCCGCCGGGAAGCCCCCGAACAAGCGGGCCATCGCCAGATCCACCTCACGATCCCCCCGATAGACCGCCGGATCGAAGATCGCAGCGCCATCCTTCGCGGGCCCAGCCGCGCCCCCCTCCGCCGGCGCTGCCGCAGACGGGTCGGCACCAGCCTGTGTCACCCCGCCCAGGCGGGCCATGGCATTGCCGCTCCAGAGGTCGCCGTGCACCAGACAGGGCTCGGGCCGATGGGTCGCCAACCAGTCCGGCACCCAGGCCAACAACCGTTCCAGTCCCGGCAGCGCCAAGCCGCGGCGGGCCAGCAGTGCCGCCTGCGGAGCGAGCCGCCGCTCGCAGAAGAAGCGACCCCAATCGCTCTCCCAGCCATTGATCTGGGGTCCGGAACCGATCCAGTTATCCCGCTGCCAACCGAAGGCGTCGCTGCGATCCTCGGAGGCGCAGCTGCGGCCGAGGCTGGCGCGATGGAGCCGGGCCAGGCCGGCCCCCAGCCGTCCCCAGTGCTCCTCGTCGGGCCTGGACCGCTCCAGCCAGGGCAGCACCAGCACGGCCCGATCACCGGCCAGCCCCAGGGCGAGGGGTGCCGGCACGCTCAGCCCCGTGGCGGCGGCGGCCACAGCCAGGGCCGCCAGGCCATCGGCCTCCGCCTCCAGCTGGGGCAGGGCCGAGGCCCCATTGGTCTTGGCAAACAGCCGCCTCGACCCTGCGCCCTCCAGCTGCAGGCACCAGGCGCTATGGATGCTGCCGCCGCCCACGGGGCTCTGGCTGAGCAGCCTGACCCCCAACCGTTCGACCAACCAGTCGGCGGGCACCCCCCCGGCCGTTCCCATCGGATCCGCTGGCGACTGAGCCCAGCCTGACGCGGCAGCGACCTCCAGGCCCACAGCCCCCACAGCGGCGGGAGCGCTGCTGCCAGCATGCGCCGATGGCGTCTCCCGATGACAGCGATGTGGTGGTGGTGGGGGCCGGCATCGCCGGACTCACCGCCGCGGCCCTGCTCGCCCGGGAGGGGCTGGCGGTCCTCCTGCTGGAAGCGCACCACCAGAGTGGCGGCTGCGCCGGTACCTTCCGGCGGGGCCCCTGGATCTTTGACGTCGGGGCCACCCAGGTGGCCGGGCTGGAGGCGGAAGGCATCCATGCCCGTCTGTTCGCCACCCTGGGGGTGGCCCCCCCGGCGGCCACCCCGCTCGATCCAGGCTGCGTCGTCGATCTTGGCGACGACACACCGGTGTGGATCCACCGGGATCCCGAGGCCTGGCACGCCGAAAGGCTGCGCCAGTTCCCGGGCAGCGAGGCCTTCTGGAACCTCTGCGCAGCGATCCACCGGGCCAATTGGGCCTTCGCCGGCCGCGATCCGGTGGTGGTGCCGCGCTCCTGGTGGGATCTGAGCCAGCTGATCGGCGCCCTGGGGCCCGCCACCCTGGCCAGCGGCCTGCTGACCGGCGCCACCGTGGCCGACCTCCAGAGGCTCAGCGGCTGCGACGGCGGCCCCGCAGGGCGGCGGCTGCGGCAGTTCCTCGATCTGCAGTTGCGGCTCTACTCCCAGGAGCCCGCCGATCGCACCGCCGCCCTCTATGGCGCCACGGTCCTGGCCATGGTGCAGCGGCCGCTGGGCCTCTGGCATCTGGAGGGATCGATGCAGGAACTGGCTCGGCCCCTGGAGCGGGCCCTGGCCCGGGACGGCGGCCAGCTGCGGTTGCGCCATCGCCTTGAACGGCTGCGGCCGCCCCTGGATCGCCAGGCCCCCTGGATCCTGGAAGGCAGCGGCCCGGGCGGGGCGCCCTTCCAGGTGGCGGCCCGGGAGGTGGTGTTCACCCTCCCCCCCCAGACCCTGCCAGCCCTGCTGGGCGACGCCCTCCCGGCTGGCTACCGGCAACGGCTGGCAGCCCTGCCCGAACCCTCCGGGGCGCTGGTCTTCTACGGCGCCGTCGAACGCCAGCGGCTGCGGGGTCCCGAGGTGGGCCACCGCCAACTGGCCTGGAACAATCCCGGTTCCCTGTTCGTGTCGGTGAGTCGCGACGGCGATGGCCGCGCCCCGATCGGTGATGCCACCGTGATCGCCAGTGTCTTCACACCGGCCCGCCCGTGGTGCACCGGCCCTGAGGCCGCCTATCAGCAACGCAAGGCGGACGCCGGCCAGGGCATCGCCCGGGGTCTGGAGACGCTGCTGGGGATCAACCCGGATGACTGGCGCCATCGGGAACTGGCCACTCCGCGGGGCTGGTCCCGCTGGACCGGCCGCCCCTTTGGTTACGTGGGGGGTCTGGGGCAACATCCGCGTCGCTTCGGTCCCTTCGGCCTGGCCAGTCGTGCTCCTCTGCCTGGCCTCTGGCTCTGCGGCGACTCCCTCCATCCCGGCGAGGGCACCGCCGGAGTGAGCCTTTCGGCCCTCACGGCCTGCCGCCAGCTGCTGGCACGACGGGGGATCTCCCTGCCGCTGCCGGATCGGGGGGCGGAGCCCCCTGCTGCCGCAGGGGAATCCAACGGGCCAGCTGGCGACGGGGGGTCTCCGGCGGTAGCCCCAACCAGAAAACGGCGCGACGACCATCGGTGAAGTAGGGATCGCCGGTGAAGTTGGTGCGGGGCTGATCGGGACTGGAGGCCCCCACCCCCCGGACAAAGCCGTAGCGGCTGAGGCCATCGGAGAAGAACAGGTCCTGCAGCAGGTACCAGCGGGTCTCGTCGACCTCCGGATCGATCTTGTGGGTGGTGATTGTCCGGCGGGTCAGGCGCACGCCGATGTCGCGGCTGATCTGACCCACCCATACCGGCTTGCCCTGAAGCGTCACCGGCGCCAGCCAGAGGCGCATATGGTTGCGCTGGTTGACGTCGCTGCGCCCCTTCTGCAGGGCCATGTCCTGGGGGCGGCCGAACAGATAGAGGGGCGAGACGGGCGCGTAGCGGTACTGGCCGCCCAGCAGGGAGGAGCGGATCGTGCGCCAGATCGAGCTGACCGATAGGGTCTGGGTGACATGCCAACCGCGGCGGGCGAGCACCGGGAAGACCACATCCCGGCCGCCGACGATCACCACATTGAGGGGATCGGCTGGGGTGCGTCGATCACCGCCGAGGGTGCAGCAGGGGACATCGGACTCGATCCACTCCCGGAAACCCGCCTCATCGAGGTCCCGCACCTTGCTGGAGGGGTAGAGCCGATCCCAGGGCACCCGCTGGAAATCGGTGGCGTGACCTGGAATCTCGGTGAGGAACGTGAAGCGCCGCACCGGCGCCTGGGCCCCGGAACCCACCAGCACCAGGCTGGCGAACTTGATCCCCTCATCGAGGTTGGTGAACACAAAACCCGAAGCCACGCCGCGGGGTTCCACATACTCCGGCAGCCCCAGCCGCTCCAGCCGGGCATCCACACGCCGATTGGCTTCAGCCGCCAGGGGACGGTGGCCCCGCCAGGCCACCTCCAGAGGCGAGTAATAGTCGCTGTCGATCGTGATGGGCGGCAGAAACCAGCGCACCGGCTCGCTGTTCACCACCTTCACCCACACCGGCTGAATGCCGGCGGAAGCCACATCGAACCCCAGCAGGTCCCGGGATTCGCGATCGGTCAGAGCGGTGAGCGTGACATTGACACCGCCATCGATACGACTCTGGCCGCGCCGCAGCAGGGATGCCTCATCGACGGGTCGAGGCTCACGCACCCCGCATGCCGCCAGGATCGGAAGCAGCAGCAGCAGGGTCAACCCATGCCTGCCCTGCCGCCCCATCCAACGCCCTCCCACACCCGGACCCCGCGCGCCGGCGCACCTTAGGGCGCAGCTGCGGGCCTGTCATCGGCCGCCAGCCCCAGCAGGGGAGGGGGATCGCCGCCGAGGTAGGCCGGGCGTAGGGACTGGGCCTCGCTCAGCCGCCCGGCCAGCTCCGACCAACGCTCTGCTTGCACGAGGGACTCGAGACCATCGAGCTCCCGGCGGTAGGCCGCCAGCGCCTGCAGCAGCGCCTCCCGGTTGGTGCGGGCCATCAGGGTACCCAGCTCGGGGTTGCCGCCCCCGACCCTGCTGGTGTCGGCAAAGCCGCTGGACGCCAGGAAGCGGGCCAGGTCCCCAACCCCGGCGGCGGTTCCGGCCCGGTCCGCCGCGGCCAGCAGGGCGGCTCCCACCAGCACCGGCAGGTGGGAGATCAAGGCCACGGCGCGGTCGTGGTCGGCGGCGGGGCAGGTGAACCAGCGGGACCCCACCCGTTCCGCCAGCTCCCTCACCAGGGCCAGGGCCGTGGGATCGGTGTCGCCCTCGGGGGTGGCCACCCAGGGCCTCCCACGGAACAGGCCGGGCTGGCCGGCCTCGACCCCGGAGTTGGCGGTGCCGGCCATGGGGTGGCCAGCCACGAACCGCCCCAGCTGCTCCCGGCGGCCCAGGCCCAGGAGCAACGCCCTCCAGTGCGCCAGCACCGGTCGCTTCACCGAGCCCACGTCGGTCAGCACGGCCGACGACGGCAGGGCGTCCAACAGGGCAGGATCGGGGGCGAGCAGGCGATCCAGCGGCAGGGCCAGGACCACCAGCCCACAGCCCTGCAACAGGGCGGGATCGGTGCCGATGCTGGAGGCCAGACCCCGCTCCCGGGCTCGCAGGGCCGTGGACTCCCGGTGCACAAGGGCTCGCACCTCGATCCCGGCCGCCTGCAGATCCAGGCCCAGGGAACCGCCGATCAGCCCCAGCCCCACGATGCCCACCGGCTGGCCGTCGCTGAGGGCAGGCATGCAACAGGGCTCCGTGGGGCCGATGGCCAGGGACGGGCGCGGGAGGACCAACCCTGCTGCCAAGCACTCTAGGCAGGGTTCTGCAGCCGAACCCTGGGAGCCGGAGCGCTGTCGCATCGGCAGCCACTGGCTGTCCTGGGCCTCCTTACGATCCTGCGATGTTGGAAGCCAGCGCCCACCTCCAGCTCAAGGCCCTGCTGCGCCAGGAGGGTCGCGGCGACTGGCCCCATCACCTCACCCTCTGCAGGCTGGTGGGCAGGAGCCTGCGTCGGGGCGACCAGACCCTGATCCGCCTGGCGCCGGGCACCGACCCCAGCTGGCTGATCGGCCTGCTGGTGCCCCTGGCCCTGGCCGATACGCCCCTGGTCCTGGTGGCCGATGGCCAGCTGCGCCAGCGCCTGCTGCAGGTGGAGTGGCCCAGGCTGCGCTCCGTGGCCTTGCACCTGCCGCTCTGGGAGGGCCCGACGCCACCCCCCCGCAGCCATCTCTGGTTGCTCGACCACCAGCAGTTGCTGGAGGCCTGGAGGCAGGGAAGCCTGGGGGATCGCCAGGTGGTGATCCCCCAGGCCGAACGGCTCGAACCCCTGCTGCGCCAGTCCCTGGCGGTGCGCCTCCAGCCCGGCGACTGGGACGGTCTGCGTCGGGCGCGCCCCGCCGCCGAACCCAGTCTGCTGGAGCTCCATGAACGGCTCAGCCGGCGGGTTCTCTCCCATCCCCGCCACCCCAACCGGCTGGTGGCGCTGGCCCAGGAGGATGAGGCCCCCTTGCGCCAACTCCTGAGCCTGCTCACGCCCCTGCCGGAACCCTGGGATCGCTGGCTCGAGGCTGGAGCGGCGGACTGGACCAGCTGGGCGGAGGTGGATCCGGGCCTGCTGCAGTGGCAGCTCCATCGCCAACCGCTGGCGCCCCTGGCCCAGCTGGGGGGACTGCTGAGCGCCAGGGGGGCGGTGCTGGTGGGCGAGCTGCCGCGGCCCCGAAGCGGTAGCCAGGCGGTTGAGCGGGGCCATGGCGGCCCTGGCGCCCCGGGGGGCCTGGAGGCCTGCGCCCTGGGAACCCTGAGCTTCAAACCTTCGGTGGTGGTCGATCTGGGGGAACCCGCCGTCCTGGATCCCTTGCCCCTTTACTGCCCCTCCGGCCAGCCACTGCCCAACAGCCCCCACTTCGGCGAACACCTGTTGGATCACTGCCGCCGTCTGATCCTGGGCCAACGCGGTCTCACCCTGGTGCTGATCGATGACCCAGCCCTGCGGCTCTCCCTGACCAGCGCCCTGGCGGCGGAATTCGGCAGCCGGGTGAACCACGCCTGCACCACGCCGGAAGCCAATGGCGTCGTCTGTGCCGACTGGGCCTGGTGGCTGGAGCAGCAGGCCCGGCTGCCCCAACCGGCCCAGGTGGTGGTGGCGCTGCTGCCGATCGCCAGCCTGGAGGATCCGCTGACGGCGGCACGGGTGGAGGCCCTGCGACGGGAGGGTGGTGACTGGTTCCGCAACCTGCTGCTGCCGGAGGCGATCAATCGCCTGCAGCGGGGGATCGCCCCCCTGCGCCAGCGTTGTGGCAGCCGACTGGCGGTGCTCGATGGTCGGCTGCGGGGGCGATCCTGGGGCCAGGCGGCCCTGTCGGCCCTGGAACCCTGGGTCCCCCTGACCCGCCTGCTCCCCGACTGAACGCCGGAGCGAACCAGGCCGTTGCCAGCGGCGGCGGAGCTCCTAGCCTCAGCCGGCCGTCCGCCCAGCCCAGCCATGGGAGAAGCCAAGCGCCGAGCCGCCCAGGGCCTGCCACCCCGAGCCCAGCCCCGAAACCCGAAACCGGCGGACACCTCCCCCCGACTGGTGAACTGGTTGCCCCTGACCCGCAACCAGGCCGACCGCTTCGTGGCCCTCACCACCCGAGGAGCCTGGATCGGCATCGGTTCCCTGGTGCTGTTCTGGGTGATCGTGCGGTTCGTTGGTCCGGCAGCCGGGTGGTGGACGCTGGCGGACGGCTGAGGACTCGGATGGGGGCTCGGACTGAGAAACAGGGCAGAGCCCCTGTGCTGAGGCTGGGAGCCGACCACCGCCGGCGCCCCGCCAGCGATCGCGCAATTCAGAAGAAAACCTTAGGATGCTTGACGAAACCGCCAGGCAGTCCTGTGTTCCTGCGCCTTGCCGACCAATACCGAGGCCTGGTGAATGACCTGGTGCTCAGCCTCCAGGCCCTGGCCCACTGCCTGCGCCAGCAGGGCCATGCCGCCACCTGCTACGTCTGCGGGGATGAGCACGATCCCCACGGGGCCTCGTTCGTGGCCGATCTTGGCGACACCCACGTGGTGCGTTTTCTGGTGTCGAACTTCGGGATCAGCTGGGTGGAATCCCGCGATGGCCATGAGTTGGTGAAACTCGAAGGGGCGGATGCCATCCAGGAACTGAACCGGGTGGCCATCGTGCTCCAGCAGACGGCCTCCCCATCGCGTCCATCGGCGGAAACGGCCCTGACCAACAGTCCCAGCTGAGGGCTGGCTGGGTCGCTGGCTGAGGCCCGGCCCAGGCTCGGTGGAGCGCGGCTCAGAGGGCCTCCGTGGCCCTGTGCTGAGAAGGCACAGCCCCTGATTCCCAGGGCTGCCCATGGCGTCTCCCCTGCCCGATCCACGTCTGAAGCCAGCCTCCCTCGCGGCGTTTGCCCCTGGTGCCCTTGGGTACCCCTGGTGCCCTTGGCTGCCCTTCCTCGGGTAGACCCTCTGCAGACGGCTGGCCTTTCCCTCCCCGCCGGGCCCGCCGCTGCACAGCCCCGGTCTCCCGGGAGCTCTCCCTGGAGACCTTCGCCCTGAAGAACGAACTTCTTCTTGAAGGACTACTCCTTTTCCTGGAATCACTTCTCCTTGAAGGCCTGCTCCTTGAAGGCCTACTCCTTGAAGGACTTCTCCTTGAAGCACTTGTCCTTGAAGCACTGACTTCGCCCAGGAGCCTGTTGCGCGTAGGTCGACAGGCCAGGCCCTGAACAATGCCTGACCCGAAGCGGCGCCTATCGCGGCCTCATCCTGAGACAAAGGGCATCCAGGACATCTCTGCAGCGTCGTCGCAAGATCTGCTGCCGTGCCATCCATCTGCCCTTTGGCACGGCGCCGCAATCCCAATGCGGATGAGATCCATGGGAGATCCTGTTCCGTTGTGTCGCGGGATCTCCCCAGGGATTTGGAGCCAATGCGGCTACGCGCAACAGGCGCCTAGAGGGGACCTCGAAAACTTCTGATTCCTGCCGGTTGTGGTGAGGAGCACCCATGGCCTGGCCGCAGCAACGCAGACCCATTGGCCAGAGAACGTGCGATTCTTCGAGATGGCCTGGAAGGACTCCGCCCTGAGGAACTTCGCCACCAAGGACGGCGCCTTCAGGGAATTCGCCCCAGTGCGATGGGCGACGCCGCAAGGGCCTCAGCCACCACGCTGGGACGGGGTGCTCCTGGGAGGGGTCTTCTGGACCGGCCGATCAGGCGACCGGAAGGCCGTCCTCAAGGCGGCCCTCATCGGCCTCGGCGGGATCCTGGGAGTCCGGGCGGGCAGCGGCAAGCTTGGCGGCCGCCGCCAGGGGCTTCATCGAGTTGGCCGTGACCTCGGAACCCTCGGTCAGGCGCCGACGGGTGAGCTGCTCGATCGTCACCACCTGATCGGGGTTCTGCTCCAGCCAGCTGATCGTATTGTCCCGTCCCTGACCAATGTTGTCGCCCTCATAGCTGTACCAGGCCCCCTTGCGGGTCACCACACCGGTCTCCTCGGCCAGATCGAGCAGGCAGCCGAGCGTGCTGATGCCACGGCCGAAGAGAATATCGAACTCGGCGATCCGGAACGGCGGGGCAACCTTGTTCTTGGCCACCTTGACCTTGGCCCGGATGCCATATTCCTCCGTTCCCCGCTTCAGGGTCTGGATGCGGCGGATGTCGAGGCGCACCGAGGCATAGAACTTCAGGGCGTTACCACCGGTGGTCGTTTCGGGATTGCCGTAGGTGACCCCGATCTTCTGGCGCAGCTGGTTGAGGAAGATCACCGTGCAACCCGACTTGCCGATGTTTCCGGTGATCTTGCGCATCGCCTGGCTCATCAGCCGGGCCTGGCTGCCGACCGCCAGATCGCCCATCTCCCCCTCGATCTCGGCCCGCGGCGTGAGGGCGGCCACCGAGTCGACCACCACGATGTCGACGGCGGCGGAACGGACCAGTTGGTCGACGATCTCCAGGGCCATCTCACCGGTATCGGGCTGGGAAACGAGCAGATTCTCGATATCCACCCCAAGGGCGGCGGCATAGACCGGATCGAGGGCGTGCTCGGCGTCCACGAAGGCGGCGACGCCGCCACGCTTCTGGACCTCGGCAATGGCGTGCAGGGTGAGGGTGGTCTTACCGGAGCTCTCCGGGCCGTAGACCTCCACCACCCGACCCTTCGGATAGCCGCCACCGAGGGCCAGATCGAGGGTGAGGGCACCGGTGTTGATCGTTTCAACCCGCATGCGGGAGGCATCCCCAAGACGCATGATCGACCCCTTGCCGAAGTTGCGTTCGATCTGGTTGAGCACCAGGCCGAGGGCCTTGTCGCGCTCGGCGGCCGAGGCGGGGGCGGCGGATGGGGAGGGGGCGGCCTTGGAATCGGCAGGCATGGCGGGTGGAGCGATGGGACAGGCCGCGACGGCTGGCGCCGATCCGGTCAGGGAGCGGCGCGGAAGCGCGGCCAGAGCCGGTCTCCGAGCGCCATCCTGCGACCTCTGAAATGCAAGTACCACCGGGTGGCGCCGGCGTATCAGGCGTTTTAGTACGGGAGTACTCTAGCCCCTCAGGGCCAGCGCGCCAGGGGAGAGCCGAACCCCTCCGCGGTCAGGGGGTGGATGCCGAAGGGATCCAGGCCCTCGGCGTCGCCGGGGGCCAGGTAGCCCCAGAGGGCCAGGAAGCAGCGCACCTCCTCCAGGCCGGGCGTGGCACGCACCAGCTCCAGGGTGGGGCGGCGATCCTCGACGAACCACAGCGGCCGTCCCCGCTGCAGCAGCCGCAGCAACACATCGGGCTTGCTGCCCTGCTCATGGCCGTCCACCGCCAGCGGGCTGAGGCCGGCGGCCTCGAGCAGACGGGCGGCGAAGGCCCCACCCTTGGTGGTGAGCACGCTCCAGTCGGCAGCCTCGGCCGCCAGAGCGGCCAATCGCTCCACCACCCCCGGGTAGAAGCGGTGCAGGGCCAGCCAGCCCTCGGGATCGCGCTCCAGGGCCTGCCGCCGCACCCGCTCCAGGGACTCCTGAAGCTCGGCGGCGCCATGGCCGCTGCGCGCCAGGGCACGACCCAGGGTGGCCGGATAGTCGGCCAGGGCGGCGGCCGGATCAAAACCGGGTCGGCCAAGCTCGGCGGCGATCAGCACCATCTCCCAGCCCTTGTGGATGGCGGGACGGAGCTGGGCAAAGGCGGCCGGTGCCTGCTCCGGCAGCTGGAGATCAGGGTGGAGGGCCAGGGCCGCCCGCCGGGCCGACCACCAGTACTCAGGCATGCCATCGACGAGCACGCCATCGAAATCGAAGACGAGCAGAGGGGCGGTGCTCACCGGTCAGACTCCAGTCGGTGGCAGGGATTGAGGGGATGAAGAAGCAAACTGGGCCGCTAGGATTCGAACCTAGGAATGGCGGGACCAAAACCCGCTGCCTTACCGCTTGGCGACGGCCCATTGGGCTGAGTGCTCCGGTCGGCAAGCCGCCGGCGCCTTCACAGTTACCCACAGCGGCCGGTCCTTCGTCAACTCACCAGCGACAACCCGGCAGCTCAGCCTCCTCCCCGAACAGTCACAACCGGTCCGCGGCAACGGAGCGCCAACGCTCGGACAGCGCCCCCAGCCAGGGCCCTGCGGAGGCAGGGCGGGGGGGTTCAGGCCGGGAACACCCGCAGCCGCTGCTGCACACCACGGCCGAAGACGGCGCTGCGCAGGCGGTAGCGGCCGACCAGCTCCGCCTGCATCTGCAGCACGCGCTCGCAGCGGGGCAGCAGCTCCACGGGCCGTCCCTGGGGCAGCACCACCTGCTCCACCGCCAGGCGGCATTCCTCCAGGGCCCCATGGGCGTCCTCGGGATCGGCGGCGGCCGGCGGGGCGCCGCTGGGGCGATCGCCGAGGCGCTGCAGGGCCCGTTGCACCTGGTGCAGGGAGTCGGACTTGATCACCAGAATCGGCAGCCCCCGCTCACGGGCCAGCCGCCGGGTCTGGGGTTCGCGGCCCAACTGGCCCCGCAGACTGAGCAGCACATCGGCCTGGTCGGGGTCCTCGACCACGGTCACCGTGGCGTCGAGGCTGCGGGCGGCCTCCTCCAGCAGGGGCCGCGACAGACCCACCCCCAGAACCCGCAGCGGGGCTGTGCCGGCAGGCAAGGCTGCGCTGCTGCGAGGGGAGGGAGCCTCCGGATCGGGCAAGGGCACCGGTGCGAGGGGAGCACGGGCTGAGGGGGCCTGCGCAGGGGGCTGAGGCCCGCCACGGGCTGCCGCCAGGGGTGGGGTCGTCGGCCCGGGCCCGGGGGTCTCCTGGAGCCTGACCGCCCCATCCTCAGCGAGCTCGCGGATCTGGGGCCGGGGGGTCTGGCCCCGCAGCAGCCGATCCACCGTGCCCGCCACATCCCGATGGACGAGCCAGCGCTCGCGGCTGTGCATCTCCACCGCCAGCGGGAAAGTGGGTTCGGCGGCCCGCTCCAGCACCGTCTTCTGGGTGCGGCGGCGGCGGGCCTCCTCATCCCCCAGGGTCACCGACTGGATGCCGCCGACCAGATCGCTGAGGGTGGGGTTCTTGATCAGGTTGGTGAGTGCGTTGCCATGGGCGGTGGCCACCAGCATCACGCCCCGCTCGGCGATGGTTCGGGCCGCCTGCGCCTCACGCTCAGTGCCGATCTCATCGATCACGATCACCTCAGGCATGTGATTCTCCACCGCCTCGATCATCACTTCGTGCTGCAACTCCGGCCGCGCCACCTGCATCCGCCGCGCCCGGCCGATGGCCGGGTGCGGGATGTCGCCATCCCCGGCAATCTCGTTGCTGGTGTCGATCACCACCACCCGTTTGCCCAGGTCATCGGCCAGCACCCGGGCGATCTCGCGCAGGGCCGTGGTCTTGCCCACGCCGGGGCGCCCCATCAACAGCAGCGACAGCCCGGAATCGAGCAGATCCCGCACCATCGCCACCGTGCCGAACACGGCGCGACCAACCCGGCAGGTGAGCCCCACCACCTCGCCGGCGCGGTTGCGGATGGCGCTGATGCGATGCAGGGTGCGCTCGATCCCGGCGCGGTTGTCACCACCGAAGGGGCCCAGCCGCTCCAACACCTGGGCCAGATCGGCGCGCTGAACCGCCTCGGTCCCCAGGCTCACCACCCGCCCTGGATAGCGGGCCTCGGGCACCCGGCCCAGATCGAGCACCACCTCCAGCAGCTGGTCGCGGGCGGAGGGCTCAGCGAGGGCTGCCTGCACCGCTGGCGGCAGCAGGGCCAGGAGCCGATCGAGATCGTCGGTGATGCGTTGGGGAATGGAAAGCGGGGGCGCGGCCAAGGGGTTGCGGCGGCGGCACCCGCGGCGGAGGGCGCCGGCGCCGTGGTCCGGTTCTAGCGTCAGCGGCCCGTGAGTCGGGATGGACCGCTGCGGGAGCGGTTGGCCGCGATCGGCCTGGATCCCATGGCGCAGGTCTGCCGACCGGGCGAGGCGGCGCCTGAGCCCCTCAGCGGGAGCGGTTCAGCCAGGGGGTCACCAGGGCCGAGGCCAGGGCGATGGCCCGGGGCAGCAGATCCTCCTGGTCCAGCAGCCGTCCTCCGCGGCCATGGGCCTGCCCCAGCAGGTCCTGGAGCTGGACGCGGGCGACGCTGCCGAAGGCGACCCCGGCCACCTGCCGGGCCCGCCCCCCGTTCAGATCCTGAACCAGCGCCAGGGTGCGGCCATTGGTGCCTCCGGCCAGCTGGAGGGGGCCGGGGGGCAGAGCGGGGGCAAGCCGCCGCAGCAGCTGCACGGCGGCGCGGGCGGTGCCGTCCCCCACATCGCCGCTCATCGGGCGGCCATCCAGCTGCCAGAGCGGCGCGAAACCAACCCCACGCACCTGGGCGAAGCGATCCCACAGCTCGGCCACCAGGCGATTCGCCAGGGGGGTCGCCAGGGGCCCCCCTGGCGAATCGCCTGTCGGGGCCTGATCCCGGGCGACACCCCCTGAGCCCCGCCCCTCCACCTCCAGGCCACAGCTCACGGCGAGGCGGCGCAGGGGAATCCCAGCCGCCCGGACCTGGGCCAACCGCCAGGCAAAGGGCACGGCCCTGCCGATTCGGGTGTGGAGCTCGATCGCATCGGGACGCAGGGCGGCCAGCAGGGGGGGCACGGCCGCAGCGGGCAGCAGCTGGTCGCGCTCTTCGATCAGCCCGTGGGGGCAGGCCGGCAGGCAGCGACCGCAGCCGTAGCAGCGGTCCTCCAGCACCCCCTGGGGTGCGCCCGGCGGCGGGATCGCCAGGGCCGGGCACAGCCGCTCGCAGGGGCGCGAACAGCCGGGGGGACAGCATCGGGGATCGAACCAGGCCTTGCGGAAATGCGGATCGGCGCCGTCGCTGAGGCTGACCATCACCCAGGGAGGGGGAGCACCGCGCTCCATGGCCCAGGCGATGCCCCGCCGCGCCGCCGCCACGACGGCGGAGTCCGCCGCCAGATCGAGGCAGTGCACACCCACCAGGCTGTAGAGCCCGGCGAGATCCTCGATGGCGGCCTGGTCCTGGTTGCTGGCGCCGCCGATCCACTTCACCCAGCGGCCCTGGGCCAGGGCCATCTCGGGATCGGCGGGGGGCGCCACAGCCGCGGCCCGGGAGCCAGGCGAGGCAGCGGCGGACGGGGAGGCGAGCACGCGAGGCGGGCCAAGGAAGGGGCCGTCGGAGGGGCGACCCGCTGTCCAGTTCTACCTGTCGATCACCGCCAGGGCCGCCCGCAGGTGGCGGCGGATCCCGTCCTCGCCCCCCGGAAGCTCAGGGGGGCGGCGAGGCCAGCAGCTCGTCGAGCAGCCGCGCCAGGGGCACCAGGGCGAAGCGGCTGGCGCGATCGCTGACGGCGTAGGGCAGCAACAGCAGGTTGCGATGGATCAGGGCGCCACAGCTGTAGACCACATTCGGCACATACCCATCGCGCTCCTCCTCGGTGGGCACCAGCAACGGCTGGCGCAGCCGGCCGAGCAGGCGCTGGGGATCATGGCGATCGAGAAGGGCCGCACCGATGGCGTATTGGCGCATCGGTCCAACCCCATGGGTGAGCACCAGCCAGCCGGCCTCGGTCTCCAGGGGAGAGCCGCAGTTGCCGACCTGAATGAACTCCCAGGGGAAGCAAGGCTCCAGCAACGGCGTCGCCTCGTCCCAGTGATCGATCCGATCGGAGCCCATCAGGGAGAGGCTGCGCCCGTCCTGGCGGCCGAGCATCCAGTAGCGCCCCCCAAGCCGCCGCGGGAACAGCGCCAGACCCTTGTTGAGCACCGCCCGCCCCGCAGGCTGCCCACCTGGAAGCGACGGAAATCGTCCGTGCTGATCAGACGGCTGCTCACCCCATGGCCGTCGTAGGCGGTGGCGGTGGCGTACCAGCGGCGCTGACCGTCGTCGTCGAAAGCCACGAAGCGGGCATCCTCGAGGCCATTGCTTTCGGGGCCGGTCACCGGGAACAGAAGGCGTTCGGAGATGCCGGTGTCAGGTCCGTAGGTCACCGTGTAGTCGCCGGTCCTGGCCGCCGGGGTGATCACCCCCTCCTGAACGAACGGGGAGACGGGCTCCAGGCGGACCTGGCCATCGGCGGCGATGACACCGCTGCGGAAGGTGATCGCGGAGATGTGGCCCTCCCCCGTGGCCCGCAGGCTGAGCAGGAAGCGCAGCTCACCCTCGGCCAACCCCTGTTGATCGGGATGGGGCACCACGCTGGGGTTGAACAGGGCGGCGGCCTCCAGGGCGTATTCGCTGGTCAGGTAGCAACCGAGCAGGGCGCGACGGGCCGGATCGAGTCGGTCGGCGGCCTGGGCGGCCGGGCCCCTGGCCGGGAGAGCGCCGGCGTGCAGGGCGACCCGGGCGGCCTGGTCGCGATGGCGGGAGGCGAAGCGGCTGCGCACCTGCTCCAGCAGCTCCTCCACGGTGGCCTGCTCAAGGCTGGCCACCCGCTGGACCAGCTCGTCGAGCCGAGGCTGGGAAGCGGACTCGGCCCCGGTCGGCTTGACCACCAGCGAGGGCAGGAAGGCGCGCAGCAGAACCCGGGAGGGATCGGGATCGAGCCGCAGCTCAAGGCGTCGGGCCAGGCTCATGGCCGCAGCAGAAGACGAGGAGGGAGGGCGGTGGGAGCGATCAGGCGGGCCCGGGGATGGCCCGCATGTCGGCCAGAGCCATCAGAAAGGCCAGTGTCGACTCGGCTCCCTGGTTTCGGTTCAATCCTGCCGGCTGCAGGCCGTCGTAGCAGCCTCCGTTAGTGCCGTCATACAGAGGCTGCTGCAGGTCATTGCCACCGAGATAGCAATCGAAGCTCCGCTGGGCCTCCCGCAACCAGTGCTCGTCACCGCTGGCGTGAAAGGCCTCCAGGCAAGCGGCCACGGCGGCAGCGGCCTCAAGGGGTTGCTGGTCGTAGAGGGCCGGCGCTGCACCGCGCTGCCAGAAGCCATCCGAACCGATCGGCCTGAAGTGGCCGGCGGGTGCCGTCTGGACCCGCTGCAGCCAGGCCAGGGCGTTGAGGCCGGTCTCGAGCATGTCGAAGCGCCCGAGCCAGCGGCCGCTGATGATCAGGGCCTGGGGGAGGCGGGCGTTGTCGTAGGCCACCACGTTCTCCAGCCAGGGCCAGTCGGGGCTGGCATTGGCGTTGAAGGCCGCCAGCAGTCGCTCGGCCAGCTCCAGGCGCCAGCGCAGGGCCAGGCGATCGCCATCGAGGATGCGGAGGTAGTCGTGCAGTCCGAGCACGGCGAAGGCCCAGGCCCGCGGGGAGGTGAAGGTCTCCAGGGCCGGCAGGGCCCGCTCGAACAGCCTGGCGGCCCAGTTGCGCAGATTGAGCTGGTGGGTGCGGCCCACCACAGCTCCCAGGCTCCAGAGGGCCCGGGCGTGGCTGTCCTCAGAGCCCTGGACCTCGAGCCAGCGGCGGTCGAAGGCCATGAAGTTGCGAAAGCGACCGGTCTGAGGGGTGAAGGCGTAGTTGAGGAAGGCGGCGCTGGCGGTCTGGAGGGAGCGCAGCGATTCAAAACCCTCGTCGTCGCTGCCCTCCAGCTGCACGCTTAACAACAGGGCACGGGCGTTGTCGTCGGTGCAGTAGCCATGGCTGAAATCGGGCACCGCATGCACCGCGTGCTGCAGAACTCCCGTGGCATCCGCCATCGCCAACAGATGCTGGAAGCGCCAGGGGGGCAGCTGGGCGGGCTCCACGGCCAGGGTGGCCGGGATGCGCACGACCCGACGGCGGTGGTGGTCGGTGTTCAGGAGCAGGCGGTCGAACAGATCGGCATAGGCCTCACCCACCTGAGGCCAGACCATCTGCCGGCCGGCCAGATAGGCCTGCTTGCGCATCGCATGGCGCAGGGTGGGTTGGTCGAGCAGCGTGTTGACCGCATCGGCGATGGCCGGGGCGTCGCGGAAGGGAACCAGCAGGCCATGGCCATCGCGCAACAGTTCCTCGGCGTGCCAATAGGGAGTCGAGATGACCGCCTTGCCGGAGCCATAGCAATAGGCCAGGGTACCGGATGTGATCTGGGAGACGTTGAGGTAGGGAGTGAGGTAGAGATCGGCGGCACCAATCACTTCGCTAAGCTGCTGGTCGTCAACGTATTGATTGAGAAAGATCAGGTTCTGTTCAACCCCAAGCGCCTTGGCCCGCCGCTCCAGTGAAAGCCGGTAGGTTTCGCCCTCGGCCTTGACCAGATTCGGGTGGGTGGCACCAACAACCATGGAGACAAAGTCCGGATGGCGCTCGACGATCAGGGGCAGGGCTTCGATGCCCATCTCGATCCCCTTTCCGGGCGAGATCAGACCAAAGGTGAGCATGACCGGCCGGCCGGCCACACCGAACTGATCCTTGTGGAAATTGGGATCCACGAAAGGCAGATCGGGAATGCCGTGGGGGATCACCGCGATCTGGGCCGGATCGACGCCGTAGACCGTTTCCAGGACTTGATTACGCATAAAGCTCCGCAGACCTCAGGACCCTCTCCGGGCAAGGCCTACACATGCAGACTGCATTGGCGATCCGTTCCGTCATTGCCGCCATCTTAAAGCGCCTGTTGAACAAGAAGCAGAAAGCACCCAAATA
>CAIZQU010000014.1 GCA_903935205.1 uncultured cyanobacterium | reverse complement strand
CCAGCGCTCTGAAAGACGTACATTGGCGAACCCGGGAGTTCTTCTAGGCCAGAAATGGCTGATTACATCCCATCTTAACGCGTGATGGTCGCTGGAATCAACTGCCCCGCAGCGGTTCTGGGTTCCTCAGCAAGCCCTAATTAGAATAATTCTAGCCCTATCTGGTTCGTCTCACCTGCTTTTGCGGCCTTAAGGGGTGCCCCCTTGCGCTTTCCATCCCCACCAGCTCCCGTCTCCCCCCCCTTCCTCTGCAACCCCATCGCCTGCTCCTCCGCAAAGCGCTCTGCGTTGAGCGCGAGGAGCCGAGCCAGCATGTCGTCCCGAACAGAATCGGGCCAGCGGTGGCGCCAGGGGAGCTTCTTGCTGGGCTTGACGGCGCCGTAACGGCGGAGCTGGGCCTGGAAGCTGCAGGCTTCTGTAGCGGTGGGGAAGAAGAGATCGCCGCTGACGATGCGATCCTGCAGATCGGGGGGCAGGAGGGCGTCGTCCTCCAGATCGAGGTAGTCGAGGCCGAAGCCGCAGGGGCTGGTGCTGGGGGTGTTGTCTGAACTCGTGGGGAGTGCATCGAGCCAGCCGTAGGCGGCGAGCACCGCCTGATCCATTTCGTCGTGAAGGCGGCGCAGCTCCAGGATGCCCTCGCTGGTTTCGGCGGGATCGTGGAAGCGGTTGTAGGTGCTGGTGAGGCCTTCGTTGTTGCTCACCATCAGCTCGACGCGGAACTGGTGGTAGCGCTCGCCGATGGCTTCGAGGCTCTGGCGGGTGGCTTCGTGAGCGGGATCGCTGGCGGTGGAATCGAGGAGGGCGGTGGGGATTGCAAAAGGATCAAAGCAGAGAGAAGGGGTATACACCGGATCGTCCTTCATGCTGGAGCCCATAAACTCCGCCCAATCCAGATGAACGGTAGACTGCATAACTATCATGCGCGACTTGGATCCCAAAGGGAAGATAATTAGTTTTTGATCAAAAACAAAGCCGTTGCTCAGGAATGTAAATGCTTTGTACTTGCTCGTCTGCGCCACTAGCATTACTTGCTCGTCACAAGCTATTGCCTGATAGAGAGAAGATGTCGGCCTTCCGTAGTGCCACCAGAACTGCTTCCGGCGGCGACCGTCCGGGTTGTTATTCAAGCGGTCTCGCTCCGGCTTCACCTTTTGCTCCACAATCCCCATCAACTCCGGCCACTCCCGCCTGCACTCTTCCTCGCTGCGATCCCCGAAGTTGATCACATAGCGGTGATGGGCATGGGTGGGACTGTCGTTCACCTCCTTGCCGCCGATGTAGGGGAAGATCACCTCGGCGTTCTTCGGGTTCTCCGCAATTAGCCGCTCCATCGTGGCGATTGGGGAAGGAATGCCCGGCGTGTCGTCGTCGGCCTCACCGGAGTCGTCGAAGGTGAAGCCCATGCCCAGCACGTAGCTGCCTACAAAGCTCTTGCCCGCATTGGCCTTCAGGGGCTTGGGATCCTCATGGCCGCCCTTGTCGAACAGGAAGGCTGTGATCTGCTCCACGCGGCGGCCATCGAGCGTTCTTGCGCCGGAATAGGCGCCTTTGAGCACATGCACGATGCTCACCACCACGGCTGCTACCCCCGGCCAGCGGTAGCGCTTGCGGGCCGCCACGATCGTGCCGCCATGGGTGCAGATCCAGCGCAGGCCGGTGCTGCGGGTGTCGCCCTGGGCGATGGTGTTCGTGGCGATCAGGCCCATCGCCCCATCGGGGCGCAGCAGATCAAAGCAGCGGCGGAAGAAGTGGGCGACCAGATCGGCGTTGCCGTGGCTCTCTGGGTGCAGCTGCTTCAGCCAATCCAGGAAGCCGGCCGGGCTGCCTTCGGCGATGGTGTTCTTGCCGGCAAACGGCGGATTGCCCACAAAGGCATCGAAGCCACCGCGTCCGTTCTGAAACACCTCGGGAAACTCCAGCTCCCAGTGGAACGGCCGGATGCCCTTGTGCCCCGCTGCCAGCTCGGCGCGGATCGTCTTGATCTGTTCCGCGCTCATCCCCTGGTTGAGCTCGCGGATCGTCTCCTCCTGCAAAGTGGTGCGGGCCCTGGCGTTGCTGCCCTGGAAGAAGGCCGCCACCAGCAGGTCGCCCACCTGGCGGATCGTGTCGCTGGCCTGCTGTTGCTCCTCCAGCGCCGCCTGCTTGCGCTCAGCGTCGGCATCGCTGCGGCTGTCCACCGAAAACACGGCCTCCCGTGCGGCGGCCAGGTTCTGCAGGAGGCTGCGAGGCGGACCATCGAAGATCCCCAGCTGGATCGCGGCCGTGGCCTCCTCGATCCGCTCCAGGCTCACGCCCACCAGCGAATCTCCCTGCTTGAGGGCGTGATCCACAAACGTGAACGGCAGGTGCTTGCTGAGCGTCACCAGCCAGAGGCTGAGGCGGGCCAGATTCACCGCAAACGGGTTCTTGTCCACCCCATAAAGGCAGCGCTGCGCCACCAGGCGGCGGGCCAGGATCAAGGGCTCTTCGCCGTAAGCGCTGCCGCCGGGCAACAGCTCCGCCGGTAGGTCTTTTCCCCAGGCTTTGAGCAGCAGCTCCGCCAGGAAGCGGCACAGCTCCACCAGAAAGGCCCCTGAGCCCATGGCCGGATCGCAGATCCGCAGCGCCAGGATCTGCTCCGGCGTCGGCCGGTGGTCGTGGCGTTCCAGCCAGGGCCGCAGGGCATCGGCCACGGTGAGGTGGGTGAGCTGGGCCGGCGCTGACTGACGGACACATCTCAGGCGAGATCGTCATGCGACGACCAATGGCCCCGTGGGGTGGGGTAGCCGTGGCAGTTCAATCCTTGAGAACCATGGCCGCTTCTGCCGCCTCCTGACAGCGCGGCTGGGAACACATG
>CAIZQU010000013.1 GCA_903935205.1 uncultured cyanobacterium | reverse complement strand
GGAGCCGGTCCGGACGAGATGGTGGCGGGCGAATGCCTGCGGGGTGATCTGCGGGCGCTGCTGGAGCAGCTGCCGGAGCTGCAGGGCCGGGTGTTGCGCCTGCGCTATGGGATGGAGGGGGAGGAGCCGATGAGCCTCACCGGCATCGGCCGGATCCTTGGCATCAGCCGCGACCGGGTTCGCAATCTCGAGCGCGATGGCCTGGCCGGTCTGCGTCGGCTCAGCCCGGCTGTGCAGGCCTACGTGGCCTGCTGAACCGATCGGGTCGATCCAGCCTGCGCCAACCCTGCCGCTACCTTGGGATGCGCCGTCCATGGGCCCAGGGCTCTGACCGCTCGACGCGGTCACCCCTCGGCCCAGCGCCGCTGCCCGAGGATCCATGCCGACGCCACCATCCGATCGCCTGGAGGGCGATGCCCAGGTGTTGGAGCTGTTCCCGCGCTACCTGCTGCAGGGCCACCTGCCCGATTCCCTGCTCCAGGATCTTCAGGCCCTGGCCAGGGCGGTGCTGGCCAACCCGGCCTCCTGCCCCGATGCCGCCCCGAAGCTCGCCGGCCAGCTCGCCCTGCAACGGGAGCTCGGACCCGACCACCCCGCTGCCGCTGCTCTTTGCCGTCGCGTGATTCTGCCGGCCTGTGAGCGCTGGATCCGCCATGTGATCGACCGTCAACCGCCCCAGGGCCGAGGCCCCTGGACGCCCGGGCGCTACAGCCTGCAGATGATCGATCTCTGGCTGAATGTGCAGCGCTCCGGCGATTACAACCCCACCCACACCCATGGCGGCAGCTTCTCGGGTGTTCTCTATCTGCAGGTGCCGCCCCAGATCCGACCCGACAGCTTCGACGGCCAGCTCTGCCTGCACGGCCCCGAGGAGTGGCACATCCAGAGCTTCCGCACCGGCATGGCCCACTTTCTGCTGCCCCGTCCGGGGGATTACTACGTGTTCCCGGCCTGGCAGCCCCATTCGGTGGCGCCGTTCCGGGGGGAGGGGGAACGCTGGTCGATCGCCTTCAACGTTGTCGCCCTGCCCCAGCCTCCCGCCCCACCCCCATCGCCGCCCGCTGCGGGCCCATCCCAGAACGTCTCGCTCTCCAGCGCCCGCCCCCGCCCGGGTGGTTTTGGTTGAGCCTGGACCCGGCCGGCTGCAGAGCGGGTGCCGATCAACGCGGCTGCCCTCGCAGGTCCACGGCTCGATCCACCCGGATGCAATCCCGTCCTGCTTTCTTGGCGGCATAAAGCGCCCGGTCGGCCCGTCGCACCACCTCGGCGCTGGGCTCACCGTCGCCATGAAGGGTCAGGCCGAAGCTCATGGTCACCGCCAGCCCGTCGCCGGACACCCGCCCGCCGGGCTGGTGCCGGGCCGGTAGGGCCCCGGCCATGGGGAAGGGGTCGGCCCTGAGCTCACGGCGGATCGCCTCCAGCTGCTGTCGGGCCTCGTCGAGGCCACAGCCTGGCAGCACCAACAGAAACTCCTCACCCCCCCAGCGGAACAGGGGATCCCCCTGCCGCAGGCTGGCCTGGATGAGCTGGCTGACGTGGCGGATCACGGCATCACCGATCCCGTGGCCGTGGTTGTCGTTGATCGCCTTGAAGTGGTCGATATCCATCAAGGCCACCGCCAGGGGCAGACCGCGGGCACGCAGATAACTGAGCAGTGAAAGGCAGGTGAAGCCACTCAGGATCAGCGTTGCCAGAATTGGCAGGAAGCGGCTTTTCCCAGGGGCGATCAACGGGTGGGAATGGGGATGGACTTCTGGCCTGTTCCGCATTCTGCATGGTCTCTCCCTGGCCAGCGAAGGCCGCGGCTCCGGCGCTCCAGCCTGGCGGTGCTCTCCCCCGGCCATGGCGCCCGACTGACTGATCCGTTGCCGCGGCCGGACACCGGAGCTGAGAATCCGGGGGCGGCGCCGGTGCCCCCCGGCGCCAGCCGCCCGACGTCTCGTCTGAGAGGTTGGTTCCCTTGATGAAGGCTTGGTGAAGGCAAGTGGGAATGGAACGCGCTTGCAGCCCGTTCAGCTCTGGAAAACCCGGCATTCACCTGGATCCGCTCCCAGGGTGGGCAGGAGGGTCTGGGGATGGGGAGCTGTGCCCATCCTCAAGGGTTGGCAGGGGCGCATCCTTTCAACCCGTAGCGCTGGCGCCGCTGGGGCCGATCCTGCAGCGGCCCGTCCTCACGGCAAAGATCCAGAGGGGTGATCCATGGCTGGTCGCCGCCTGAGGCCACTCAGACCCATGGCAAAAGCTGCGCAACACCCCCAGGCCGACCCCGAGCTGGACAGGCTGACGGCCCAGGCTCCGCTCCTGCGTCAGCAGCTCCTGGACTGGTGGGACGTACATGGACGCCGCCGAATCGATCAGAAACCCTGGATGTTCACGGCTGAGGGTCGCTGGCCCCAGTCGGGTGAGGAATTGTGTTGTCTGAGTGTGTGGGTGGCTGAGGTGATGCTGCAGCAGACCCAGCTGCCGGTGATGCTGCCCTACTGGCAGCGGTGGCTGCAGGCCCTGCCCAGCCTTGAGGCGCTGCAGGCGGCTGAGGAGCGGCAGGTGTTGCTGCTCTGGCAGGGTTTGGGCTACTACGCACGGGCCCGGCGTCTGCAGCAGGGGGCGCGGCGCCTGGCCGGTACTGCCCAGCGGCACGGGCTCTCCCCCTGGCCCCGAACCCTCGCCGGCTGGATGGAGCTGCCGGGCCTTGGCCGCAGCACCGCCGCCAGCATTCTCAGCTCGGCCTTCGATCGGCCGGAGGCCATCCTCGATGGCAATGTGCGCCGTGTGCTGGCCCGTCTGACCGCCTGTCCCCTGCCACCGGCGCGACAGCTGGCGGCGTTCTGGCGGCTGAGTGAGGCGCTGCTGGATCCCCTGCGACCCCGGGTCTTCAACCAGGCCCTGATGGATCTCGGCGCCACCGTCTGCACCCCGCGCCAACCCAGCTGCTCCGCCTGCCCCTGGTCCGCCGCTTGTGCTGCCTACGCTGCCGGCGATCCCGCCCGCTACCCCGTGAAGGAAGCTCCCCGCACCGTGCCGTTTCAGGTGATCGGCGTGGGGGTGGTGCTGGATGGGGCGGGGCGGGTGCTGATCGACCAGCGGCTTGAGGAGGGATTGCTCGGCGGCTTGTGGGAGTTTCCCGGCGGCAAGCAGGAGGAGGGCGAAGCCATCACCGCCACCATCGCCAGGGAGCTTGCCGAAGAGCTGGCGATCCGTGTCGAGGTGGGTGAGGAGCTGATCCAGCTGGAGCATGCGTACAGCCACAAACGGCTGCGCTTTGTGGTGCATCTCTGCCGCTGGCTCGCCGGTGAGCCCCAGCCCCTGGCCTGCCAGCAGGTGCGCTGGGTGGAGCCGGCTGACCTGGATGCCTACCCCTTCCCGGCCGCCAACACCAGAATCATCGCCGCCCTGCGCCAGTGGTTGGAGCGGGCGAACGATTCCAGCCCCGGGGCCCTGCCGGCCGGTGGGGGTGCCACCGCCGCCTGATGGCAACGCCAACGCCGCCGTTGCTGCGCTGAGGCGGCGAGGCCCTGGTCGGTCGGCTGCTTCCCGGTCCGGTGTGGATGGACCTCCCTCGGCAGCACCTGTGGTCGGTTCAGGGGGCGCGCCAGCGGGCTCGGCGGCTCTCGCCACGGTGCTCCAGCCTCAGCAGCCAGGCTCCCTCCGGCTGGAAGCTCAGCCGCTCCGGCCACTCGACGGCCATCACCACCCGGTCGTGGGCGGCGGCCTTGCGGGCCTCCTCCTCCTCCTGGGCGAACAGTTCGTCGGCGGCGGCGGGTTGCTCCAGGCGGTAGAGATCCAGGTGCACGAGCCGGGTGGCCCTGCCAGCGGCGGGGGTTCCGGCGTAGTGCTGCGCCAGGGCGAAGCTGGGGCTGGTGATCGGTTCGGCGATGGCCAGGCCCTCCGCCAGTCCCTGAACCAGGCAGGTCTTGCCGGCACCGAGATCCCCCTGCAGAAGCAGCAGGGCCGGCTCGCTCCTGTCAGGTCCGCGGCGCGCCACCGCCTCCGCCAGCCAGCGCCCCAGGGAACGGGTGGCGGCCGCATCGGCCAGATCCCTGGTCTGTTCGTCCAAGGGCAGGTCTGTCACGGGGATGGGCGCGGCCGATTCCATAATCGTTGTAGATTCATGAACAAGCGAGCCCGAAGCCTCGGAAACTCCGCAGCACTTGACCGATCAGCCCGCCCAGGAATGTCTCTGGGCCTGTCTGATCCCCCGTCTTCAATCCCCTTCGTCCTCCCAGCCGGGAGAGTTCGTAACCATGGTGGCAACACCCTCCAGCCCTGCGGCTGTCGAAGCCTTCCCCCATCTGCAGGCCACCAGTTCCTACGTGATCGCCGACATCGGTCTGGCCGATTTTGGTCGCAAGGAGCTCAACATCGCCGAGACCGAGATGCCCGGTCTGATGGCGCTCCGCAGCAAATATGGCGCGGAGAAGCCGCTGAAGGGAGCCCGGATTGCCGGTTCCCTGCACATGACCATTCAGACCGCGGTTCTGATTGAGACCCTGGTGGCCCTCGGCGCCGAAGTGCGCTGGGCCAGCTGCAACATCTTCTCCACCCAGGATCACGCCGCTGCCGCCATCGCCGCCGCCGGTATTCCCGTGTTCGCCTACAAAGGCGAAACCCTGGATGAGTACTGGGCCTTCACCCACCGCATCCTCGAGTGGGGCGATGGCGGTACCCCCAACATGATCCTCGACGACGGCGGCGACGCCACGGGTCTGGTGATCCTTGGCACCAAGGCTGAGAAGGATCTCTCGGTTCTCGACAACCCCGGCAGCGAAGAGGAGATCGCCCTGTTCAAGTCGATCCGGGCCAAGCTGGCCGGCGACTCCACCTTCTACTCCCGCATCCACGCCAACATCCAGGGTGTCACCGAGGAGACCACCACCGGTGTGGCCCGCCTCTATCAGCTGCAGAAGAGTGGCGAGCTGCCCTTCCCGGCGATCAACGTCAACGACTCGGTCACCAAGAGCAAGTTCGACAACCTCTATGGGTGCCGCGAGTCGCTGGTCGACAGCATCAAGCGCGCCACCGATGTGATGGTGGCCGGCAAGGTCGCCCTGGTGATGGGCTACGGCGATGTCGGCAAGGGTTCGGCCCAGTCCCTGCGCGGTCTCGGTGCCACGGTGATGATCTCTGAGATCGATCCGATCTGCGCCCTGCAGGCGGCGATGGAGGGCTACCGCGTGGTCCGCCTCGACGATGTGGTTCAGGATGTCGACATCTTCGTGACCGCCACCGGCAACTTCCAGGTGATCCGGCATGAGCATCTGATCCAGATGAAGGATCAGGCGATCGTCTGCAACATCGGCCACTTCGACAACGAGATCGATGTCGCCTCGCTCAAGCAGTACACCTGGGAGAACATCAAGCCCCAGGTCGATCACGTCATCCTCCCCAGCGGCAATCGCATCCTGCTGCTGGCCGAGGGCCGTCTGGTCAACCTGGGTTGCGCCACCGGCCATCCCAGCTTCGTGATGAGCAACTCCTTCACCAACCAGGTGCTGGCCCAGATCGAGCTGTTCACCAAGGGTGATCAGTACGCCCATGAGGTTTATGTGCTGCCCAAGCACCTCGATGAGATGGTCGCCCGCCTCCACCTCGACAAGATCGGCGC
This sequence comes from uncultured cyanobacterium, assembly GCA_903935205.1. Classification (GTDB taxonomy): domain Bacteria; phylum Cyanobacteriota; class Cyanobacteriia; order PCC-6307; family Cyanobiaceae; genus Cyanobium. The sequence goes on along the minus strand of CAIZQU010000013.1, from coordinate 10,822 downwards.
CAAGCTCACCGAGCTGACCGCCGAGCAAGCGGCCTACATCAACGTGCCTGTGGAAGGGCCCTACAAGCTCGAGCACTACCGCTATTGATCCATTTCAGGATCTTGATCACCTGATCGGTCCGCCTTGATCTGGGCTGTTCCGGGCTGGGCCATGCGCCCAGCCCTTTTTGTCTTGATGCGCGGCCAACGCCCTGAAACCCGCGCGGCAGCCGGCCGGGGCCGCCCCGCCTGCTGAGGCGGTCTCGGCGGCGGGCCAGGGAGCAAGGAGCCGTGGAATAATTCGGCTGGTTTGGCTGGCTGGTGTGGCCCTCGATCTGGTCCAGAGGCTCCCCGAGCTGATCGGTTCCGCCGTTGAAGCCAATCCAGCCTCCGGTTACGCCGCGATCTTTGCGGCGATGTTTCTGGAAAATCTTTTCCCGCCCATTCCCTCCGAGCTGATCATGCCCCTGGGGGGCTTTTATGTGCGCGGTGGCCAGCTGGCCCTGGTGCCTGTGGTGCTGGCGGGGCTGCTGGGCACGGTGCTCGGGGCCCTGCCCTGGTACGGGGTGGGTCGCCTGGTCAATGAGCAACGGCTGGAGCGTTGGCTGGAACGCCATGGCCGTTGGCTGGGCATCAGCCCCCAGGAGCTGCGCCGCACCCGCAGTTGGTTCAACCGCCACGGCACGGCCCTGGTGTTCTGGGGGCGTCTGATCCCCGGCATCCGCACCCTGATCTCGGTGCCCGCCGGGATCGAGCTGATGCCGCTGCTGCCGTTTCTGATCTGGACCACCGCCGGCAGCCTGATCTGGACCCTGCTGCTCACCCTGGCCGGTTACGGGCTCGGTGAGGCCTACGCCAACGTCGAGGTCTGGCTGGATCCGGTGGCCAAGGCGATCAAGGTGCTGCTGCTGCTGGCGGTCCTCGCCGGTGCCGTCTGGCTGGGGCTGCGCATCTGGAAGCGGAGCCAGGACGGCCCCTGAGGCGTGGCCGGCCTGATGGCAGCAAAAAGGCGCCCTTGAAGGAGCGCCTCGGCTGGCTTCGTGCCACTTGATAGCCCGGCTGCGTCACTGGCACAAGTCCGGGCCTTCGGTGCCGCTCAGAACGGCACCTCCTCATCGCTGGGTTCAGCGCCGCCGAAGCCGCCACCGCCGCCGAAGCCGCCGGCGGCTTCCGCATCGCGCTTGCTGCCCAGCAGTTCGAGCCGATCGACCCGGATCACCGGTTTGCTGCGCTCCTCCCCGGTGCTGCGGTCCGTCCAGCGGTCGAGCTTGAACGAGCCGATGATCCCGAGAAGGGAGCCCTTGCGGACATAATCGGCGGCGATCTGGGCCTGTTTGCCCCAGATCTCAAGGTTGAACCAGTCCGGTTCGTCGCCCGAGCTGCGCCGGTTCACGGCCAGGGTCAGGTTGGCGACCATGCTGCCGGATTCGAAATAGCGCACCTCGGGATCACGGCCGGCCCGGCCGACGAGGGTGATGGAGTTGACGCCCATAGGAGTGGCTGGAAACGGTTGGAACAATGATGCGGCAACCCCAGGCTGGGGAGCCACACCTTGTTGGTGCCACCACCCGATCCAAGGGGCGGCAGACCCCCTCTGCCGCAAGGGTTTCCCACCGCTGCTCCGCCCTGTGGCCGCCCCGCCCCCCGCGGCGCTGAGGGGCCGCCGGGCCCGCTGGCTCCCTTGGCCCCCCAGGCCTGCCGCCCCGGCGCTGGCCTGCCCTGGTCGCCAGGTGTCGCGGGCCATCGGAGCCAGGCGGAGGCGCCCCCTATGATCCGCCTTCTGGTTCCACTCCGATCGTGTTCTTCCGTCGCTTCCAGTTCTCGCGCGATATCGGCATCGACCTGGGAACGGCCAATACACTCATGTATGTCTCCGGACGGGGCATCGTCCTGCAGGAACCGTCTGTGGTGGCCATCGATCTGGAGCGCAACGTGCCGATGGCGGTCGGGGATGAGGCCAAGCTGATGCTCGGCCGCACCCCGGGCAACATCCGTGCCGTGCGGCCCCTGCGCGATGGCGTGATCGCCGACTTCGACGCCGCCGAGCAGATGATCAAGACGTTCATTCAGAAGGGAAATGAGGGCCGTGGTGTCATTGCCCCCCGCCTGGTCATCGGCATCCCCAGCGGCGTCACCGGCGTCGAGCGCCGCGCCGTGCGCGAGGCCGGTCTGGCCGGGGCCCGTCAGGTCCACCTGATCGATGAGCCGGTGGCTGCCGCCATCGGGGCTGGTCTGCCGGTCACCGATCCAGTCGGCACCATGATCGTCGACATCGGCGGCGGCACCACCGAGGTGGCGGTGCTCAGCCTCGGCGGCACGGTTCTGAGTGAGTCGGTGCGGGTGGCCGGCGACGAATTGAGCGATGCGATCGGCGTCTATCTCAAGAAGGTGCACAATCTGGTCGTCGGTGAGCGCACCGCCGAGGACATCAAGATCCGCATCGGCTCCGCCTTCCCGGACGATGCCCACGACGAGACCTCGATGGACGTGCGCGGTCTGCATCTGCTCTCTGGTCTGCCCCGCACGATCAACGTCCGCGCCGGCGACATCCGCGAGGCGATGGCTGAGCCCCTCAACGTCATCGTCGAAGCGGTCAAGCGCACCCTGGAGCGCACCCCTCCCGAACTGGCCGCTGACATCGTCGATCGAGGCATCATGCTCGCCGGTGGTGGTGCCCAGGTTCGCGGCATCTGCGACCTGATCAGCCACGAGACCGGCATCCTCACCCATGTGGCCGAGGAGCCCCTGCTCTGCGTGGTCAACGGCTGCGGCATGGTCCTGGAGGATTACAAACGCCTCGAGCGGGTGCTGGATACCCCTGATTTCGCCCGTCACCAACCCTGAATCCGATGCCGGCGCGCCGCTGGCTCCGTCTCTCCAACGGCGGCCTGCTTCCCCAGGTCTGGCCCTGGGTTCTGGTGCTCACAGCCCTGGGCCTGATCCGGCTCAGTAAGGGGGCCCTCGTCTCCGATGCCTACGCCTTGCTCAGCCGCCCCTTCTGGCCCGGTACCGCCCAGGCCGAATGGCTGCGTTCGGCCCGTCGCTTCGAGGACCAGGCCAGGCTGTCGGTCCTGGAGGCTGAAAATGCCCGGTTGCGCGGGGTGGTGGGCCTGCAGAGGGCCCATCCGACCCGGATCTCCGCCCCGGTGATCTCCCGGGACCCGGCCGGTTGGTGGCAGACCCTGCTGATCGGCCGCGGCTCCCTGAACGGGGTCAGGGAGGGGGCCGCGGTGCTCGCCCCCGGTGGCCTGATCGGTCTGATCTCCTCGGTCACGCCCACCACGGCCCGCGTCACCCTGCTCACCGATCCCTCCAGCCGCGTCGGCGTGCTGGTGCCCCGCACCCGCCACCATGGGTTGCTCAGCGGCATCGGCACCGATCGACCCCTGATTCGTTTCCTGGAGAAGGATCCCGGCGCCGTGGCCGGTGATGTGGTCACCACCTCCCCCGCCAGCACCCTGGTGCCGCCGGATCTGCCGGTGGGGGTGATCCAGAAGGTCGATATCGGCGCCGATCCCGCCCCGGAGGCGGTGGTGCAGTTGGCCGCCTCGGCCGCATCCACCGACTGGGTCCAGGTGCTGCCGCGCTGATGGGCCTCCTCTCGCGGCAGCTCTGGTGTCTGGCGTCGGTGTTGCTGGTGCCCCTGCTGACCCTGGCGTCGCCGGCCCCCCTCAAGCTGGCCGGGATCGGGCCCGCCTGGGCCGTGCTCTGGCTGCTCCCCTGGGCGCTGGTCGACGGTCCCGTTTCGGGGCTGTTGGCCGGTGTCGCCGCCGGACTGCTGGTGGATGGCCTCCAGCCCGGGCTGGTGAGCCAGTGGCCGGCCCTGATGCTGCTGGGCCTCTGGTGGGGGCGGCTGGGCCGCGGTGGTCCGCCCCTGGAGCGCAGTTTCAGCCTCGGTCTGCTGGCGATGCTGGGCTGTCTGCTGCTCGATCTCAGCCTGATGCTGCAGTGGCTCCTGGCCAGCGTCCTCGGTCGTGGGGAGGGCCGCCTGGGGGGTGAGGGAATCGATACGGCCCTGCTCGCCCAGCCCGGCTGGCACCTCCAGGACCTGGGCCAGGCTGGTCTGCAGGTGCTTCTGGCCCGCATGTTGGTCACCGGTCTGCTGGCGCCAGTGCTCTGCTCGTTGCAGATGGTGCTCTGGCGCCAGGTGGTTGGGGGGGCCTGGCGACGCTGATGGACGTTGGCAGCACTTCGGCCATGGGCTTGGCAGTCGGCGGTTGCTCGGTGGCTGCGGCCGGGGAGGTCGCGGGGGCTGGCCGGCCCGGGCGGCGGCGGCTCGCCCGACGCCGGCTGCTCCGGGGCCTGCTCAGCCTCCCCCTGCTGCTGGCTGCGGGCTGCGGCCCCACGTTGCCGCCGCAGGCTGGGCCGGATCGGCCCCGTCAGCTCACGGTCTGGACCCTGGATCTGGCTCCCCGCTTTGCGCCCTACATGGGGCGGGTGATCGAGGCCTGGGAACGGCGCCATCCGGGGGTGAAGGTGCGCTGGGTCGATGTGCCCTGGAGTTCGGTGGAACGGAAGTTGCTGGCGGCGGTCTTCGCCCGCACGCCTCCGGATCTGGTCAATCTCAATCCCCCATTCGCCGCCAACCTGGCCAGCAAGGGAGGCCTGCTCGATCTCTCCACCGTTCTGCCCGCCGATGCATCGGCGGCTTATCTGCCCACCGCCTGGCAGGCGGGGAGCCAGGGGGGGCGGCAGTTCGCGATTCCCTGGTATCTGACCAGCCGGGTGACCCTCGCCAACCGTCGCCTGCTGGCCCAGGCCGGCTACACGGCGCCGCCGCAGCGTTGGCAGGAGGTGCCGGCCTATGCCGAGGCGGTCCGTCGCCGCACCGGCCGCTATGCCCTGTTCGTGACGGTGGTGCCGGACGACTCGGCCGAGCTGCTCGAATCGATGGTGCAGATGGGGGTGGAGCTGCTCGATCGCCGCCAGCGGGCCGCCTTCAACAGTCCGGCGGGACGACGGTCCTTTGCCTTCTGGACCGATCTCTACCGCCGCGGCCTGTTGCCTCGGGAGGTGGTGAGCCAGGGCTACCGCCGGGCGATCGAGCTGTATCAGGCCGGTGATCTGGCCCAGGTGGCCAGCGGTCCGGACTTTCTGCGCAATCTGCAGACCAATGCCCCGGGCATCGCCGCCCACACGGCACCCTTTCCCCCTCTGACCGGCCCCGCCGGCCAGACCAATGTGGCCGTGATGAACCTGGTGGTGCCCAGCCGCAGCCCGATGGCTGCCGAGGCGGCCAGCTTTGCCCTGTTCCTCACCGACGGGGCCCAGCAGCTGGCCTTCGCCCGGGAGGCCCGGGTGCTGCCCTCGGCCCGCAGCGCGCTGGATCAGCTGGGCCGGGAGCTTGCCCTGCCGGAGACGGCAGGCTCCGGCGGCACGGCGGTGGAGCGGGGGCAGGGGCGCCAGGAGCGGCTGGTGCGGCAGGCCCGGTCCCTGGCGGTCGCCAGCCTGGCGAGCTCCAGGGTGCTGGTGCCGGCCACCCCCGGGGTGAAGCGGCTGCAGGCGATCGTTTACACCCAGCTGCAGCGGGCCATGTTGGGTCAGATCAGCAGTGATGACGCCCTGGCGGAGGCGGCCCGTCAGTGGGACCGCTACGCCGCCGCCCGCTGGCCCTGAAGGCGCCAGCGGCTCGGGTGCTTCCGATCAGCCGATGGGTTGCAGCGCTTGCTGGAGCGAGGGCTGCAGGATGCAGCGGCGTGGATGCGGCGACCGCTGCTGAGGAATCTGCAGAAAATCTTAAATCCTTCAGATCCCTTGCCCCGCCTGGATTTAAGGGGGGTGACTAGGGCCGCCTGGGCCGGGTATGGTTGCGATTCTTCATCTGGTGTCCGTCGGCGCCGCCCCCATGCCCATGTCCGTGGAGATCAAGCCCGTTCACCCCCAGGTCGAGGCCTGTTCTTCGTGGTCCCCGGGCGCCGAACCGGGCCCCTCCCTCTCGGAGGCTCCCGCCAACTCCCTGGTCGGGGGCCCAGGGGCCTCAGGGGGCCTCGGCGCTGACGACGGCGACGGCTCCGATGAGGGTGACGGCGTCGGATCCTCCCCCGATCAGCCCCAGCGCTCCCGCGCCACCCTGCTGGTGGTGGACGACGAGCCGGCGGTGCGGCGGGTGCTGGTGATGCGGCTCCAGCTGGCCGGCTACCACGTGGTCTGCGCCGAGGACGGCGAGCAGGCCCTGGCCCTCTTCCATCAGGAGCAGCCCGATCTGGTGGTCCTCGACGTGATGCTGCCCAAGCTCGATGGCTTCGCCGTCTGCCGTCGCCTGCGGGCCGAATCCTGCGTGCCGATCATCTTCCTGTCAGCCCTCGATGCCATCAGCGAGCGGGTGGCGGGCCTCGATCTCGGCGCTGACGATTACCTGCCCAAGCCGTTCAGCCCCAAGGAGCTCGAGGCCCGCATCGCCACGATCCTGCGCCGGGTCGGCCGCGGTTCGGCCAGCGCCGAGCCCCGCGAGCAGCCGAGCGGCAGTGGCGTGATGCGGGTCGGCGACCTGGTGGTTGATACCAACCGCCGCCAGGTGACCCGCGATGGGGCGCGGATCGCCCTGACCTACACCGAATTCAGCCTGCTCGAGCTGCTCTTCCGCGAACCCGGCCGCGTGGTGCCGCGGGCTGAGATCCTCGAGCAGCTCTGGGGCTATCCCCCGCGTCGCGCCGCCGACCTGCGGGTGGTGGATGTGTACGTGGCCCGCCTGCGGGGCAAGCTCGAACCCGATCCCCGCAACCCTGAGCTGATCCTCACCGTGCGTGGCACCGGCTACGCCTCCCAGCGCATGGGTGACAACTCCCTGGCCGCAGCCGGCTGATCCCTCGCCCGCGGCCGCCCCGCTGAACCCGGGGGTCGGCGTTCCTGCAGGATGGGCCCGCATCCTCCCCGAATCCCTTGTCGGATCTGCGCGAGACCCGTCTGGAGAAGGCCCGCAGCCTCGAAGCCCTCGGCCGTCCCCCCTATGCCCTCGGCTACAGCCCCAGCCACACCACCGAGGCGCTGCAGCAGGCCCATGCCGACCTGGCCAACGGAGAGGAGCGCGATGGGGTGGTGTCGGTGGCCGGCCGGGTGATGACGCGGCGGGTGATGGGCAAGCTGGCCTTCTTCACCCTGGCCGATGAGAGTGGCACGATCCAGCTCTACATCGAAAAAAGCGCCCTCCAGGCGGCCCATCCTGACAATCCCGAGGTCTTCAGCCAGCTCACCTCCCTGGTCGATGCGGGCGACTGGATCGGCGTCACCGGCAGCCTGCGCCGCACCGATCGCGGCGAACTCTCGGTGAAAGTGGCCGACTGGACGATGCTCAGCAAGGCGTTGCAGCCCCTGCCGGACAAGTGGCACGGCCTGGCCGATGTCGAGAAGCGCTACCGCCAGCGTTATCTCGATCTGGTGGTCTCCCCCCATACCCGCGAGACCTTCCGCCGCCGAGCCCGCATCGTCAGCACCCTGCGGCGCTGGTTGGATGATCGCGGCTTTCTCGAGATCGAGACACCGGTGCTGCAGACCGAGGCCGGCGGTGCCGACGCCCGGCCGTTCGAAACCCATCACAACGCCCTCGATCTACCCCTCACCCTGCGCATCGCCACCGAACTCCACCTCAAGCGGCTGGTGGTCGGGGGCTTCGAGCGGGTCTACGAGCTGGGTCGCATCTTCCGCAACGAGGGCGTGAGCACCCGCCACAACCCCGAGTTCACCTCGGTGGAGATCTACCAGGCCTATGCCGATTACCACGGCATGATGGATCTCACCGAGCAGCTGATCGTGGCGGCGGCCCGCGAGGTCTGCGGCGGCACCGTGATCAACTATCAGGGCACCGCGGTCGATCTGACGCCTCCCTGGCGCCGGGCCACCATGCACGATCTGGTGCACGAGGCCACCGGCCTCGATTTCCAGGCCTTCGCAGACCCCGATCCGGCCCGGAGCCGGGCCCTTGCCGCCGTGGCCATGGCCGCCGCCGGACTGGAGGTGCCCGCCGCCGCCGATGGCTTGGGCCGGCTGTTGGTGGAGGCCTTCGAGCAGGCGGTGGAGGCCTCCTTGATCCAGCCCACCTTCGTGCTCGATTACCCGGTGGAGAATTCACCCCTGGCCCGGGCCCACCGCAGCAAGCCCGGACTGGTGGAGCGCTTCGAGCTGTTCATCGTCGGCCGGGAGACCGCCAATGCCTTCAGCGAGCTGATCGACCCCATCGATCAGCGCCGTCGCCTCGAAGTCCAGCAGGAGCGCCGCCGGGCCGGGGATCCGGAGGCCCAGACCGTGGATGAGGATTTCCTCCACGCCCTGGAGGTGGGCATGCCCCCCACCGGAGGCCTGGGCATCGGCATCGACCGTCTGGTGATGCTGCTCACCGACAGCCCCTCGATCCGCGATGTGATCGCCTTTCCGTTGCTGCGACCCGAAAGCCGCCCGCCGGCGGCCGGCGCCGCTCAGGCCTGAGGCTCCCCCGCCGATCCGCTGCGGAGGGCGGGGAGGGCGCAATGGGATAATGGTGCCGTGGGCATTTTCTCCAGCGGGGCACTCCATTCCATGAGCGGCGAGCGCGTCGGTTTTCGCTTCAAACACGCCGATGCTGTGGTGAAGCGCAATCCCCAGGGGCGCTCGCGCCGCGGCTGGGTGATGGAGCCGGTGGAGCAGACCACCAGCCGCGGCACCAAGATGCCTGCCTACCGGATCCGCTGGCGCGATAGTGAGCGTCCCGAGATCGTGCTGCAGCACATGCTGATCGCCGATCCCGATCCGACGCCTCCCCCGGAGGGCGTGAGCCTGGTGCCGCCGGCCCCCAAGGGCTAGTCGCCCGTTGCGCCCGGGTCGGCAGGCCAGGTCCCGAACAGAGACAAGACAGAGACAAGACAGAGTCAGACCCGAACGGGTGCCTGTCACGGCCCCATCCTCAGACGCAGGGCAGCAGCAACACCTCAGCACCTCCATCGCGAGATTTACTGCAGCGCAACCATTCTTCCCTTTGGCACGGCGCCGCAATCTCCATGCTGACAAAACCTTCGGGCGAGTCTTGTTCGCTCAAGGGCTGAAACGTCCCATGGGTCTGGGGCCGATACGGCTGCGCGCAACAGGCTCCTGGCGCAAAGACACGGGATGCGGCAACGGAGGCCTCAGAGCCAGCCCCGCAGTCGATACACCCCGAGTCCCAGCAGCTCCTTGAGCGAGCGGGTGGTTGCGGTGAGGGCCTCGGAACTTGGCAGCAGATCCAGCAGCAGGCTTTCACCCGTGGCTCGGCCGGACCGGCTGCGCGCCGGCAGTTGGTAGTCGCAGGCCACCGGCACGATCCGCAGGTTGGTACGGCGCCGAAAGGTGGCCGTGGCCCGAGGCAGATGGGTGGCGCTGGTGACCAGCAGCAGCGACTGCCAGCCCCGCTCCCGGGCGATGGCGCCGATCGCCACGGCCTCCTCAGCGGTGTTGCGCGGGCTTTCGCTGCGCACGATCCGATCGGGCGGAACCCCCAGCTCCACCGCCAGGGTGGCGGCGTAGCTGGCTTCGGGGGGCTGGGGGTCGTCGCTGCTGAAGCTCACCCGGCCCCCCGAGACCACCAGCCAGGGGGCCTTCCCCTGACGGATCAGATCCACTCCGGTCAGCAACCGATCCGCCGCATCCGATACCTCCACCCGACGCCTGGGGGGCAGGGGAGGCACCAGGCCTCCCCCCAGCACCAGCACCGCATCGGCCCTGGGCAGCGGTGTCGGGGTCAGCGCCGTTGCCCGATCCTCCAGGCTCCGCACCAGCTGCCGGCTGAGCAGCGGCATCGATGCCAGCCAGAGCAGCGCCAGCCCGGCGGTCGAGAGCAGGGGCCCCCAGCGGCGCCTCCGTCCCAGCAGGCCAAGACTGAGCAGCACCAGGGAGGCGCCCAGGGGGTAAACCAGCTGCGGCAGCAGTTTGGAGAGCAGAAATCCCATCGCCTCAGCCCTGGCGCCGTCTCAGGGACTCCAACTCCTGCTCGGTCTCGAAGCTGGCCCAGGCCCGCTCCAGTTCCTCCATCGGGTTGGGAGTCCGGGGCGGGCTGTCCGGCCGGCCGGTCTGGGCCGCGGCGCCGGCGGCGGGGCCGGTGGTGAGCTGCTCCAGGTCCCGCTCCACCGTCGAGAACCGTTCCCCCAGCTCGCCGAGGGTCTGCCAGCGGCTGCGGCCCTGTTCCATCAGCGTGGTGATGTGGGCCTCGGCCCGGCCCGCCAGGTCGCCGGCGCCGGCCTGGCGGGCCCGCTCCACCCGCTCCCGCCACTGGCGAATCTCCCCCGCCAGCCGCAGCAGACCCTGGCGCTGCAGCTCCGCCTCCTGTCGCAACCGCAGCCGCTCGCCCAGCAGCCGCTGCTGCCGCTCCCGCTGCTCCTGCTCCGCCAGCAGAGTCTCCTGCTGGGGATTGGCCCGCAGGAACGATTCCAGCCGCTGCTCCAGCTGCGCCTCCAGTTCTTCCAGCCAGCTGCCGCCGTTCATGATCCCGGGGCGCGGGTGATCAGCGGCGCCTCGATCTCCTGCTGCAGCGGTGTGATCGCCGCCTCGCGGGAGCGCAGCAGCAACTGGGTGAGGCGGGCGATGGCGCCTTCGCCCAGGTTCTGTTCGGAGATGCGGTCGAAGGCGTGGCGGTAGAGCTCTTCGAGCTCGGCGATCAGGCCCTCGCGCAGGGCGCGCATCGCCTGGCGCTGTTCTTCACGGCTCATGGCGGACTCGCGGGCGGGGGGGAGGGTCATGGTCCGGCGGCGGCACCGCCCATCGCTACGGCAGAGAGTCTGACTGGCCTGGAAGCCGACGACACGGATCCGATCGCGCCGCTTCCATCCCTCGGCCCTCCGGGGGGGGGGGGGGGGCTGGCCGCGAGGCGGGGCTGCAGGAGGGGTGGGCGGTGTCCCGCCCGCCG